>NC_014844.1:2419406-2721831 GCF_000176915.2 Pseudodesulfovibrio aespoeensis Aspo-2
GACGGGCAAGGCCCCAAGGTGCCGCCGCCCTTTGAGCAGCTTGACCGCTACGGATTTTTCCCCGGCCTGTTCATGACCATCAGGCTGATCCTGTTTTCGCCCCGGCTCTTCTTCTCGGTCATGCCCGTGGGCGGCGGGCTGGCCAAGCCCCTGACCTTCGCCATCCTGCTGACCATGATCCAGGGGCTGTTCCAGTATTTCTGGGAGTTGGCCGGACTATCCACCACTGCCATCGGCCCAGGCGGAGCCGATGGCGTCGACGGCTTCTCCGGCACGGCGGGCGCGCTGATGATGCTCTTGCTCATGCCCGCCTTCATCGCCGCCGGGCAATTCATAGTCACGGGCATCTACCACCTGCTGCTCATACTTATGCGGGCCGACAGCCAGGGATTCGAGGGCACCTTCCGCGCCCTGGCCTATGCCAATGCCCCGCTCATCATCGGCATCTTCCCCATGCCAACGGCGGGCATCGAGATCGGCTGGATGATCCTGGCCGCCATGTGGGGCCTTTCCCTGACCATCATCGGGCTCAGACACATCCACAGGGCGCCCTATTCCAAGGTGGTGCCCGTGGCCCTGATCCCCCTGCTGCTGGCCACCATTGGTGGCGTCATGGCCTTCTACAGCCAACTGGCGACCATCTAGGCGGGCGGCATGTTCGGCTGGTTCAGGGACAGGATCGAGACATGGAGGGCCAAGCGCAGGCTGGTCCGCGACATCGACCCGCGCGCCATCAAGCGCATGGCCCAGGAAATCCGCGACCTGGCCATGCTCGCAGCCCAGCTCGGCCCGCGCGGCAAGGACATCCGCACCCTCATCAGGAACATCCTGACCGAGATGGAACGCCTCTCGGATCTGACCGACCGCCCGGAATTCCGCAAGCTCTCCCCTGGCAAGCGCCTGCTGCTGCGCCAGGGGCTGATCGAGTCGCGCGAACAGCTCCTCGAATCCATCGAATCCAGCCCGTCGCCCACCCAGACGCTCCAATAGCGCAGCGCCCCCCGCCGGACGTGCCGGGCGGCATGCTCCTTGCTCACACCCCAGGCATGAACCGGGGAGCGTCGCCAAGTTGGCGCGCATCCCGCGGCGGCTGCAACCAATACCCGGTGTGAGTCATGAAAAAAACAATTCTTTTCGCTCTGTTGATCGCATTGTCCGCGTGTGCGCACATAGACCCGTCCATCACGGACCAGACCAAGGTCTACACCGACTCGCCTGTCAGGAAATCGCCACTCCAGGTGGCGGTCCACCCCAAGGGCAGGCAATACAGCCCGCTGACAGCCTATTTTCACTCCTTCATCATCCAGCAGGAAAACAGCGACTCCGCCCAGCTTTCCATCGCCTTTGCCCAGATATTCAGCAACGCCTGGCTTGAGGAGCGGCTGTTCACCGTCATGGAGTTCAATCCCGACAACACCTACCAGGGCGTGAACACCGCCCTGCAACGGGCAAAGCGGCTCGGCGCGGACCTGACCATTGTCGGCTTTGTGCCCTATTTCTACTCCGGGCACACCCTGGACGACACGGCCATCACCATCCAGATCAACATCTACGACACCAAAAGCGCCACCCTGCTGTGGACCATGCTCCAGGCCGGGCGCATCGAGACCAAGCGGCCCGATGACTACTTCTACTTCATGCACGAATACCGGATGACCGACGCGCCCTTCAACAAGATCATCCGCGCCATCGCGGCGGACATGGCCGTGCCCCTCAAGGGCTGGCTGCCCTCGCCCGACTCCAACTACAACTTCGCCCGCACGGCAAGCGACGTGACCGCCAACCTCACCGGCGCGCCCGTGGTAGTGCCTGCGGCGACGGGCCAGGACCTGCCCCCGGACATGTCCGCCCAAACCACACCCGCCCCGGCAGCGCCCACAGGCCCGGCAGCCGATCTGCTCCGCCCCCAGGTCAACGGCGTCAATCTCGACATCCAGTTCGACTTTGACAAGGACACCATCCGGCCTGAATCCTACCCCCTGCTCGATGCGCTGGGCGAGGCCCTGAACACGCAACAGCTCAAGGGACGCAGCATCATCGTCGGCGGCCACACCGACTCACGCGGCGACGACGCCTACAACCTCGCCCTGTCCAAACGACGCGCCAACGCCGTCAAGGCCTACCTCGTCAACAAGTGGGGCGTGGCCCAGGATCTGATCGAGGCCGTGGGCTTCGGCAAAACCAGACCCATAGCCGCAGGCTCCACCACCGAGGCCATGCGCAAAAACCGGCGCGTGGAGATCCGGCTGGCTGGATGACGTTCCCCCTTGCCTTCCGTTCTTGACATTTCGAGAACAATTCCTACATACTTCCCTGAACGCTAGGGGGGCGCGAAGCCCCCCTTTTTTGCGCTTTTACACTGCCCGCAATGTGTGCTACCTGACAGCTTCACTTCATCAGAGAGGTTACATCTACATGATAGGCATTTCAAAACTCTTTTGCGGCGCCGTCGAGCCGTCAGACGCTCTGCGCTATGGCCGCGAATCCGGGCAGCTGCCCTCCCACCTGCTCCAGTTCTCCAAGGACAAGAAGCCCGTGGTGGTCTGGAACATGACCCAGCGGTGCAATCTCAAATGTGTCCACTGCTACGCCCAGGCCGTGGACCCGAGCAGCCAAAAGGACCCCATCTCCAACGAAAAAGCCAAGGAAATAATTGACGATCTCGCCCAGTTCGGCGCGCCGGTCATGCTCTTTTCCGGCGGCGAACCCCTGGTGCGCGAAGACCTGGTCGATCTGGCCAAGTACGCCACCAGCAAGGGCATGCGCGCGGTCATCTCCACCAACGGCACGCTCATCACCAAGAGCAAGGCCAGGGAGCTCAAGGAAGTGGGCCTCTCCTACGTGGGCATCTCCCTGGACGGGGCCGAGGAGGTCCACGACAAGTTCCGCGGCGTCAAAGGGTCCTACAAACAGGCCCTCAAGGGCGTGGAGAACTGTCAGGCCGAGGGGCTCAAGGTCGGTCTGCGCTTCACCATCAACAAGCGCAACGTGCAAGGAATCCCCCACCTCTTCGACCTCATCGAGCAGCTCGAAGTGCCGCGCATCTGTTTTTACCACCTCGTCTACTCGGGCCGCGGCTCGGAGCTGATGAAGGAAGACCTGGACCACGCCGAGACCCGGCAGGCGGTGGACCTGATCATGGACCGCACCCGCGCCCTGTTCGACAAGGGACTGCCCAAGGAAGTCCTGACCGTGGACAACCACGCCGACGGCCCCTACCTCTACTACCGCATGCTCAAGGAAGACCCGGCGCGCGCCGCCGATGTGCTCGAACTGCTCAAGATGAACGAGGGCAACTCCTCGGGACGCGGCATCGGCTGCATCTCCTGGGACGGCAAGGTCCACGCCGACCAGTTCATGCGCCACATCACGTTTGGCAACGTGCTCGAACGCCCCTTCTCCGAGATATGGACAGACCCGAACATCGAACTGCTCCACAAGCTCAAGGACAAGCGCCCCCATGTCAAGGGACGCTGCGCCACCTGCCGCTTCCTCAACATCTGCGGCGGCAACTTCCGCGCCCGCGCCGAAGCCGTGTACGACGACTTCTGGGCCCAGGACCCGGCCTGCTACCTCACCGACGAGGAAATCACCGGCGAGAAGCTGTAGGCACCAAGGAGTGCCTCCGGCGCCCGGGGGAAGGGGGAAAAGACCCTTTGAAAAGGGTTCGTTTCCCCCTTCCCCCGGACCCCCATCCCCCTTTTTCCCATACTTTTTGGGACCGCTTCGCGGAGAGGGAGGGTGAACAGGGTGTGCACCGTTGGCGGACGGGCGGGGATGGTGTAGAGACAATTCAGGATCAATGATTTTGAGAGGGAGAATGCCATGATTCCTTCGGATTTTCATCGCGGGCGCAGGCTGCGGTCCAGCCTGACCCTGCGCGAGATGGTGCGCGAGAACGAGGTCAGGCCCCAGGATCTGATCATGCCCTATTTCGTGGCCGAGACAGACGACGAATCCTTCATCAAGGAAATCTCGTCCATGCCCGGCCAGTATCAGCTCTCGCTCAAGCAGCTGGAGAAGAAGGTGGGCGAGGCGGTGACAAACGGCCTTCGGTCCTGCATTCTCTTCGGCATCCCGGCGCAAAAAGACGAGACCGGCTCCCAGGCCTATGCCGATTCCGGCATCGTCCAGCAGGCCATCCGCCTGCTCAAGGACCGCTGGCCCGACCTCATGGTGGTGGCCGACACCTGCCTGTGCGAATACACCTCACACGGCCATTGCGGGCTGGTCAAAAACAACGAGGTGCTCAACGACCCGACCCTGAACCTGCTGGCGCGCACCGCCGTGGCCCAGGCCCGCGCCGGGGCCGACATGGTGGCCCCCTCCGACATGATGGATGGCCGCGTGGCCGCCATCCGCGCCGCGCTCGACGACGCGGGCTTCCTCAACACGCCGATCATGGCCTACGCAGTCAAATACGCCTCGGCCTTCTACGGTCCCTTCCGCGAGGCCGCGGAATCCGCCCCCCAGTTCGGCGACCGCAAGACCTACCAGATGGACCCGCCCAATGGCCGCGAGGCCATGCGCGAGGCCGCCGCCGACCTGATGGAGGGCGCGGACATCCTCATGGTCAAGCCGGGCCTGCCCTACCTCGACATCATCCGGCAGGTGCGCGACGCCTTTGACGCGCCCGTGGCCGCCTATCAGGTCAGCGGCGAATACTCGATGATCAAGGCCGCGGCAGCCAACGGCTGGATCGACGAGCGGGCCGTGGTCATGGAATCCCTGGTGGCCTTCAAGCGCGCCGGGGCCGACCTCATCCTCACCTATTTTACCGAAGACGTGCTCAAGACGCTCAAATAACGCCATGACCAAACACCAAGGACACCCCGGCGGCCACCCCCACGGCAAGGGCCATCCCGGAACCCGTCCCGGAACCCATCCGGGAGCGGAAACCGCGCCCAAACGGTTCCTCGACGACGGGGTCACGCCCATCTGCCGCCTCATCGCCTGGGAGGTGACCCGCTCCTGCAATCTCGCCTGCAAGCACTGCCGGGCCGAGGCGCACCCCGAACCTTACGAGGGCGAGCTTTCCACCACCGAGGCCAAGGCGCTCATCGACACCTTCCCGGACGTGGGCAGCCCGATCATCATCTTCACCGGCGGCGAGCCCATGATGCGCCACGACGTGTACGAGCTGATCGCCTACGCCAAGGCCAAGGGGCTGCGCTGCGTCATGGCCCCCAACGGTACGCTCATCACGCCCGAAACTGCGAAGATGATGAAGGATGCCGGTGTCGAGCGCTGCTCCATCTCCATCGACGCGCCCGAGGCCGCCCAGCACGATGAGTTCCGGGGCGAGCTCGGCGCTTTCGACGCCTCCATGCGCGGCATCCAGCATCTCAAGGACGCGGGCATCGAGTTCCAGATCAACACCACGGTGACCAAGAACAACCTCCACCTGTTCAAGGACATCTTCAACCTGTGCGAAAAGATCGGCGCGGCCGCCTGGCACATCTTCCTGCTCGTGCCCACGGGCCGGGCCGTGGAGCTGGGCGCCGAGATCATCGCCGCCACCGAGTACGAGGATGTCCTCAACTGGTTCTACGATTTCCGCAAGACCACAACCATGCAGCTCAAGGCCACCTGCGCGCCCCACTACCACCGCATCCTGCGCCAGCGGGCCAAGGAGGAAGGCATCCCGGTCAACTTCGAGACTTTCGGGCTCGATGCCGTCAGCCGCGGCTGCCTGGGCGGCGTAGGCTTCTGCTTCATCTCCCATCGCGGCCAGGTGCAGCCCTGCGGCTACCTCGATCTCGACTGCGGCAACGTCCGCACCACCCCCTTCCCGGACATCTGGAAATCCTCGCCCCAGTTCCTCAACCTGCGCAACCCCGATGTCTACGAAGGCAAGTGCGGCCACTGCGAATACGAACGCGTCTGCGGCGGCTGCCGCGCCCGCGCCCAGACCATGAACGGCCACTACCTGCGCGAAGAGCCCCTGTGCTCCTACGAGCCGAAAAAGGCGAAGAAATAATGTCTCCGACGGCTGGGGGAAAACTCTTGGAAGAGTTTTCCCCCAGACCCCCTTTCAGAACTTTTTAGGGCTCCGCCGCCTGAAAGGGAAAATGACAAAGGAAGACTGGATGGCGGCGGAGAGGGGCGCACGGACTCGGGAAGTCGCACCGCTCACTTGAGGAAAGAAGACGAAACGGCGCACACGGCATCCACAGGCTGGCAAGGTCGACCAGCGCCGTTTCACACAAAAAGTTTTGGAGAGTCTAGAGAACCTTTTTCAAAAGGTTCTCTGACCACCGGAGGCACAACCCCATGGACAGTTACGACAAGCGGATACTCGACATCATCCAGTCCCATTTCCCCTTGGTTTCGCGGCCTTATGACGAGGTCGGAAGGCAGGTGGGGTTGAGCGGGGACGAGGTGCTGGTCAGGGTGCGGGAGATGAAGAAATCCGGGCTCATCCGCAGGATGGGGGCCAATTTCAACTCGCACACGCTGGGGTGGCAGTCCACGCTGTGCGCGGCCTCGGTGCCCGAGGACAGGCTCGACGCCTTCGTGGCCGAAGTGAACAAGCATGACGGCGTGACCCACAACTATCTGCGCGAGAACGAGTACAACGTCTGGTTCGCGCTCATCGCGCCGGACATGGACGCGGTGGAGGCCATCCTCGCCTCCATCACCGAGGCCACGGGCATCAAAATCCTCAACCTTCCCGCCAGCACGCTGTTCAAGATCAAGGTTGATTTCAAGATGGACAAATAGGCGGAACTTGGGCAACAGGGGAAACATGGACATTTTCATCAAGGCCCTGCTGCTCGGCATTGCCGCCGGGATCATCGATGTCATCCCGCTGGTCTTCCAGGGATCGGGCTGGCAGATCTGCATCGCCACCCTGCTGCGCTGGCTGGGGCTTGGCATGATCATCACCTACGCCAGGATGCCCTTTGTAGGATGGCTCTCCGGGTTGCTCGTCGGGCTGCTCACGGGCATCCCCTTTGCCGTTCTCGCCTCAGAGGCCGCGCCTGCTACGGTGGTCCCGCTCCTGCTCACATCCCTGGTGCTGGGCGGCCTGCTGGGCCTTGCCGCGGACAAGCTCATCACCAGCCAGCCCAGGCGGAGATAACCGCGCCGGGCCGGGAAGAAGCGGGTCGAAAAACTTGCGCATCCGGGGCGGAGCGGGTACACCTCTCCCAGCAGACAATCCCTACCCGGAGCGAGCGCCATGATCCTTTCCCCTTCCATGCTGTCCTCGGATTTCGCCAACCTGCAATCCGAGCTGGCGGCCCTGAAACAGGCGGGCCTCACGTGGGTCCACCTGGATGTCATGGATGGCATGTTTGTGCCCAACATCACCTTTGGCCCGCCCATCATCAAGGCCATGCGCGCCCGGTCGGACCTGTTCTTTGACTGCCACCTGATGATCCGCGAGCCGGGCCGCTACATCCGCGATTTCGCCGATGCCGGAGCCGATCTCATCTGCGTCCACGCCGAGGCGTGCGACCACCTGGAACGCGTCTGCGCCCAGATCGCCGAGACCGGAGCCAAGCCCGCCGTGGCCCTCAACCCGCACACCCCGCTTGATGTCCTGCGCTATCTCATCCCGCAGCTTTCCATGGTCCTGATCATGTCCGTGAACCCCGGCTTCGGCGGCCAGAAATTCATCCCCTTTTGTATGGACAAGGTCCGCGAGCTCAAGGGCATGATCACCGCCGCCGGGAGCGGCACGCTCATCCAGGTGGACGGCGGCGTGACCCTCGACAATGCCCGCGAACTGGTCGAGGCGGGCGCGGACGTGCTGGTCTCCGGCTCGGCCTTTTTCGGCCACCCGCCCTACGATGTGCGGCACAGGGCGTTCCAGGACGCCTGCAAGTAACCTCCTTCCGGCTCACGCCGCCCTCCGGGGAAGGCAAGCCATCCGCATAGCGCAAAAAGAGAATCCATGGCCGTCGTCAGTCTTCGCGATATAGCAATCAATTTCACCGGCACGGCGGTGCTGGAACGGGTGTCCATGCAGATCGAGCCGGGCGAACGCGTCTGCCTGCTGGGACGCAACGGCGAGGGCAAGTCCACCCTGCTCTCCATCATCGAGGGCGTGCTGGCCCCGGACACCGGCAGCGTGGATTACGCCAAGGGCGCGCGGGTGGCCATGCTGCCCCAGGAGGTGCCCAAGGGCCTCGACGGCCTAGTCTACGACATCGCGGCCCAGGGCATGGGCGAGACCGGCAGGCATCTGAGCGCCTACCATCACGCCTCGCGCCTGCTGGCCGTCGCATCGGACGGGGATCAGTCAGGGCTGGTGGCCCGGTTCGAACACGCCCAGCATGCCCTAGAGGCAGCCGGAGGCTGGCCCGCCCATCAAGCCATCGAAACCGTGCTCTCGCACCTCAAGCTCGACGGCGACGCGCCTTTCGACTCGCTCTCCGGAGGCACCAAGCGGCGCGTCCTGCTCGCCCGCGCCCTGGTCAGCCAGCCAGACCTGCTCATCCTCGACGAGCCCACCAACCACCTGGACATCGAATCCATCAACTGGCTTGAGGATTTCCTGCTGCGCCAGAGCGCGGCAGTGCTCTTCGTCACCCATGACCGGGCGTTCCTCAGGCGGCTGGCCACACGCATCGTGGAGCTGGACCGGGGCAGACTCTTTAACTGGGACTGCGACTACGCAACCTATCTGGCGCGCAAGGAGGCAGACCTGGAGGCCGAGACCAAGCAGAACCACAACTTCGACCGCAAACTGGCCGAGGAAGAGGCGTGGATCCGCCAGGGCATCAAGGCGCGCCGGACCCGGAACATGGGCCGCGTGCGCGACCTGATCAAGCTCAGGGAGGAGCGGCGCGCCCGGCGCGAGCGCACCGGCTCGGCCAAGATGGTCATCCAGGAGGCCGAGCGCACGGGCAAGCTGGTGATCGAGGCCACGGACCTCTGCTTCGGCTTTGGCGACGCACCCCTTGTCAGCGACTTTTCCATGACCATCATGCGCGGCGACAAGGTCGGCCTGATCGGGCCCAACGGCGTGGGCAAGACCACCCTGCTCAAGCTCCTGCTGGGCGAGATCAAGCCCCAGGCCGGGTCCATCCGCCACGGCGTCAATCTCCAGATCACCTATTTCGACCAGCTTCGCGGCCAGCTCAACGAGCAGAAATCGGCCAGGGACAACGTGGCCGACGGCAACGACTTCATCGAGATCGGCGATGGCCGCAAGCACGTCATGGGCTATCTCAAGGATTTCCTCTTCTCGCCCGACCGGGCCAGGGTGCCGGTCTCGGTGCTCTCGGGCGGCGAGCGCAACAGGCTGCTGCTGGCCAAGCTCTTCACCAGGCCATCCAACGTCCTGGTCATGGACGAACCCACCAACGACCTGGACGCCGAGACCCTGGACCTGCTTGAGGAACTGCTCATGGACTATCCCGGCACCCTGCTGCTGGTCAGCCACGACCGCGCCTTCCTCAACAACGTGGTCACCTCGACCATTGCCTTCGAGGGCCAGGGCATGGTGGCCGAGTATGTGGGCGGCTATGACGACTGGCTCCGCCAACGCCAGGACAGGTCCGCCGAATCGGCCAGGGTGTGCCGCCCCAAGGCAGGAACGCAGGAAGCACCTGCAAAAAGGAAGCTGAGCTACAAGGAAAGATTCGAGCTTGAGCGGAAACAGGAAGCCCTCAAGGCCCTGCCCGTCCGCATTGAGCGGCTGGAGGCAGAGCTTGGGGCCATCCAGGCCCGGATGTCGGATGCCGACTACTACAAGACCCCCGGCAACACCATGACAGCCGATCAGGCACGGCTCGAAGCGGTTGAACTGGAGCTGAAAAATGCCTATAGCAACTGGGAAGAACTTGAAGCCGCCCTTGAGGGCGTCGAACTGGACTGAGAACACCATGGACACCATCACCATCCGCATGGTCGAGCCCGACGACCTGACCGCGTGCCACACCATCGAGGCGCGCTCGTTTCCGCCAGCCGAGGCGGCCTGGACCACGGCCCTGCGCACCCGCATCGAGACCTATCCCGAAGGCTATCTGGTGGCCGAGCTGGACAAGCGGGTGGTGGGCCAGATCAACAGCGGCTCAACCCACAAGGAAGACATCACGGACGAGGAGTTCAAGCATCTGGTGGGCCACGACCCGGACGGCGAGAACATCGTCATCTTCTCCCTCTCGGTGCTGCCCGAATACCGCAGCCAGGGCATCGCCAGCAGGCTGCTCGACGGCTTCATCAACCACGCCCGCGAGATGGGCAAAAGCAAGGTCATGCTCCTGTGCAAGCACGACCTCGTCCCGTACTACCAGCGGCGCGGCTTCATGGACGGCGGCCTCTCCTCCTCCACCCACGGCGGTGCCAGCTGGCATGTGATGAGCATGATGCTGTAGGCCCATCCGCCGGGCGCAACGCCAGATCCATTCCCGACAAAAACAGGCCGGGCCGGAATCATCCGGCCCGGCCTCTGTTTGACTTTTGTTGGCAAGGAGGGGCTGACTAGCTCAGCCAGTCGTCGTCCTCTTCGATGGGGGCAAAACCGCGACGCATGGTGTTTTCGCAGACCAGACGCGGGTCGAGAAACTGGAGCAGGTAGTCCGGGCCGCCCGACTTGGAGCCCACCCCGGACATCTTGAAACCGCCAAAGGCATGGCGCTCTACCAGCGCGCCCACGCTGGGCTTGTTCAGGTAGAGGTTGCCGACCCGGAACTCACGGGAGGCGCGCTCCAGGTTGGCCGGGCTGCGCGAGTAGATGGCCCCGGTCAGGGCGAAACGGCTGGAGTTGGCGATGTCGAGCGCCTCGCTCATGTCGCGGGCGCGCATCACGGCCAGGACCGGGCCGAAAACCTCCTCCTGGGCGATGCGGTGCTCCCTGGTGATGCCGTCCACGATGGTCAGGGGCACGTAACAGCCGCTGGCCTTGAGTTCGTCCGAGACCTCGCGCCTGACCAGCACATTGCCCTCCTGCTCCGCGATCCTGACATAGCGCAGGACGTTCTCCTGGGCGTGCTTGTCCACCACCGGACCCATGGCGTTGGCCGGATCCTCAGCCGGGCCGAGCTTGACGGAGTTGGCTGCCTCGGTCAGCCGCGAGACGAACTTATCGTAGATGGCGTCGAGCACGATGACCCTGGAGCAGGCCGAGCATTTCTGCCCCTGAAAGCCAAAGGCCGCGTAGAGCACGCCGAGCACGGCCTCGTCGAGATCCGCGTCGTCATCGATGATGATGGCGTTTTTGCCACCCATCTCGGCAATGACCCGCTTGCACTGCTGCTGGCCGGGGCCGACCTTGGCGGCGCGCTCCTGGATGCGCAGGCCGATCTCCATGGAGCCGGTGAAGGCGATGACCGCGACGGACGGGTGATCCACCAGATAGTCGCCGATGACCGATCCGCGCCCCGGCGTGTAGTTGAACACGCCAGCAGGCAGCCCGGCGGCCTTCCACATCTCCACCAGCCCCTGGCCCACGCAGGACGAGCTGCCTGCGGGCTTGTAGACCACCGGGCAGCCGGAGACGATGGCCGCCGAGACCATGCCCACCGAGATGGCCAGAGGGAAGTTCCACGGTGCGATGACCGCGGCCACGCCCTTGCCCTGGTAGAAGAGATGGCTCATCTCGCCCGGAGCCTGCCCCATGCGCCGGGGCTTGCCCAGGCGGATCATCTCGCGGGCGTAGTATTCGAGGAAGTCGATGGCCTCGGCCACGTCGGCATGGGCCTGATCCCACTGCTTGCCCACTTCGAGCACCTGGATGGCCGAGAAGTCGTGGATGTTGTCCTTGAGGTACTGGGCAGCCCGCAGCAGCACGGCGGCGCGCGCCTCGGGCGCCACGTCGCGCCAGGAGAGATAGGCGGCGGAAGCGGCCTCAATGGCCCTGTCCACCTCGTCCACGCCCGCCTGACAGACGCGGCCAATGATCTCGGCGGGGTTGGCCGGGTTGTAGGAGTCGAGGAAATCGCCGGTCTCCACGGCCTGACCGTTGATGAACAGCGGCACCGTGCCCCCTGCCCTGGCCCGCACCCGCTCGATGGCCGCCGGGAACGCCGTGCGCTCCGCCTCAAGAGTGAAATCAACCATGGGGAAGTTGCGGAATCTGCCAAGGCCCTCCTGGGAGGCGGGGGCCTTGCACTTGCTCTCCAGCTGGCGGCGCAGGGTGACCTCCGGATTCTCCAGCAGCCGATCCCGGTCTGTCTCGTCGGCAAAGGTCTGCTTGAGGAACGACTCGTTGGCCGTGTTCTCAAGCAGGCGGCGTACCAGATAGGCCATGCCGGGCAGCAGGTCGCCGTAGGGGCAATAGAGCCGGACGCGCCGGGCCACGTTCTTGAGCCCCTTGCGCACCGGCTCGGCCATGCCGTAGAGCACCTGGAACTCGTAGCGCTCTTCCGGAACCTTCAGGGCCGTGGCCAGCTCCATGACCGCCGCAATGGTGCGGATGTTGTGCGAGGCGCAGGCAAAGTGGCAGATGTCGCTGTTTTCGAGGATCACCTTTGACACGCGCTCATAGGCGGCGTCGGATTCGGGCTTGTAGGTCCAGACAGGCACGGGCCAGCCGTTCTGCTTGGCCATGACGGTCTCGTAGTCCCAGTAGGCGCCCTTGACCAGCCGGATGGAGACCGGGAACTGCTTCTCACGCGCCCAGGCCAGGAACTCGCTGACATCCTGGTCCACGCTCTTGAGATAGGCCTGGAAGACGATGCCCAGGTGGGGGTAGTCGGGATATTTGCTGCGCAGCCGCTTGTAGAGCTCGACCGTGGCCTCCTTGTACTTGAGCTGCTCCATGTCGATGCACAGGAAGCCGCCCATCTCCATGACCTTGCGGTAGACCGGCTCAATGCTGGCCAACATGCCCTCGGCAGTGCCGTCGAGGTCCACGGCCTTGGACTGGGAGTAGAAGGCCGAGGGTTTGACCGCCACGTTGACGCGGGGCGCGTGGCCCCAGTCCGCGTTGCCGCTGCCGCCGTCCAGGGCTGGCCATTTGTCCAGCTCCTTGTGGATGGCGTCGAGCACCTCCAGGTAGCCGTCGCGGTAGGCGGCGGATTCCGCCTCGCTGACCGTGGCCTCGCCCAGCAGGTCGATGACAAAGGCGAACCCGTCCTTGCGCAGCTTGCGGATGCCCTTGACCGCCTCCTTGGCCGTCTGGCCGATGATGAACTGGCGGGCCATGGACTCGATGTTCGAGCGGATGGTCATGTTCAGGACCTTGGCCACCAGCCCCCCGCCCAGCTTGGTCTTGGTGGCGCCCCATTTGAGCACGTCCGGGATGTTGGAGTCGTCGCCCGCAAAATATTCTTCGATATGGCGCGAGAGGGACTCCGAGGTGTTCAGGTATGGCAAAACATCAACAAATCGGAACATCTGGACCTTGAAATCCTCGTTTTTCATGGCCCAATCCATGACCTTTCCGGTCCACCACCCCTTATTGAAAACCGAAGGAGATTCGCCGGAAATGGACGCAAAAAACTCCCTGCCCCGAGTGATGATTCTCGGGTCCAGGGAGGAAATGTCTGTAGTCATCTGAGACTCCTTGAAGTAAGGCTATTCGTCGTTAACAGGAAGCGGGATGACGCGGGATTCCTTGACCGTGGTCAACACGATGGTCGAATTCGTGTCGCGAACCGCGCCAATGGTGCCGAACTTGGCCAGGGTGGCCTGGAGCGCCTCGGTATCCTCCACCCGCACCTTGACCAGATACGAGTCGCGCCCGGCAGTGTAGTGGACCTCAAGCACCTCGGGCAGCCGGGCGAGCTTTTCGCCCACCTCGGTGGCCCCCACGCCCTCTTCCACGCGAATGGACGTGAACGCGGTCAGGCCGCGTCCGAGCTTCTTGTGGTCCACGATGCACTCGTAGCCCTTGATGATACCGCTCTTGCGCAGCTTGCGGACACGCTCAAGCACGGCAGACGGAGCCTTGCCGACCTTGCGGGCGATTTCCGCGTTGGAGACCTTGCCGTCCTCCTGAAGGATATTCAGGATTTTAAGATCGAGGTCGTCAATTTTTCTGTTATTCATAGTTTAAAAAAATAATGTTCTTTTTTCTCTTTGTCAATAGGATGCGGGCCAGGCCGGGAAATTTTTCTCCCGCCGCACTTTTCATTTCGCAAGAGCTCAGATATCTTTGTCATTCCCATGAACCGGGCGGACCGCCCACAACCGGCCCCAGAGACACCATCGTGCCACAACACCCCCTGCCGCCGGGCCACCCCGGAGCTTCCGTCCTTGCCGTGACTGGCGCAGGTCAGCTGCGTTTTGAGATCAGGGGCAGGCTCGACGCACCGGGCACGGCCCATGTCTGGGACGAGGCGAGCCGGGTGGCCAGCGCCGGATCAGGCGGCGCGGTGGAGGCGGACTGCTCCGGCATCGAGTACATGGACGGCTCGGGCATGGCCCTGCTGCTCAAGCTGCGCGAGGTGGTGGCCGAGGCGGGCGGCACCCTGTCGCTGGTCAACCTTGCCCCACGGCACCGCCAACTCATCGACCTGACCGGGGACCGCCCGCTCCCGGGCTGGAACCCGGCAGACTCGGAGCGGCGCGGGCTGGCCGAGCGCGTGGGCCGGGCGACCCGGGACGCCCTGACCGGAATCCGCGAGATGGTCGAATTCGTGGGCGAGGCCTCGGTCATCATCACCCGGTCCCTGCTCCACCCCTCCAGGGTCCGCTGGAAGGACGTGCTGCTCTCCTGCGTCCATGTGGGCGTGGATTCCCTTTTCATCATCTCCCTGCTCGGCTTTCTGATGGGGCTGATCATGTCGTTCCAGTCCGCCATCAGCCTGCAGCGGTTCGGGGGCGAGATATTCGTGCCCAACATGCTCGGGCTGGTCATGTTCCGCGAGATGGGGCCGCTGGTCACGGCCATCCTGCTGGCGGCACGCTCCGGCTCGGCCTTTGCCGCCGAGATCGGGACCATGAAGATCAACGAGGAGCTTGACGCCCTGACCACCATGGGGTTGTCGCCCATGCGCTTCCTGGTGGTGCCAAAACTCCTGTCCGCCCTGGCCATGGTCCCGCTCATGACCTTGTTCTTCAATCTGGCCAGTCTGGTGGGCGGCGCGCTGGTCATGCTTTCCCTGGGGTTCCCCCTGGTGACGTTCACCTCGCGCGTGTTCAGCTATGTCCACTATAGTGATTTCTTCGGCGGCATGGCCAAGGCCCTGGTCTTCTCGATCCTGGTGGCGGGCGTGGGCTGCCTGCGCGGCATGCAGACCCGCAGCGGGGCCAGCGCGGTGGGGCTTTCCACCACCAGCGCAGTGGTCACGGGCATCATCTTCATCGCCTTTGCCGACGGCCTCTTTGCCGTGGCTTTCTACTACCTGAAGATATGAGGCAGGGCATGGAAACGGACATGGACACCACCCAACCGATCATCAGCGTGCGCAACCTCACCTGCGGCTACGACGACACGGCCATTGTCGAGGATGTCAGCTTCGACGTCATGCCGGGCGAGGTCTTCGTCATCCTCGGCGGGTCGGGCTGCGGCAAGAGCACCCTGCTCAAGAACATGATCGGCCTGTACACGCCCATGGCCGGGCAGGTGCTCATCGACGGGCGCGACCTCGTGCGCGCCAGCGGACGCGAGCGCGACGAGATCATCCGGAAATTCGGCGTCATGTACCAGATGGGCGCACTGTTCGGCTCCATGTCCCTCTTTCAGAACGTCATGCTCCCCCTGGAGGAGTTTACGGACCTGCCGCGCGAGGCCATGGCCATGATCGCCAAGTCCAAGCTGGCCATGGTCAACCTGGAGGGCGCGCTCTACAAGCTGCCCGCCGCCATCAGCGGCGGCATGAAGAAGCGGGCGGCCATCGCCAGGGCCATGGCCCTTGATCCCACGATCCTCTTTCTCGACGAGCCGGGGGCCGGGCTGGACCCCATCTCGTCCGCCGAGCTTGACGAACTCATCCTCAACCTGTCACGAACTCTTGGCATCACCTTTGTCATAGTCACTCACGAGCTGGAAAGCATTTACAAAACGGCTGATCGCGTTATCATGCTCGACAAGGACGTGCGCTCCATCGTTGCCCAGGGCGACCCCAGAACCCTGCGCGACACATCCGAAAACATCTACGTCAAGCGATTCTTCCACCGCATGCCCTCACCGGGCCGAAACGGCTCCGTGGCCGCCGCCCCGGCCTCTGAATAAGGACAGCAGATGATCAGGAAACAGGATTACTTCAAGCTTGGCGCGTTCATCATCGTCGGCACCACCATCCTCGTGGCCGTGATCATAATCCTGGGAGCGGGCAAATTTTTCAAGACCACCTACACCATCGAGACCTATTTCAACGAGTCGGTCAACGGCCTGGATGTCGGCTCGCCGGTCAAGCTGCGCGGGGTGAACATCGGGCGGGTGGTGGATATTGACTTCGTCCTCAACACCTATCCTGGAGCGAGCCAGGAAGAACGCCGCTACGTCTACGTCAAATGCGAAATCGAGCCGGACATCTTCGGCGAAATAAACAAGGAGAAATTCAGCGAGGCGGTGCGCGAGGAGGTAGCCTACGGCCTTCGCGTCCGGCCCACTTCCCTGGGCCTGACCGGCCAGCTCTTTCTCAACCTGACCTACGACAGCGATGACAACACCCCGCTCCTGCCCGTGGACTGGATTCCCATCAACAACTACGTCCCGTCCGTGCCGAGCACCATGGGCCGCATCGAGGCGACAGTGACCGCCATCAGCAAGACCTTGAGCGGCATCAGCCAGGAAGACCTCGGCGGCATCATCAAGGACATCAAGTCCATCACCGGAGCCATCGACGATTTCATCAAGGCCGAAGGCGGCAAGGAAGCGGGCCAGAAGGTGCTCTCCATCCTTGAGGAGACCCGGATGATCCTGGCCCGCACCAACCAGATACTGGCCGACCCGTCCACCACGCGGATCATTCCCCAGGCCGCCCAGGCCATCGCGGGCATCAACCGGATCGTCACAGAATCCGGTGACGAAGCGGTGGAGGCTGTCAGGGAGACGCGGGGGGCCATGGCCAGCTTCAGAACGGCCTCAGACGTGCTGGCAAAGACCCTGACCGACCCGCGCATGGACAAGGCCATGTCCGAGATCGCCCCGGCCCTGGAAAATATCGGCAGCGCCGCCCGCGACATGGCCGCAGCGGTGTCCAAGATCCACGCCCTGGCCAACCGGCTCAACGCCCTGACCGCCAGCGAGGAAGCGAACCTCCACGCCATCCTCGAAGACACCCGTGTGATCCTGGAAAACATCAAGGATATCAGCATCGAAGCCAAGCGCTACCCATCGGGCATGATCTTCGGCGGCCCGCCGAACCAGGCCAAACCTGAAACCGATTAACCGGAGCGCGACCATGAAGAAACCCCTCCTCCTGCTCCTTGTCGCGGTCCTGGCCCTGGGCTGCGCCGCCTGCGTCAAGATGGGCGGCAAGCCCCTGGACAAGCACTACTACCGCCTCGCCCCGGTCCGGGCGCAGTCGCTGCCAGCGCCGCAGGACGGCATCGTGCTCAACGTCCGCAGGCTGGCCGTGTCCGATCTTTACAACACCCGCGAGATCATCTACCAGCTGGCCGACGGGCGCATGGAGTCGGATTTCTACAACCTCTATTTCATCACGCCGGGCAGCATGCTCACCTCGGAGCTGCGCGACTGGCTGGCCGCATCGGGCCGGTTCTCGCACATCATCACCCCCGGCAGCATGGTCGTGCCCGACCTGATTCTGGAAGGTGCGGTCAACACCCTGTATGGGGATTTTTCGTCCACCCCGCCGGCAGCGGTCATGTCAATGCAGTTCTTCCTGGTGGATGAATCCACCCCGGACAACACCATCCTCTTTTCGAAAAACTACACGCAGCGGATTCCCTTAAGCCAGCCCACCGCGCAGGAACTGGTCCAGGCCCTGACCGAGGGCACCCGGACCATCTTCACGCAGCTGGAGAGCGACTTGGCGCAGGCACCGCTGAAAAGGTAACCCATGAGCAAGAAGAAACCCCTGTACAGGCCGGAAGAATTCGACGACCGCGAATTCGGTCCGAGCAAGTCCCAGCTCAAGCGCGACAGCGTGGAACTCCAGAACCTCGGCACGGAATTCGCCGCCCTGGGCGACAAGGTGATCCGGGAGGCCGAACTCCCCCCGGAACTGGAAGCGGCCCTGCTGCTCATCAAGGCCCTGACCAAGCACGAGGCCCGGCGCAGGCACATGCAATACGTGGGCAAGCTCATGCGCGCCTTTGACACCAGCCGCATCCGCCAAATCGTCGAGGCGGCCCGGCAGGGCCACGCCATCAGGAACGACTCCTTCCACAAGCTGGAAAAACTCCGGGACAGGCTGGTGGACGGCGACGACGACCTGGTGCAGCAAATCTTCGAGGCCCATCCGGACCAAGGCCAGCGACTGCGCCAGCTTGTCCTGGCCGCGCGCCGGGAAAAAGAAACAGACAAGCCCCCGGCCTCGGCCCGCGCCCTGTTCAAACTGCTGCACGCACTGCCCGCCACCGAGGATTAGGCCGCGCCCCGAAGCTTTCAACACGTGAACGCGGGCAAGAATAATCGCCCGCCCCCTTGACGCGGGCGGCTGCGGAATTATCTTCACTGCAATCGAACCAAACCGCAGCGAATCGCACCGGATAAGGAGATAGCATGGTCATTCACGAATATGCCGGAATCGTCACCGAGCTTGAGGATCACGACTGCCCGCATTGCGGCAAGCTCATGGAGCCCTGGCTCACCCCGCCTGAAACAGGCTGGGGCGTCATCCTGGTCTGCAGCAACAACGGCTGCCCCTTCTACCTCGACTCTGAAACGGACATCGAGAACAAGCGCGACGACTCCCATCTGGGCTGCCGCTTTGCCCTGGACCCCGGCAACAAGTACAAGCCCGTCAACGTCCTGGCCGTCTGCCCCCACTAAGCGCGACCCCCAGACACGATGAAACGGCCCCGCCCGGCATGCCTTGGCGGGGCCTTTGCTTTGTGCCTCCGTTAACCCAGGCCGATGACGACGATAACAAGAAATGATGGCTCGGCCCGTTCCCAAGCCGGTCCGCAGGTGATAGACCTGCCTACCCGCTGACAAAAGGAACATGCAATGTCGGATACGCAAGGCAAGGGTTTGGCGCTGCTGGCGCTGCTGCTGGCAGTGACGCTCTGGGCCAGTTCGTTCATCGTGCTCAAGGTGGCCTTCACCCGGTTCGACCCCATGGTGGTCATCTTCGGACGCATGGCCGTGGCCTCCCTGTGCTTTCTCTTCGTCTTCCGGCGGCTGGTCCGGACCGTGGAATACCGGCCCGGCGACTGGAAACTGCTCCTGTTCATGGGCGTGTGCGAGCCGGGTCTCTACTTCATCTTCGAGGCCATGGCCCTGACCTACACCGACGCCTCCCAGGCGGGCATGATCTGCGCTCTGCTGCCCCTCATGGTGGCGCTTGGCGCGCGCTTCCACCTGGGCGAGCACACCTCGCGGCGCACCTTCGCGGGATTTGCCCTGGCCATTGTCGGCGCGGTGGCGCTGTCCGCCGCCGCCACGCCCAGCGCCACCGCGCCCAATCCCGCGCTGGGCAATTTTCTCGAATTCCTGGCCATGGTCTGCGCCACCGGCTACATGGTCACCCTGAAGGGGCTCATGCCGCGCTACTCCCCCTGGTTCCTGACCATGATCCAGGCATTCATCGGCTCCATATTCTACTTCCCGCTGCTCTTCCTGCCGAGCACCGCCATGCCCACGACCTTCGATCCCCTCGGCATCGGCGCCATCCTCTTCCTCGGCGTGTTTGTGACCATCCTGGCCTACGGCTTCTACAACTTCGGCATGTCCAAGATCCCGGCCAGCCAGGCGTCCGCCTTTGTCAACCTGATCCCGGTCATCACCCTGGTCTTTGCCTGGTTCATGCTGGGCGAACGGCTCGCCCCGCTCCAATATGCGGCATCCGCCGTGGTCCTTACCGGGGTCTTTCTGAGTCAGGACCGGAAAGCGGCGCAACCGGCAACGGCCTGAGGAACACGGCCCGAAGCCGGTCCGGGTCCGCCCCGGGCATTGCCTCGGCCAGCAGCCGGGCCATGGCCCGCTCCCCGGCCTCGCCCACATCCAGGCTGTGGTCCGTGACAAAGGTGCGGATGTGTTCCCGGATGATTGCCTCGTCCATCTCCTGGGCATGGCGCCTGATGTAGCCCCACGCCCCTTGCGAGTTTGCCAGCGCCGCCAGCAGGCTTTGGCGGATCGCCGTGTTCATGGTCTGCGCCGCTCCCTGGCCCAGCGACCGCCGCATGGCAATGGCCCCCAGCGGGATGGGCAGGCCTGTGTGCGCCTCCCACCACGCCCCCAAATCGAGGATGCGCGCCAGCCCATGCTCGCCGTAGGTGAACCGCCCCTCGTGGATGACCACGCCCGCGTCCGCCCGGCCTGCGGCCACGGCAGGCATGACCTGGTCAAAGACCATGGGCGCGAGCCGCACCGAGACCCCGGCCTCGCGGCAGCACAGGCCAAAGAGCAGGGCCGCCGTGGTCCGCTGGCCGGGAATGGCCACGGTCTTGCCGTCGAGCGCAGCCAGACCGCCAGCCCCGGCCCGGCCCACCAGCACCGGCCCGACCCCGTACCCCATGGCCCCACCGGCCCGCAGCAGCACATAGGCGTCCAGAATCCCGGCCACCGCCGCTGCCGAGACCTTGACCACGTCCAGCCGCCCCTCGCTGGCCATGGCGTTGAGTTCCTCCACATCGGCCAGGGTCACGTCCAGACCGCCGGGCCAGGGGATGGTCCCTGCGGCCAGTGCATGAAATATGAAGGTGTCGTTGGGGCAGGGCGAAAAGCCGATCCGAAGCGCGTCAGGCATGGTATCCCTCTATATTTTCTACGCTCTTTTATCCTGTTGACAGGCCACCATGCCGGAGATACACATGGTGACCACCTGGTCACCATTAGCGCACCCGGCCCCGGAGGGCAAGAAGGACCAATATGGGAATGTCGCCCAACACATTCGAGAACCTGCCGGACGACAAGCGCGAGCGCGTGCTGGCCGAGGCCGCCCGAGAGTTTGCAGACCACGGCTACCATCAGGCCAGCGTCAACCGCATGGTCGGGCGGCTGGGCATCGCCAAGGGGTCGATCTTCAAGTATTTCGGCTCGAAGCAGGGAATCTTCGAATACCTTTTCGGCCAGACCGTGGCCGACTTCAAGAAACCCCTCAAGCAGATCAGGGACAGCGCGTCCGGCGACTTTTTCGAGCGCATCGGGCAGAGCCTGCTGGCCGGGGCCGAATTCATCACCGCCAATCCGCTCATCTACCGCATCTACCTGAAGATGGTCTACCAGGAGGGGTTCCCCCTGCGCGACAGATTCCTGGGCGAGATCAGGCAGGCTTCGGACAAGTACCTGCGCGGGCTGGTCACAGACGCCATGGCAACAGGCCAGCTGAGACCCGGCATCGACGCGGACATGGCCGTCCATCACCTGGACGCGGTCATGGACCGCTTCCTCCAGGCCTGCGCCATCCCGGCCCTGAACGCCAGGGGCGCGTCCCCTGGCAACACCCCGGACGCCCTCAGGACCAGAGCCGAAGCCGTGGTCGATTTCCTGCGCCATGGGCTCGGCGCGCACACCCAAACCCCGGAACACCAATGCAGATCCTGAAAAGCGATTTCTTCGACAACATGGGACTTGGCGACATCCGCACCAAGGTCGCCAACCGTGAGCGGCTGACCTTTGACGACGGCATGCGCCTGTTTAACTGCCCGGAGCCCCTGGCCGTGGGCGCGCTGGCCCAGCAGGTGCGCGCCCGGCTGCATGGCGACAAGGCGTTCTATGTGGTCAACCGCCACATCAATTACACCAACATCTGCGTCAACGGCTGCGCCTTCTGCGCCTACCAGCGCGAGGAAGGCCAGCCCGGCGGCTTTGTCCTCTCCCTGGACGAAGCGCTGGCCCGCATCGACGCCTCGCCGCTCCCACCCCGCGAGATCCACATTGTGGGCGGCTGCCATCCCCGCCTTGGCCTCGACTACTTTGAGGCCCTGCTCCAGGCCATCCGCCAGCGGCTGCCCGAGGCCGTGCTCAAGTGTTTCACCGCCGTGGAGATCGCCCATTTCGCCCGTCTCGAAAACATCGCCACCCGCGAGGTGCTTGAGCGCCTTCAGGCCGCCGGGCTGGGCATGCTCCCTGGCGGCGGGGCCGAGATATTCGCCCCAGCCGTGCGCGAGCGCATCTGTCCGCGCAAGTCCACCGCCGACCAGTGGCTCGCCATCCACGAAGAGGCCCACGCTCTGGGCATCAAGACCAACTGCACCATGCTCTTCGGCCACATCGAGGCGCGCGCCGACCGCATCGATCACCTCATCCGGCTGCGCGAGAGCCAGGACCGCAGCCACGGCTACACCTGCTTCATCCCCCTGCCCTTCCTGACCGAAAACAGCACATTGACCATCGACAAGCCCCTGACCGGCCTTGAGGAGCTGCGGACCATCGCCATCAGCCGGTTGATGCTCGACAACATCCCGCACATCAAGGCCTACTGGGTCATGCTCGGTGTCAAGCAGGCCCAGGCCGCGCTCAAATTCGGGGCCGACGATTTCGACGGCACCGTGGTCGAGGAAAAAATCGGCCACGAGGCCGGGGCCACCAGCGAACAGGGACTGACCCGCGCCGGGCTCGAAGCCATGATCCGGGGCTGCGGCTGCACCCCCATCGAACGGGATGCGTATTTCAACGAGGTATAGGAGTGCCTCCGGCGGCCAGGGGGAAGGGAAGGGGGAAACCCTTTGAAAAGGGCTCTCCCCCTTCCCTTCCCCCTGGATCCCCATCCCATCCCCTTTCCCAAACTTTTTGGCGGGGGGGGGGTGAAGGAGAACGAGAAGAAAGGAATGAAAGTGATAGAGAGAATTTTCAAGAAGGTTCTGGATGGGGAGCGGATCGGGGCGGACGAGGCCATGATTCTGCATGATCACGCGGAGCTGGCCGACCTGGGGTGGCTGGCCCACCGGGTGCGGCTGACCAAGCATCCCGAGCCGGTGGTCACCTATGTGGTGGATCGCAATATAAATTATTCAAACATCTGCGTGTGCTGCTGCAAGTTTTGCGCGTTCTACCGCGAGCCGGGGCAGGAGGGCGGATATGTGCTCTCGCTGGACGAGATCAGCCGCAAGATAGAGGAGACCCTCGCCCTGGGCGGCACGCAGATCCTCATGCAGGGCGGACATCATCCGCATCTGCCTCTGTCCTGGTATGAGTCGATGCTGGCCCATATCAAGGCCAACCACGACATCCACATCCACGCCTTTTCGCCGCCGGAGATCGTCTTCTGGAGCGAGCTTGAGCACATCCCGGTGGCCGAGGTCATCGCCCGGCTGCGTAAGGCAGGGCTCGATTCCATCCCCGGCGGCGGGGCCGAGATCCTGGTGGACGAAGTTCGCTCGCGGGTCGCGCCCAACAAGTGCCCGGCCCGACAGTGGCTGGCGGTCATGGAGGAAGCCCACGCCCAGGGGTTGCGCACCACCGCCACCATGATGTTCGGCCACCTGGAGACCGTCAAACAGCGCGTGGAGCACATGCTGGCCGTGCGCGACAGCCAGGACCGCACCGGCGGATTCACGGCCTTCATCCCCTGGACCTTCCAGCCGGACAGCACCGGGCTGGCCCACTGCCGCAAGCTGACCAGCGTCGAATATCTGCGCACCCTGGCCCTCTCGCGCATCCTGCTCGACAACGTGGACAACATCCAGGTCTCCTGGGTGACCATGGGGCCAAAGATCGCCCAGCTCGCCCTCTTCTTCGGCGGCAACGACTTCGGCTCGACCATGATCGAGGAGAACGTGGTCAGGGCCGCCGGGGTCTCCTTCAGCCTCTCGCGCAACGAGATCCACCGCCTCATTGAGGACGCGGGGTTCGCTCCCAGACAGCGGACCATGACCTATGGGCTGGTGGAGGCCCGGCCATGACCGTGCGCATCGGCAAGATCGGCTACCTCAACGTCCTGCCCATCTACCATCCCATCGAGTCCGGGATCATCGGCCACGGCTTCTCCATCGTCTCCGGGCCGCCCTCGGCCCTGAACCGGCTCATGGACGCGGGCCAGCTCGACATCTCCGCTGCATCAAGCATCGAATACGCGCGCCATCCGGAAAAATACTACCTCGTGCCGGACATCGCCATCGGCAGCCGAGGCCCGGTGCAGAGCGTGCTGCTCCTCAGCCGCTGCCCGGTCGAGGAACTGCACGGCCAGACCATCGTGGTCAGCGCGCAGACGCACACCTCGGCTGCCCTGCTGCGCGTCCTGCTGGCCGAGTGGCAGATCGAGCCGACCTTTGTCACCGGGGACGCCACGGCCATGCTCTCGACCGGCCACAGACCCCAGGCCATTTTGTGCATCGGAGACGAGGCGCTCAACCTGCGCTTTCACCCCGACTACCCGGTGCGCACCGACCTCGGCGAGGCGTGGCGCAACCTGACCGGGCTGCCTTTCATCTTCGGCGTCTGGATCGTGCAGCGCACCAGCTTTGAGCGCAACGGTCCGGCCATCAGGCAGGCCTGCGCCGCCCTGCTCGCGGCCAAATGCTGGGGCGAGTCCAATATTGCAGCCATGTGCGCCCTGGCCGCAGAGAGCAGTTGTCTGAGCCAGGCGGAAATGTGCTCGTACTTTGACGGGCTGGTCTATGACCTCGGTCCCGAGGAAATTGCTGGCATGACCCTCTTCTACCAGCGGCTGGCGCATAACGGCTTCATCGACGCGGTCCCTGCGCTGCATTTTCTCCCGTAATCCCGGCCCTGAAAACGCCAAAAGGCCCGGACGCTCACCGCCCGGGCCTCTATGGTGACAAATTCCAGCCGCTACCGGCTCAGGCAAAAATCCACAAACGCCTTGTACGCCGGGAACATCTGACGGCCCTTGTGATAGATGAGGTGGAACCGGCGGCGGCCCATCAGCTCGGGCACGTCGAGACGCACCAGGGCTCCGCTTTCCACCAGCTGCCGGGTGGCCAGTTCCGAGGTCACGCTGAGGCCCACGCCGCTCAGGACATGGGCAACCGCCTCGCAAGTGCCATCGACCCAACAGCGGACATTGATATCCTGCAAGCTCAGACCGATGCGACCCAGTGTATCCTCAAGGGCTTGCCGGGTAGCGGACCCTCTCTCGCGCATGACCCAGGGCAGCAGGGCCAATTGGCTGACAGGCACCGGCCCGGAGGAACGCGGCAACCAGGACGCGCCGCGAGAGGCCACGACCACGGTTTCGTCCTCAAGAAGCGCGTGCGCGGCCAGATCCTCGCCCTCCGGCTTGTGGCCGACAATACCCACCGGCCACTGGCCCTCCGTCACCTTGGCGATGACATCGCCGGAGTCGCTGGTATGCACAGTGAACGAGACCTGGGAATACTGCGCGCCAAAGACGGCCAAGTATTCCGGCAGCATGTGGTGGGCCGGAATGGTGCTGCACCCGATGACCAGCTCGCCCGCGACCGTGTCGCGCAGCACCTCAATGGAGGTCCGGGCCTGCTTGACGTTCTCGAAGATCGCCACCGCGCTGCGGTACAGGATTTCCCCGGCCTGGGTGGGAATGACTCTGCGCCCGAGACGGTCAAAGAGCTTAACCCCAAGCTCGGCTTCCAGATTGGCGACATGGGAGCTGATGGTCGGCTGCGAAAGGTACATCACTTCGCCAGCCTTGGAAAAATTCTGCAACTCGTAGACATTGTAAAACGCTTCGAGTTTACGGATGTCCATATGGCCCCCCCTGTCTGCAATCAAGACAGCCTCTGGCTGACAAAAAAAAAGGGCAGGTCCAAGACCTGCCCTTTGAGACTGACTTAGGCTTCCTTCGTGGTCCCGGATTCATCAGGCGCCGCGGCAGGGGCCTGCTCCGCCTTGTCAGCCGGTTCCTCGGCCTTCTTCTTGGCAGGGGCTTTCGCGGCTGCCTTCTTGGAGGTTTCCTTCTCAGGGGACGTCCCCTTCTCCTCCGCCTTGACGGGAGCGTCTGCGGCCTTCTTGGTCAGCTCGATGATGACCATGGGGGCGCAGTCGCCGGTACGGGGTTGGGAGAGCTTGACGATGCGGGTATATCCACCCTGGCCGCCCTCAAAACGGGGGCCGATCTCGTCAAAGAGACGCTGCACAAGCTGATGGCTGCCCAGGACCTTGTAGGCCTGGCGGCGGCAGTGCAGGTCGTCGCGAAGAGCCAGGGTGATGAGCTTGTCGACAACGCGACGCAGTTCCTTGGCCTTGACTTCAGTGGTGCGAATTTGCTCGTAGGTCAAAAGCGCACGGGCCATGTTCTTGAACATGGCGGTGCGGTGAGCACTGTCCCGATTGAGCTTGCACCCGGACTTTCTATGCCTCATTTTTCTCTTTCCTCTTCAACCATTCCTGGTATTTCTTGTCAAAATCCTCGACACCCATGCCGAATTTGAGGCTCATGGAATCCAGGACGCGACGGATTTCGTCCAGAGACTTGCGACCAAAATTCTTGGTCTTGAGCATGGCCTGCTCGGTGCGCTGAACCAATTCGCCAACCAGTTGGATGTTGGCCGCCTTCAGGCAGTTGGTGGCCCGAACGGAAAGTTCGAGTTCATCAATGCTCTTGAAGAGATTCGGGTTCAGGTCAATGGAGCTGTCCACTTCCTCCATGGTCTCGGAGGAAAGTTCATCAAAATTGATGAACACGGACAACTGGTCCTTGAGGATCTTGGCGCTGTATGCACAGGCATCCTCAGGGGTGACCGATCCGTCGGTCCACACTTCGAGGATGAGTTTGTCATAGTTGGTCATCTGGCCGACACGAGCCTGCTCCACGGAGTACGCGACCTTCTTGACCGGAGAGTAGCTGGCATCCAGAATAACGGCGCCGATCTCCTCGGTCAAACCTTCGTGCATGTCCGCAGGCACATAGCCCTTGCCCATGCGCACTTCGAGCTCCATCTTCAGGGGACGGTCCTCGGTCAGAGTGGCTATCAGCTGATCGGTGTTCAGAATTCTGACGTTCTGATTCTCCTGGATCATGCCGGCAATGACCTGACCCTTCTTATCGGCTTCAAGGACCAGTCTCTGGGGCTCGTCGGTGGTCATGGCAATGCGGACCTGCTTCAGGTTCAGCACAACCTCCGTCATGTCTTCGAGAACACCCGGCAGCGTCGTGAACTCGTGCTGCACTCCCTCTATGGAGGCGGCAACAATGGCACACCCCTGCATAGAGGAAAGAAGAACCCGGCGCATGGCGTTGCCAATGGTGGTGGCATAGCCGCGCTCAAGGGGTTCGCAAATGAACTTCCCGTATCTGATGTTCGACTTGCCGTCGCGCATCAGCTTCTCGGGTTTTACCAGTTCACTCCAGTTGCGGGTGTTGATGAGTTTGTCGCCGTTCTCAATAAGCATGAAGTCCCCTATTTACTTGGAGTACAATTCAACAATCAGCTGCTCGTTGATCGGGAACTGGATATTGTCCCGGCTCGGCATGGCCTTAACCGTGCCCTTGAAGTTGGCGCCGTCGGACTCAAGCCAGTCGGGGCAGCCACGGCGTGCGATGACTTCCTGGGCCTCATTGATCACGGGGATCTTGCGGGCTTCCTCGCGGACCTGGATGACATCCTCAGCCTTGACCTGCATGGACGGGACGTTCACCCGGCGGCCATTGAGCTGAAAGATGCCATGACGCACCAGCTGGCGGGCCTGGTCGCGGGAGTTGGCAAAGCCGAGGCGGAAGATCACGTTGTCGAGGCGACGCTCGAGGAGCATCAACAGGTTGTGACCGGTCACGCCCTTCATGCCGTCGGCGCGCTCGTAGTAGGCGCGGAACTGGCCTTCGAGGATGCCGTACATGCGGCGGACCTTCTGCTTCTCGCGAAGCTGGACGGCGTAGTCGCTCATCTTGTGGCGCATGCGTCCGGCGTGTCCCGGAGGGTAGGGACGCTTCTCGTACGCGCATTTATCGGTGTAGCAGCGATCGCCCTTGAGGAACAGCTTGGTCCCCTCACGGCGGCACAGCTTGCATTTTGCTTCAGTATATCTAGCCACGATTCATCTCCTTCATTAGACCCTGCGGCGTTTGGGCGGACGGCAACCATTATGGGGAATCGGTGTGATATCCCGAATGAAGGTCACCTTGAAGCCTGCGTTGCTGATGGCGCGCATGGCGGCCTCACGTCCGGAGCCGGGGCCCTTGACGTAAATGCCGACGGTGCGCATGCCGGAATCCTGAGCCCGTTTGGCCGCAGATTCCGCGGCCATCTGCGCCGCGAAAGGAGTGGACTTGCGGGAGCCCTTGAAGTGAGCGCCTGCAGAAGCCCAGCTGACGACATTGCCCTTGACATCGGTGAAAGTCACGATCGTGTTGTTGAACGTGGCTTTGACGTGTGCGATGCCAACGGGAATGATCTTCTTCTCTTTCTTTTTCCCAGATCGACGGGGTTTAGCCATTGCCTTGATCTCCGTTGAATAAAAGTCATTAAAAACGCGATTGCGGCTCACGCAGAGACGCACGCGCCATATTCATTCGTACCGGCGCTATTTCTTCTTGCGGCCCATGACCGAGCGGCGGGGACCCTTGCGGGTACGGGCGTTGGTCTTGGTTTTCTGCCCGCGAACGGGAAGACCGCGACGATGGCGCAGGCCGCGATAGCTGCCAATGTCCATCAAGCGCTTGATGTTGCTCGTGATATCACGACGCAGGTCGCCCTCGACCTTGTGGTTGTTTTCGATCTCGGTACGGATGACGTTGACTTCGTCGGCGGAAAGATCATCAGAGTTCTTTTGCCAGTCAACTTTGACGGTATCGAGAATCTGCAGGGCCATGGTCCGGCCGATGCCGTAAATGTATGTCAGCGCAATGTCCATGCGCTTGTTTCTCGGCAGATCAACACCAGCTATACGTGCCATAGTTATTACCCTTTATCCTTGACGCTGCTTGTGCCGGGGATTCTCACAAATGACCCGAAGCACGCCGTTGCGCCTGATGATTTTGCACTTGGAACACATTTTCTTAACAGAAGGTCTGACTTTCATGACCGACTCCAGACTGTCTTAATAAACATAATGCCTAAGCCCCAGTGGGGGCTGGCCATTGAAAACGAAGCTGCGATTAATACAGCGTTTCGATATAAAGAGCAAGCCCGAATCACACCCCTTAAAGGCTAGTCGGACAAACTCAGGATCCTGGGTCCATCGGAGGTGATGGCCACGGTGTGCTCGAAATGCGCGGACAGCTTCCTGTCCTTGGTCACCGCGGTCCATTTGTCCTCAAGGACTTCAACTTCGTGGCTCCCAACTGTGACCATCGGCTCAATGGCGAGCACCATGCCGGCTTTGAGAGGGATACCGGCCATGCCCTTGGGGACGAAGTTGGGGATCTCGGGCTTCTCATGGAGATGGCTTCCGATCCCGTGTCCGACAAATCGACGGACTATACCGAAGCCGAACCCTTCAACATATGACTGGATTGCCGCGGAAATGTCATAGAGGTTGTTGCCAGGCACGGCCTGTTCGATACCTATGTTAAGCGACTCACGGGTTATGTCCATGAGCTTTCTGGCCTCTGCGGAGACAGTCCCCACCGCGCAGGTGCGGGCGGAATCCCCGAAAAAACCCTCGTACACCACGCCCATGTCGAAGCTGACTATGTCGCCTTCGACCAGGATGCGCTCCCGCGAGGGAAAGCCGTGTACGATCTCCTCATTCACAGAACAACACAGGGCAAAGGGGAATCCCTGATAGCCCAGGAACGCCGGGCGAACCCCGTGCTCTTCGCACCTGGCCCGGCATATCTCCTCGAAGAGCATGGTCGGAACGCCTGGTTTGACGTTCTCTCCCAACTCGTCGAGAATCAGGGAGACAATGCGATTGGCCTCGCGCATGAGGCCAATCTCCTTCTCATTCTTGAGGAAGATTCCCCTGAATTTCTTCAAGACTATCTTCCCTTGCCAGCCTTGCCGAGCAAGCCCTCGTACTGACGCGAAATCAGATAGGACTCGATCCGCCCCATGAAGTCCATGGCCACACCGACCACGATCAGCAGCGAGGTGCCGCCGAAGTAGAAGGGCACGCCGAAGTTCGAGATCAGCAGCATCGGCAGAACGCAGACCGCGGACACATAGAAGGCGCCCCACAGGGTGATGCGGGCCAGCACCTTGTCGATGTACTCGCGGGTGCGCGCGCCCGGACGGATGCCCGGGATGAAGCCGCCCTGCTTCTGGATGTTCTCCGCTATTCCCTTGGGATCGAACATGATCGCCGTGTAGAAGTAGCAGAAGAAGATGATGATGCCGATGAACAGCAGGTTGTAGATTATGGAATCCGGGCTCAGAAAGGACGAGAAGTCCTGGAGCCACTGCACGCTGGAAAACTGCGCCAGCGTGGCCGGGAACATCAGAATGGACGACGCGAAGATCGGCGGAATGACGCCCGCGGTGTTGATCTTGAGCGGCAGATGTGTGGTCTGTCCGCCGAACATCCTGCGCCCCATCTGCCGCTTGGCGTAGTGGATGGGTATCCTGCGCTGGCCGCGCTCCATGAAGACGATGAAGCCCAGGGTGGCCACCATGAAGACCAGGATGAACAGGAGGATGAACAGCGAGATCTCGCCAAGGGTCATCAACTGCACGGTGTTGATGGCAGCGGCGGGAAGCCCGGCCACGATACCGGCATAGATGATCATGGAGATGCCGTTGCCGATGCCCTTCTCGGTCATCTGCTCACCAAGCCACATCAAGAAGACGGTGCCGGCGGTCAGGGTGAGGATGGTCATGAGCTTGAAGCCAATGCCGGGAATCAGCACCATGGGCGCCCCGGTGGGGCTGGACGCGCTCTCAAGTCCGGCGGCGATGGCAAAGCCCTGCACCACGGTGATGAGCACGGTCAGATACCGGGTGTACTGGGTGATCTTCTTGCGCCCAGCCTCGCCCTCCTCCTTCTGCAGTCGTTTCAGCTCGGGCGAAACGACTGTCAGAAGCTGGAGGATGATCGAAGCCGAGATGTACGGCATGATCCCCAGGGCGAAGATGGACATATTGGAAAGCCCGCCGCCCGAGAACATGTCGAATATTCCGAAGAGGGTATTCTGCGCATTGGCGAAAAAATCCGCCAACGCCGCACTGTCGACGCCGGGAATCGGGATGTGAATGCCCATCCGGTAGACAGCAAGCAAAGCGAACGTCCAGAGCAGCTTTTTCTTCAGCTCTGGCACCCGGGCAAGGTTCTCAACTCCTGACATCGCCACAATAACCCTTCCGATAGTCTATGAGTTATGCCTCGACGGCCTTGGCGTTGCCGCCGGCCTTGGCAATCTTTTCTGCTGCGGACGCGCTGAAGCGGTGCGCTTCGACGGTCACGGCCTTGTCGACCTCGCCCGTGGCCAGGATCTTGACTGCCGCGCCGTTCTTGACGACGCCGCGCTCGTACATGTCGGCCAGGGTGATCTCGTCCTTGCCGTCGAACATGGCCAGCAAACGGCCAATGTTGACGACTTCATATTCCTCGCGGAAAAGGTTCTTGAAACCGCGCTTGGGCAGGCGCCGGGCAAGGGGCATCTGACCGCCCTCGAAGCCGGGGCGCACGCCGCCGCCCGAACGGGCGTTCTGACCCTTGTGGCCCTTGCCGGCGGTCTTGCCGGTGCCGGAGCCGGAGCCGCGGCCTAAGCGCTTGCGGTTCTTTCTCTCTTCCGGGAACGGATACAGTTCATGAAGTCTCATGACTCGGTTACCTCCACCAGGTGTCTCACCTTATAGATCATACCCCTGATGACCGGATTGTCCTCATGGGTCTTTTCCTGCCGGATCCTGCGCAGGCCCAGGGAATCAAGGGTCTTGACCAAGCTGGGCTTGACCGCGATTCTGCTTTTGATCAATTTAACTTTCAACACGTCGATCTCCTTTACTTTCTCGGCGTGGACACCAAGACGCCGCGCATGGCGGAAACACTCTCGGCGCTACGCAGGGACTCAAGACCGGCGATAGTGGCACGCAGCACGTTGTGCGGATTGTTGGTGCCGATGGCCTTGGTCAGGATATCGTGGACACCAACTGCCTCCATGATGGCGCGAACCGGGCCGCCGGCAATGATACCGGTACCGCGGCTGGCGGGTTTGAGCATGACGCGGCCAGCTCCGTAACGGCCCAGAACCTCGTAAGGCAGGGTGCCGTCCAGCAGCGGAACGGTAATCATGTTCTTCCTGGCCCGCTCGGATGCCTTGCGGATGGCCTCGGGCACTTCGTTGGCCTTGCCCAGTCCATAGCCGACTCCACCTTCACCGTCACCGACGACCACCAGGCAGCTAAAGCTGAAACGGCGGCCACCTTTGACAACCTTGGCGACGCGATTGAGGTAGACGATTTTTTCGATCAGTCCACTTTCATTTTGTTCCATTGTACTTTCCTGGCTGCCTAGAATTTAAGCCCGCCTTCGCGGGCTCCGTCGGCAAGAGCTTTGACCTTGCCGTGGTAGATATACCCATTCCGGTCGAAGACAACGGACTCGATCTGCTTTTCGAGCGCCTTGGCGGCAATGTCCTTGCCCACCTTGGCTGCGGAGTCCTTGTTGGCCTTCAGTGTCTCGCCCGCCCTGTTCAGCACCTGGGTGCTGGACGAGGCGAGAGTGGCGCCGGTGACATCATCCACCAACTGAGCATAAAGATGCTGGTTGGAGCGGAAGACGACCAGACGGGGCCGCTCTTGCGTACCGGAGACTTTTTTCCTGATGCGGGGCTTGCGCAGAAGCCGCTGATCATTTTTGCTTTTACTCATGGCTCATCCCCCTACTTCGCGCCGGACTTACCAGCCTTGCGGCGGATAACTTCGTCGATATACTTGATGCCCTTGCCCTTGTAGGGTTCCGGCGGACGCACACGGCGGATTCGCGCCGCTACTTCACCGAGGAGCTGCTTGTCGATGCCCTGGAGAAGGAGCTTGCTCCCCTCCACACGGCCCTCGATCCCGGCGGGCAGGTCGAACTCGACCGGATGAGAGAAGCCGACGTTCAAAACGACCTTGGGGCCCTGCACGGACACCTTGTAGCCGACGCCGATAACCTCAAGCCCTTTTTCAAAGCCCTTGGAGACACCCTCGACGCAATTGGCCAGCAATGACCTGCGCAGGCCGTGCTGTGCACGGGCCTCGCGGGAATCGTCAACGCGGTTGACGACGACCTTGCCGTCCTCGATCTTGTACGCCACGGTCGGATGGACCGCAGTGCTCAAGGTTCCTTTGGGACCCTTGACCTGGATCTCGGAGGCTCCAACAGACACCTCAACACCCGAAGGTATTTCGATGGGATTTTTTCCTATACGAGACATTTTGGAACCTCACTACCAGATTTCACACAGCAGTTCGCCGCCGACGTTGGCCTCTTTGGCCTTGGCGCCTTCGAGCAACCCCTTGGAGGTGGACACGATACAAATACCGACGCCATTCTGCACGCGGGGGATGTCAGAAGCACCAACATATACGCGGCGACCGGGCTTGCTGACCCTTTTCAGGCCAGTGACAAGCGGTTTCCCGTCTGCGTATTTGAGGGTAATACTGATGTCCCTGTTCTCGACAGCGTAGTCGGCGATATACCCTTCTTGCTTCAAAATACCCGCAATGGATGTTTTCATCTTGGAAAGCGGAACAACGACACCGGAGTGGTGCGCGCCGTAGGCGTTCCGAATGCGGGTCAACATGTCGGCTACAGGATCAACAACAGCCATTTCGATTCTCCTTGATTACCAGCTCGCCTTGCGAACACCAGGGAGTTCGCCAGCGAGAGCCTTGTTGCGGAAGCAGATACGGCAGAGGCCGTAGCGCCTCAAAAAAGCCCGAGGACGGCCACAAATCGGGCACCGATTGTATGCGCGAACCTTGAACTTGGGTTTGCGGCGTGCCTTAACGCGTATGCTTGTTTTGGCCACTTTCCGTCCTCCTACTTTTTGAAGGGCATGCCAAGGAGGTCGAGAAGCATCTTGCCTTCCTTGTCCGTCTTGGCGGTGGTGCACACAGTCACGTTCATGCCCTTGACCAACTCAACTCTGTCGATGTCAAGCTCGGGGAATATGGTGTGTTCCTTGATGCCCATGGTGAAGTTGCCGCGACCGTCGAAACCGCGGTCGGGAACGCCGCGAAAGTCGCGGACACGGGGCAGCGCGAAGCTCACGAGCCTGTCATAGAAGTCCCACATGGCGTCGCCGCGCAGCGTGACGCGGGTACCGATGGGCATGCCCTCGCGCAACTTGAACTGAGCGATGGACTTCTTGGCCTTGGTCACCACGGCCTTCTGCCCTGCGATGGCGGTCAGCTCTTCCACGGCGGGTTCGATGAGCTTGCTGTTCTGGCTCGCCGCACCCAGGCCGATGTTCAGGGAGATCTTCGAGAGTTTCGGGATCTCCATGGAGGAACTGTAGCCAAACTCCTTGAGGAGTTCAGGGACTACCTTTTCAGCATATACTTTTTCCAGACGAGTCATAGGTACACCTTACTTGAAGATTTCGTTGCATTTCTTGCAGAAACGAATCTTCTTGCCGTCTTCGGTCTTTTTGTACCCGATCCGCGTGGGCTTGGTGCACGCATCGCACACCACAGCCACATTGGATACATGGATCGGGGCTTCCTTCTCAATAATCCCGCCGGGCTGCTGGGCATAGGGATTGGCTTTGGTGTGACGCTGGACCATGTTGACTTTCTCAACCAGGACGGTGTCCTTCTTGGGCAGAATCTTGAGCACCTTGCCGATCTTCCCCTTGTCCTTCCCGGCGATGACCATGACCTTGTCGTCTTTACGTATCTTGGTCTTCATCTGCATATCCCCTTACAGGACCTCGGGAGCGAGGGAAACGATCTTCATGAAGCCGGCTGCACGCAGCTCGCGGGCCACAGGTCCGAAAATTCGGGTACCCACGGGCTCGCCGTTGTTGTTGAGCAGCACAGCGGAATTGCTGTCGAACTTGATGAAAGAGCCGTCGGAACGACCGACTTCCTTCTTGGTCCGAACTACCACCGCCTTCATGACCGCGCCCTTCTTCACTTTGGAATGGGGCATGGCCTCTTTGACGGACACTACAATAATATCGCCGACGCTGGCATAGCGGCGCTTGGAACCGCCGAGCACTTTGATGCACGCGACCCTTTTGGCCCCGGAATTGTCAGCGACGTCGAGGTTGGATTCAACCTGTATCATGGTATTTCCTCCTAACCCTAGACGGCCTTTTCGAGGATCTGAACCAGGTGCCACCGCTTGCGGCGGCTCATGGGCCTCGATTCGACAATCTGCACCTTGTCGCCAACACCGCAGTCGTTGGCCGGATCATGGGCCATGAACTTTTTGCGGCGGCGGATGTACTTCTTCAGCAGCGGATGCTTGACCAGGGTCTCGACGCGGACGACAATGGTCTTGTCTCCCTTGTCGGAAACGACCAGGCCGGTAAGCACTCGCCTGTTGCCTGTGTGTTTGAACTCAGCCATTGTTTACGCTCCCTGTCGTTCCTGCTGGATAGTCAGGATACGCGCGATGGTCTTTTTGACGCCGCTCAGCTGCCGGGTGTTCTCAAGCTGCGCGGTGGCGTGCTTGAAACGCATGCCGAACAAATCCTTGCGGGATTCGGTCAGCTTTTCGGTCAGCTTGGCGTCATTCAGTTCACGAAGTTCCTTGGAAGTCATCTTACAGACCCTCCTTCACAACGATGCACGTCTTGATCGGCAGCTTGTAGGAAGCGCGCTTGAGAGCCTCCTTGGCCAGTGCGATGTCGACGCCTTTGACTTCGTACATGATACGGCCCGGTCTCACCGGCGCAACCCAACCGTCGGGGGCGCCTTTACCCTTGCCCATGCGGACTTCCGCGGGCTTGGAGGTGACGGGGACATCCGGGAAGATGCGTATCCAGACCTTACCACCGCGCTTGATGTGACGCATGATGGCGACACGAGCGGATTCAATCTGCTGGCTGGTGATCTTTCCGTGCTCCAATGCCTTCAGCCCGATATCGCCGAAGGACACACTGTTACCCCGTTGGGCCTTGCCTCTGTTGCGGCACTTCTGCCGCTTTCTGAATTTCACTCTTTTTGGAGCAAGCATTACTGTTCCACCTCTTTGTCCAGAATCTCACCCTTGAAGATCCAGACCTTGACACCGATGACGCCGTAGGTCGTGTGAGCCTCGGCAAAACCGTAGTCGATGTCGGCACGAAGAGTGTGCAGCGGCACACGCCCATCACGGTACCATTCGCCACGCGCGATTTCGGCCCCGGCAAGGCGGCCTGCACACGCGACTTTGATACCCTCGGCGCCGAATTTCCTGGCAAGGCCCACCGTACGCTTCATGGCACGGCGGAAGGCAATTCTGCGTTCGAGCTGCTGGGCAATACTCTCAGCTACGAGCTGAGCTTCAACCTCCGGTCGACGGATCTCGTTGACCTCAATGGTGAATTCAGTTTGATACTTGTTGCGCAATTCATCACGCAACTTCTCTATCTCTACACCTTTGCGACCGATGACAATTCCCGGACGCGCAGTGTGGATGATCAGACGGATCTTTCCGCCGGCGCGCTCGATCTCAAGCCGCGCAATGCCGGCCTGAAAGAGCTTTTTCTTGACGAACTTGCGAATCTGATCGTCCTGCAGAACAAAGGCAGGATAATCCTTTTTGCTGTACCAGCGGGACAGCCAGTTCTTGTTATACCCCAGACGAAAACCGTAAGGATGTACTTTCTGTCCCATAACTACATTTCCTTCACTACGATGGTAATATGGCTCGTGCGCTTCCTGATGCGGTAGGCGCGGCCCATGGCGCGCGGCTGGATACGTTTCCAGCTCGGTCCTTCATTGACCATGACCGTATCGACGATCAGGGAGTCCACGTCCACTCCGGGCATCTGCTCCGCATTGGAAATAGCGGAGAAGAGCACCTTGCTGAGGATCTTGGCGGCCTTCTTCGGGGTGAACCTCAGAATGTTCAGGGCATCCTCGACGCCCTTGCCCTTGATGTTCTCGGCAACGATGCGGGTCTTGCGCGGAGACACGCGAATGTATTTGGCGACTGCTTTGGCTTCCATTATGGTCTCCCCCTACTTCTTCTTGTCGGCGGCATGGCCGAAGTAGGTGCGGGTGGGCGAGAACTCGCCGAGTTTGTGGCCGACCATATTCTCGGTCACGAACACCGGGATGAACTTGCGGCCATTGTGGACGGCGAAGGTCATGCCGACCATCTCGGGGATGATCGTGGAGCGGCGCGACCAGGTCTTGATCACGCGGCGATCCTGATTTTCGCCAGCCACTTGGACTTTCTTTATCAGGTGGCCGTCGAGAAACGGGCCCTTCTTAAGAGATCTTGGCATTACTTATACTCCTACTTCTGTCCGCGGCGTTTGACGATAAGCTTCGCAGAAGCCTTCTTCTTGTTGCGGGTCTTGTAACCCTTGGCCGGGACACCCCACGGGGACACCGGATGGCGTCCGCCTGAACTGCGGCCCTCGCCACCACCCAGCGGGTGATCGACGGGGTTCATGGCCACACCACGGACCTTCGGACGACGGCCAAGCCAGCGATTGCGGCCAGCCTTGCCGATCTTGATATTCTCGTGATGAATGTTGCCGACCTGACCGACCGTGGCGCAGCATGCGGCCAGCACCTTGCGCACTTCGCCGGACGGCATACGCAGCAGGGCGTATTTGCCTTCCTTGGCGATGAGCTGGGCATAGGTGCCAGCGGCGCGGCAGAACTGGCCGCCACGACCGGGGTGCAGCTCGATGTTGTGCACGATGGTACCGGTGGGCACCATCTGAAGCTGCATGGCGTTGCCGGGCTTGATGTCGGCGCCTTCGCCCGCCAGGATGGTATCACCCTGGTTGAGGCCCACGGGAGCCAGGATATACCGCTTCTCACCGTCCGCGTAGTGCAGGAGCGCGATGCGGGCGCTGCGGTTCGGATCGTACTCGATCTCGGCGACCTTGGCGGGAACGCCAAGCTTGTTGCGCTTGAAATCAACGATACGGTACAGCGTCTTGTGCCCTCCGCCGCGACGGCGCGCGGTGATACGACCATTGTTGTTGCGGCCAGCCTTCTTGGTCAGACCTTTGGTCAGCGACTTCTCGGGAGTGGTCCGGGTGATCTCCGCGAAATCGGAGATCGTCTGGAACCGGCGGCCCGGAGAAGTAGGCTTCAGCTTACGGGTTGCCATGAGTTACACTCCCTCGAAGATTTCGATCTTGTCGCCAGCGGCAAGCTTGACGTAGGCCTTCTTGTAACCGGGGATACGCCCGGTGACGCGGCCAAACTTCTTGCGCGGCATGGCTTGTTTTCTGACGATGTTCACAGACTCGACTTTGACGCCAAAGGCTGCCTCGACGGCCTTCTTCACCTCGATCTTGTTGGAATCGGGGTGGACGTAAAAAGAGACGTGATTGGACTGCTCCTTGGCTTCGTTGGCCTTCTCGGAGACAACGGGCTTGAGCAAAATCTTGGAATAATCCATGACTATTTCAACCTCTCTTGAACGTCTTGGGCGGCGGCCTCGAACATCACCAGTTCGGGATACAGCAGCACGTCGTAAACATTCAGCTTGTCGGCCTCGATGACCTTGATGCCGGGCACGTTCCTGGCGGAAAGGGCCAGGTTGAGGTCGGCGTCCTTTAAGACGATCAGGGTCTTGCCGAGTCCGAGCTTCTCGACAACAGCCGCAAAGGCCTTGGTCTTGATCTCGGCGAGATCGATGGACTTGACCACCGTCACCTTGTCTTCGGCGACACGGGAGGACAGAGCCATCTGCAGGGCCAGCTTGCGGATCTTCTTGTTGACTTTGAACGAGTAGTCGCGGGGCTGCGGGCCAAACAGGACCGCACCGCCGCGCCACAGGGGCGAGCGCGAGGAACCGGCGCGAGCGCGACCAGTGCCTTTCTGACGCCAGGGCTTGCGTCCGCCGCCGCTCTTCATGCCGCGGGTCTTGGTGGCGTGGGTGCCGCTACGCTTTGCAGCGCGTTGGGCGCGGACCACCAGGTTGAGGATCTCGGGCTGAATTTCAACCTCGAAGACCTCAGGGGCCAGCTCTATATCGCCCACTTTCTGATTATTCTGATCTACAACTTGTAATTTTGCCATGACGTATACCTCCAGCCTCGGCTAACCGTTCTTGCGGATCATCACGAAGCCGTTGTTGGGTCCGGGCACTTGGCCCTTCACCACCAGGACATTGTCCTCGGGCCTTACGTCGACGATTTCCACGTTGCTCAAGGTCACACGCGCGTTGCCCATCTGGCCGGGCATCTTCTTGTTCTTCCAGACGCGACCGGGATAGGTGGCGTTACCGACAGAGCCGGGAACGCGATGCACCTTCTCGGCGCCGTGGGACGCGCGGGAGCCGGAGAAATTGTGACGCTTCATGACGCCCTGGAAACCCTTACCCTTGCTGGTGCCGGTAACCTTGACCTTTTCGCCCGCCGAAAAGATGTCGACGGTGATTTCCTGGCCAAGCTCGTACCCATCAACACCTTCCAGGGGGAATTCCCTGAGGTGGCGGTACATGTCCTTGCCGGCCTTGGCCATGTGGCCTTTCAAGGGCTTGTTGACCTTGCGTTCGGCGATGGTGTCATAGCCGAGCTGCAGGGCGTTGTAGCCTTCCTTATCCTGCGTCTTGATCTGCATGACCGGGCACGGCCCCGCTTCAATAACGGTGACGCAGCAAACGCTGCCGTCTTCCTTGAAGATACGGGTCATTCCCAGCTTTTTACCAAGTATTCCAAGCATCTTAGGCATAGCGGTTACTCCTAGAGCTTGATTTCGACATCCACACCGGCGGGAAGCGAGAGCTTGCCCAGGGCGTCGACGGTCTGCTGAGTGGGTTCAAGAATGTCCAGAAGACGCTTGTGAATGCGAATTTCGAACTGCTCACGGGACTTCTTGTCAACGTGAACAGACTTCTGAACAGTGGTACGATGCATGTCGGTGGGCAAGGGCACGGGGCCGGCAATTGCCGCACCGGTATTCCGGGCAGTGTCGACGATCTCGTTCACTGCCTTGTCAAGAATACGGTAATCGTATGATCTCAGTTTGATTCTGATGCGATCGCTCGCCATCGAAGCAGCCATAGTGCTTTCTCCTCAAAGGATTTATCTTCGCCCGCGCCCGAAAAATGAGGGCGCGCAATTTCGCAGCGGTCGGGTTGATTACTCTCAACTCGATGCTTCTGTCAAGCGAAGGGAAAATCCTGGCTCGTCGTTAATCTTTCTTGCTCATCAACTCTTCGGCCAAGCTGTTGGGCACCTTCTCGTAGTGATTGAACTGCATGGTAAACGTTGCCCGGCCCTGAGTCTTGGAACGGAGGTCCGTGGCATATCCGAACATCTCGGAAAGCGGGACGTAGGAACGCACCACCTGCACGCCCGGACGCGCTTCCATCTCGCTCACGCGGCCACGGCGGCCATTGAGGTCGCCCATGACATCGCCGAGGTACTCCTCAGGCGTGACCACTTCAACCGACATGATGGGCTCAAGCAACACCGGCTTGGCACCCCTGCACGCCTGTTTGACGGCCATGGAACCGGCAACGTAGAACGCCTGCTCGCTGGAATCGACCTCGTGAAACGAGCCGAAAACCAGCTTGACCTTGACATCGACCACCGGGAACCCGGCGACGATGCCGTTCTTGAGCGCATCCTTGATGCCCTTGTCAATGGCGGGGATATATTCCTTGGGAATGACTCCGCCCTTGATCTCGTCCTCGAACTCGTAGCCCTTCTCGGGGTTGGGCTCGACCTCGATGACAACGTGGCCGTACTGGCCGCGGCCACCCGACTGCTTGGCGTGCTTGACATCAGCCTTGTTCGGCGCGGAAATGGTCTCGCGATAGGCAACGCGGGGCGCGCCCACGTTGGCGTTGACGTTGAACTCCCGCAGGAGGCGGTCAACGATGATCTCGAGATGCAACTCACCCATTCCGGCGATCAGGGTCTGTCCGGTTTCCTCGTCGGTCTTGACGCGGAAGGACGGATCCTCCTTGGCAAGCTTGACAAGGGAGTTGGACAGGTTGTCGCGGTCGGCCTTGGTCTTGGGCTCAATGGCCACTTCGATAACCGGCTCCGGAATATCCAGAGATTCGAGCACCACAGCCTGCTTGAGGTCAGACAAGGTGTCGCCGGTGGCCAGGTTCTTGAGGCCGACGGCAGCGACGATGTCGCCTGCGTATGCCTCTTTTATCTCTTCACGCTTGTTGGCGTGCATCTTCAACAGTCGTCCGATGCGTTCCTTCTTGCCGGTGGCACCATTCATGAAGGTGGCACCGCTCTCGATGTGGCCCGAGTAGAGGCGCAGGAAGGTCAGGTGGCCGACAAAGGGGTCGGTCATGAGCTTGAAAGCCAGGGCGGCGAGCGGCTTGTCGTCGTCGCAGGGGCACTCGATCTCGTTGCCGGTGTTGGGGTCGATGCCCTTCATCACCTCGATGTCCAGCGGTGACGGCATGTAGTCCACAATCGCGTCCAGCAACTGCTGCACGCCTTTGTTGCGGAAGGCGGTGCCGCACAGCACCGGGCAGATGGACAGGGACGTGGTGGCCTTGCGCACACCCTCACGGATCTCGGCGGCGGTCAGCTCCTCGTCGCTCATGAACCTGTCGAGCAGCGTCTCGTCCTCTTCGGCAATGGCCTCAATCATCTCGGCACGCATCAGCTCGTACTGGTCCTGCAAATCTTCAGGAACCTCGGTGGTGATGTAGCTGGTGCCCTGATCCTTCTGATCATAGATGTAGGCCTTGCCCTCGATCAGATCGACCACGCCTTCGAACTTGTCCTCCGCGCCGATGGGAATCTGCACGGGGACAGCCTTGGCATTGAGTCGGGTCTTCATCATGGACACGCAGCGGTAGAAATCGGCACCGATGCGATCCATCTTGTTGACAAAGGCCATACGCGGAACGCGGTACCGATCGGCCTGACGCCAGACAGTCTCGGACTGGGGCTCGACGCCTGCCACGGAGTCGAAAACAGCCACGGCACCATCAAGCACGCGCAGGGCGCGCTCGACTTCCATGGTGAAATCAACGTGACCGGGCGTGTCGATGATATTGATGCGATAGTCACGCCAGAAGCAGGTGGTGGCGGCGGAAGTGATGGTGATGCCGCGCTCCTGCTCCTGAACCATCCAGTCCATGGTGGCTTCGCCGTCATGGACCTCGCCGATCTTGTGGGAAACGCCGGTGTAAAACAGAATGCGCTCGGTGGTCGTGGTTTTTCCCGCATCAATGTGGGCCATGATACCGATGTTGCGCTGCATTTTTCTGGGAACCTGTCTTGGCACAGTGATACTCCGGGTCTACCAGCGGTAGTGGGCGAAGGCTTTGTTGGCTTCGGCCATCTTGTGGGTGTCTTCCCGTTTCTTGACGGCGCCCCCACGGTTGTTGAAGGCGTCGAGCAGCTCGCCAGACAGGCGGGCGACCATGCCCTTCTCGCCGCGGCCACGCGAGTAGCTGATCATCCAGCGGATGGCCAGCGCGGTCTGGCGGTCGGGCCGGACCTCCATGGGCACCTGGTAGGTGGCGCCACCGACACGGCGGGACTTGACCTCCACCGACGGGCGGACGTTTTCCAGGCACTTCTCGAAGGCGCGCAACGCATCTTCGTTGGTCTTGTTGGCCAACGATTCAATCGCCTTGTAGAAAATTCTTTCCGCAGTGCTCTTCTTGCCGTCAAACATGAGACGGTTGATGAAGCGAGTGATGAGCTTGCTGCCGTATACGGGATCCGGCAGGATCTGTCGCCTGGTGACAGGACCTTTACGAGGCATTTCTAGACTCCTTGGTTTGTGGCCGGGGGAACATTATTTGGGGCAGCCTCTGCCCTACTTTGTCGTCCCACCCCGGGCATTAGGAAAAAAGCGTCAACCTATTTCGGGCGCTTGGTGCCGTACTTGGAACGACCGCGGCGGCGATCATCGACACCGGAGGTGTCAAGGGAACCGCGAACGATGTGGTAACGCACACCGGGCAAGTCCTTGACGCGGCCGCCACGGATCAGAACCACGGAGTGTTCCTGCAGGTTATGGCCTTCGCCGCCGATGTAGGCGGTGACTTCGATGCCGTTGGTCAGGCGGACACGGGCGACCTTGCGAAGCGCGGAGTTCGGCTTCTTCGGGGTCGTTGTGTACACCCTGGTGCAGACTCCGCGACGCTGCGGGCATTCCTGCAGGGCCGGGGTCTTTTTCCGCTTGGGCTGCGCTACACGCGCCTTGCGGATCAACTGGTTGATGGTGGGCATTCATCCTCCGAATCAATAGTTAATTCATTACCACACGCAAATATGCGCAAAGAGGACCGCTAGTAATCCAGATTCTCTGCCCTTGTCAAGCGGTTTGCCTGAGCCGGGCAGTGGCAGCGCGATCCCTTTTTGTCCAAAAGAGCTGGAGAGGCCGCGCCTCTCCAGTCTTTCCCATATCCAGAACACCGCAAAAGCGATGTTATAATCCTTATTCCATTTCGATCAGAAGCGGATTCGCCTCGATGTCTTCCAGGAACTTGTCGGGCCGCTCGGTCTGGTCGGGCACGATGATCCCGGCCTCGGTGTACCGGCGGAAGCCGGTGCCGGCAGGCACCAGCCTGCCGACGATGACGTTCTCCTTGAGGCCGCGCAGGTGGTCGCACTTGCCCCGCAGCGACGCCTCGGTCAGCACCTTGGTCGTCTCCTGGAAGCTGGCCGCGGAGATGAACGAGTCCGTGGACAAGGAAGCCTGGGTGATGCCCAGCACCAGCGTCTCGGCCACAGCCGGGGTGCCGCCCTCGGCCATGATCTTGGCGTTCTCTTCCATGAACCGCAGCTTGTCCACCTGTTCGCCGATGAGGAAGGTGGTCGAACCCGGCTCAAGGATGGACACCTTCTTGAGCATCTGGCGGACGATGATCTCAATGTGCTTGTCGTTGATGCTGACGCCCTGGAACCGGTACACGTCCTGGATTTCCTCCACGAGGTAGCGGGCCAGATACTTTTCGCCCTTGATGCGCAGGATGTCGTGCAGCTCGGGGCTGCCCTCGGTCAGCAGGTCGCCCGCCTCGACAAAGTCGGACTCCTGGACCGTGATGTGCTTGCCCTTGGGAATCAGGAACTCCCTCGGCTCGCCGGTCTCTGGAGTGACAACGACCTTGCGCTTGCCCTTGGTCTCGGAGCCGAAGGTGACGATGCCGTCGATGGAGGTGACAACGCCCATGTCCTTGGGCTTGCGCACCTCGAACAGCTCGGCAACGCGCGGCAGACCGCCGACGATGTCCTTGGTCTTGGACGATTCGCGCGGCTTGCGGGCGATGACATCGCCCGAGCGCACCGTGTCGCCGTCCTTGACCATGAGAATGGCGCCCACAGGCATGGCGAAGGTGGCGTCGATGGCCGTGCCCGCGCGCTTCTTGGGCCTGCCGTTCTCGCCCAGGATGGTCACTGCCGGGCGGAAGTTGGTGGTCCGGTATTCCATGATGGTATAGGACGCCTTGGAGGTGCGGTCCTCCTGGACGGTCTTGCCTTCGATGATGTCGGTGAAGCTGATGATGCCGGAGGCATCGACGATGAACGGCTCCATGTACGGATCCCATTCGGCCAGGGGAGCGCCCTTCTTGACCATCTGGCCCTCATCGACCAGCAGACGCGCGCCGGACGGCAGCACGTATTTCTCGCGCTCGCGGCCCTGCTCGTCCACGATGCCCACCTGGCAGCTCTTGCCGAGCACCATCTTGTGTCCGTCGGCGTTGACGACCGTGCGCATGCGCGAGCAGACCACGCGGCCCTGGTGCTGCGACTCGATGGACGAGGATTCGATTTCCTTGGACGCGGTACCACCGATGTGGAAGGTGCGCATGGTCAGCTGGGTGCCCGGCTCGCCGATGGACTGGGCGGCGATGATGCCGACCGTCTCACCGACGTTGACCAGATGCCCGCGGGCCAGATCGCGTCCATAGCACATGGCGCAGATGCCCTGCCTGGACTTGCAGGTCAGGCCCGAACGCATGGTGATGGAGTTCACGCCCGTGGCGTCGAGCTTGGCGGCGTAGTGCTCGTCGATCATGGTATTGGCGGGGATGACCATTTCGCCGGTCTCCTCGTCGTAGATCGGGAACATGGTCACGCGGCCCTTGACCCGCTCGGCCAGCCGCTCCTTGATCTCGCCGCCCTTGATGTAGTGGGTCAGCTCCAGGCCGTCCACGGTGCCGCAGTCCAGCTCGGACACGGTCACATCCTGAACGACATCGACCAGACGGCGGGTCAGGTAACCGGAGTTGGCGGTCTTGAGTGCCGTATCCGCCAGACCCTTACGTGCGCCGTGGGTGGAGATGAAGTACTGGAGGACCGAGAGTCCCTCGCGGAAGGACGCGGTGATGGGCGTCTCGATGATCTCGCCAGAGGGCTTGGCCATCAGGCCGCGCATGCCAGCCAGCTGGCGCATCTGGTCCTGGTTGCCTCGCGCGCCGGAGGTGGCCATCATGTAGATGGGGTTGAAGCTGGAGTTGACCTCGGTCCTGCCGGTCTTGGGATCGGTCAGGATGTCGGTGCTCATCTCCTGCATCATTTCATTGGAGATGTCGTTGGTCGTCTTGGTCCAGACGTCAACAACCTTGTTGTATTTCTCGGTCCTGGTGATGATACCGTCCTGGAACTGGTTCTCGATCTCCTCGACCTCGTTGTGGGCGGCCTCGAGCAGCCCGGCCTTGGCATCGGGAATCTTCAGGTCCTTGACGCCGATGGTCACACCGGCGCGGGTGGCGTATTCGTAGCCCAGGTCCTTGATGCGGTCGCACAGGATGACCGTGGCCTTGGTGCCTGCCAGACGGTAGGCTCCGGTGACCAGGGCGGCGATGTTCTTCTTGTTGAGCACGCAGTTGACCATGTCAAAGGGCATCTTCTCCGGCAGCAGCTCGCTGACGATGATGCGCCCGGTGGTGGTCTCCACGATCTTGCCGTCGATGCGCACCTTGATGCGCGCATGCAGGCCCACCACCCCGTGGTCGTGGGCGGAGATGACCTCAGAGGGATCAGAGAAGATCATGCCCTCGCCCCGCTCGAAGGAGCGCGGCGTGGTCAGGTAGTACAATCCGAGGACGATGTCCTGGGAAGGGTTGATGATGGGCGAGCCGTTGGAAGGGCTGAGGATGTTGTTGGTGGACATCATCAGCACGCGGCACTCGATCTGCGCCTCCACCGACAGCGGCACGTGCACGGCCATCTGGTCGCCGTCGAAGTCCGCGTTGTAGGCGGAGCAGACCAGCGGATGCAACTGGATGGCCTTGCCCTCGACGAGCAGCGGCTCGAAGGCCTGGATGCCCAGGCGGTGCAGGGTCGGGGCGCGGTTGAGCATGATCGGGTACTCGCGGACCACGTCCTCCAGGATATCCCAGACGACCAGGTCTTCGCGCTCGACCATTTTCTTGGCCGACTTGATGGTGGTGGCGATTTCGCGCTTCTCAAGTTCGGCGTAGATGAACGGCTTGAACAGCTCAAGGGCCATCTTCTTGGGCAGGCCGCACTGATGCAGCTTGAGCTTGGGGCCGACCACGATGACCGAACGGCCAGAGTAATCAACGCGCTTGCCCAGCAGGTTCTGGCGGAACCGGCCCTGCTTGCCCTTGATCATGTCGGACAGCGACTTGAGCGGGCGGCCATTGGTGCCGGTGATGGCGCGGCCACGGCGACCATTGTCGAACAGGGCGTCCACCGCTTCCTGCAACATGCGCTTCTCGTTGCGGATGATGATCTCGGGCGCACCGAGCTCAAGCAGCCGCTTCAAGCGGTTGTTGCGGTTGATGACGCGGCGGTACAGGTCGTTGAGGTCCGAGGTGGCGAAACGGCCACCGTCCAGGGGGACCAGCGGGCGCAGCTCGGGCGGGATGATGGGAATCACTTCCATGATCATCCACTCAGGCTTGTTGCCGGATTCGAGGAAGGCCTCGACAATCTTCAGCCGCTTGGTGATTTTCTTCTTCTTGGTCTGCGACCGGGTGGACTGCGACTCTTCGCGCAGCTCGATGCGCAGCGCGCTCAGGTCCAGGGCCTCCAGCATGACGCGGACAGTTTCCGCGCCCATGCCGACCTTCAGGGCGTCTTCGCCAAAATGGTCGATGACCTGGAAGTACTGGTCCTCGCTGACCACCTGATGCTTCTTGAGCGGGGTCTCGCCCGGATCAAGCACGATGAAGGAGTCGAAGTAGAGCACCTTCTCAAGGTCGGCCATGGTGATGTCGAGCAACGTGCCGATCTTGGACGGCAGCGTCTTCAAAAACCAGATATGGGCAACGGGCGCGGCCAGCTCGATGTGGCCCATGCGCTCGCGGCGGACCTTGGAGGCGATGACCTCGACGCCGCACTTCTCGCAGACGATTCCGCGATGCTTCATGCGCTTGTACTTGCCGCAGTTGCACTCATAGTCCTTGACCGGGCCGAAGATCTTGGCGCAGAAAAGGCCGTCACGCTCCGGCTTGAAGGTGCGGTAGTTGATCGTTTCCGGCTTTTTCACTTCGCCAAAAGACCACTCTCTGATGGTCTCGGGCGAGGCGATGGATATCTGGATAGCCTTCAGGTTACGCCCCTGGGCGGCGGCATTCGGCGCTCCACGCAAGGTGAACAGATCGTCCAACGTCATGGATATCCCCTAGAGTAAAAAGTTATCATATGCCCGGCCAGTCAAAGGACTGGCCGGGCTTATCACCGAAAATGTCCGGCCTTAAGCGATGTAGGGCCGCTGCGGGGCAGTGGACTGACGCTTGCGGTCCTCATAGTGCAGGGTCACATCCAGACCCAGCGACATGAGTTCCTTGACCAGGACGTTGAAGGATTCCGGCAGGCCGGCTTCCAGGAAGTTGTCGCCCTTGACGATCTTCTCGTACATCTTCACGCGGCCCTGCACATCGTCGGACTTGACGGTGAGGAACTCCTGCAGAAGATAGGCGGCTCCGTAGGCCTCCAGGGCCCAGACTTCCATCTCGCCCAGGCGCTGGCCGCCAAACTGGGCCTTGCCGCCCAGGGGCTGCTGCGTGACCAGGGAGTAAGGGCCGGTGGACCGGGCGTGGATCTTCTCGTCGACCAGGTGGTGCAGCTTGAGGATGTACATGACACCCACAGTGACACGGCTGTGGAAGGGTTCGCCGGTGCGGCCATCATACAGGATGAACTTGCCGTCGTCGGCGAGTCCGGCCTTCTCCAGCCAGCCCCAGATCTCTTCCTCGTTGGCGCCGTCAAAGACCGGGGTCTTGGCGACGATGCCCTTCCTGACCTTCTTGATGGCCTCCACAAGCTGCTCGTCAGACAGGGAATCGATGAGGATGTCCATGTCCTTGTCCTCGAAGAAGCCCTTGACATCCTTGCGCATGTCCTTGAAGGCGTTCTCCTCGTACATGGCATTGAGCTGCTCGCCGAGCTTGCGGCCCGCCATGCCCAGGTGCGTTTCCATGATCTGCCCGATGTTCATACGGGAGGGAACGCCAAGGGGGTTGAGCACGATGTCCATGGGCGTGCCGTCCTCGAAGAACGGCATGTCCTCTTCGGGCAGGATGGACGAGACAACACCCTTGTTGCCATGGCGTCCGGCCATCTTGTCGCCCACGCTGAGCTTGCGCTTCACGGCCACGTAGACCTTGACCATCTTGATGACGCCGGGCGGCAGGTCGTCGCCCTCGGTCACCTTCTCGCGCTTCACGTCGTAGAGGTTCTTGATGAAGTGAATGTGCTGATCATAGTCGGCCATGATCATCTTGATCTGCTCGTTGGGATCCTTGTCAAAGATGCCCAGCAGCTTCTTGACCGGCACAGAGTCGATGGCCTCGCGGTCCACCACGTCGCCGATCTTGCCGAGCAGGGCCTTCTTGTTCCCGGCCAGATCCTTCTTGTATGTCTCGCCCTTGACCGCGGCCCAGATCTTCTCCCGGGTGGCGTCGGTCAGGGACGCAATGTGTTTCATTTCCTTGGCGTCAAAGGCCGCCAGCTCGGCGTCCTCGATGGCCTTGGTGCGCTCGTCCTTGTCGCCGGAGCGGCGGTTGAAGACCTTTACGTCGACGATGGTGCCGGAGATTCCCGGCGGCACCTTGAGGGACGTGTTCTTCACATCGCGCGCCTTGTCGCCGAAGATGGCGCGCAGGAGCTTTTCCTCAGGCGTCAGCTGGGTCTCGCCCTTGGGCGTGATCTTGCCGACCATGATGTCGTCGGGCTTGATGCGCGCGCCGATGCGGATGATGCCGCACTCGTCAAGGTTCCTGAGCATCTCCTCGGAAACGTTGGAGATGTCACGAGTCACTTCCTCGGGTCCAAGCTTGGTGTCACGGGCGACGAGTTCGAATTCCTCGATGTGGATCGAGGTGAAGACGTCCTCCTTGACCATGCGCTCGGAGATGAGGATGGAGTCCTCGAAGTTGAAACCGCACCAGGGCATGAACGCCACGAGCAGGTTCTTGCCCAGGGCGAGTTCGCCGTCCTCGATGCCGGGGCCGTCGGCGAGCACGTCGCCCTTCTTGATCACCTGCCCCACCTGGACCCTGGGCCGCTGGCCAAAGCAGGAGTTCTGGTTGGACTTGTGCCATTTCTGGAACTCGTAGTGCTTGGCACCGCCCGAGTTGCCGTAGATCCCGTTGTCGTAGTTGACGATGACGCGCTCGGCATCGACGAAGTGGACCACGCCGTCCTCTTCGGCCAGGACACAGGCCCCGGAGTCGCGGGCGACCGGGCCTTCCATGTCGGTGCCGACCAGGGGCTGCTCAGCCTGGAGCAGGGGCACGGCCTGACGCATCATGTTGGAGCCCATGAGCGCGCGGTTGGCGTCGTCATGCTCCAGGAAGGGAATCAGCGCGGCGGAGATGGAAACCGTCTGGCTCGGGCTGATGTCCATGCAGGTCACTTCTTCGGCCAGGGTCAGCTGCACGTCGCCGCTGATGCGGGCGTTGACGCGCGGGTTGACAAAGGTGCCGGTCTCGTCAAGGGGTGCGTTGGCCTGGGCCACCACTTCCTTGGCCTCCTTGGAGGCGTCCATGTAATGGACCTCGCTCGTGACCTGCTTGTTCCTGACCATGCGGTACGGCGTCTCAATGAATCCGTAGTCGTTGACCTTGGCGTAGGTGGTCAGGGAGACGATCAGACCGATGTTCGGTCCTTCGGGCGTCTCAATGGGGCAGATGCGGCCATAGTGCGAGGTGTGCACGTCGCGCACCTCAAAGCCCGCGCGCTCGCGGGTCAGGCCACCGGGTCCCAGGGCGGACAGACGGCGCTTGTGAGTGACCTCGGAGAGCGGGTTGGTCTGATCCATGAACTGGCTGAGCTGGGATGTTCCGAAGAACTCCTTGAGCACTGCCGCGACCGGCTTGGGGTTGATCAGGTCGTGGGGCATGAGGGTGGCCACTTCCTGGAGGCTCATGCGCTCCTTGATGGCGCGCTCCATGCGCACAAGACCGATGCGGTACTGGTTCTCCACCAGCTCGCCCACGGGGCGCACCCGGCGGTTGCCCAGGTGGTCGATATCGTCAGCCGGGCCATGGGAGTCCTTCAGGCGAAGGAGTTCCTTGACGGCCAGGAGAATGTCCTCGTTGGTCAGGGTGCGGATGTTGAGGTCCACCTCCTGGTTCAGGCGCGAGTTGAGCTTGTAGCGGCCCACGCTGGAGAGGTCGTAGTAGTCCGCGCTGCGGAACAGGTTCTCGAAGAAGTTGGCCGCGATCTCCGGGGTCGGCGGCGAACTGGGCCGCAGACGGCGATATATCTCGATCTGGGCGGTCTCCAGGTCTGTGGTTTTGTCGAGCAGCAGGGTGTCGCGCAGGGAGGAGGAAACGTCGAGGCCGCGGGTGTGCAGCACGTTCAGTTCCTTGATTCCGGCCTCGCGAATCCTGGTGATCATGTCCTGGGTCAGCTCATCGGCGGCCTCGGCGATGACCTCGCCGTTCTTGTCAACGATGTCTGCGGCCAGGAACAGGCCCACAAGGGTGTCGGGATCGATCTCGACGGACTTGACGCCCGCGCGCACGATCTTCTTCCAGGCGCCCCTGGTGACGGGCGTGCCCTTGGCCACCAGGATCTGATCGCCGTCCTTGATGTCGGCAAAGGCTATTTCCTTGCGGAACTGCTCAGCCACCACGGAGCGCTGCACCTTGCTCTTGAGCAGGGTGTATGATTCGATGTCGTAGTAGTATTCGAGAATGTCCGAGCGCGACAGCCCCATGGCCTTGAGCAGGATGGTGGCGGGCATCTTGCGGCGGCGGTCGATGCGGACATACAGGATGTCCTTGTGGTCGAAGTCGAAATCGAGCCAGGAGCCGCGCATCGGGATGATGCGGCTCGAGTACAGCACCTTGCGGCTGGAATGGGACTTGCCCGAATCGTGCTCGAAGATGATGCCGGGAGAGCGCTGCAACTGGTTGACGATGACACGCTCGGTGCCGTTGATGACATAGGTACCCTTGTCCGTCATCAGCGGCAGCGTGCCGAAGTATATGTCTTGTTCCTTGATGTCGCGAATGGTGCGGTTGTCCGTTTCTTCGTCCACGTCAAAAACTACGAGACGGACAGTTATACGAATGGGCGTCTCGTAGGTCAAACCCTTGGAGATGCACTCATCGACGTCGTATTTTGGCTCACCGATTTCATATTTGACGAAATCAAGGCTGGCGGTCTTGTTGAAATCTTCAATGGGAAACACGGACCGGAACACGCTCTCAAGTCCGAAATCGCCACGGCTGGCGGGCGGAGTGCCCAGCTGGAGAAACCGCTTGTAGGAATCAACCTGAAGCTCCAGCAGGTGCGGGATGGGAAGCGTGTTGACGATGTTACCGAATTTTTTTCTGAGTTGACCCATTGTACCCTCATGCATGAGTGGTTGATGGTTGGGGCGGGAAGTCGTGTGCGCACTTGCTGCCCACTGTCGGCCACAGCGGCCGCGTGGATTCGGACGCTGCGTAAAAAGGTGCTAACCATGGCCGGGATACCGGTCCCGAAGCGCATGTGGAACGGGGAAACAGGCAATCGCCTCCGCCCACAGTGCCAAAGCCCGATGGCGAAACCGATCACCCAGTGTATATAGAGACAGAGCAAAGAGCGCAACACCCTTGTCACAGGGCGAGCGCTCTTTGCCTTGTTCAGCTTAAGTGACAGAAGTTACTTGATTTCAACTTCAGCGCCGGCTTCCTTCAGCTGCTTGGCAGCGTCGTCAGCCTCGTCCTTGGAAACGGCTTCCTTGATGGCCTTGGGGGCCTCGTCGACAACGGCCTTGGCCTCTTTCAGGCCCAGGCCGGTCAGGGCGCGGACAGCCTTGATAACGGCGATCTTGTTGGCACCTGCGTTGGTCAGCATGACGGTGAACTCGGTCTGCTCCTCGGCGGCATCGGCAGCAGCGGCAGCCGGGGCGAGCATGACGGCGGCAGCCGGGGCAGCAGCCTCGACACCGAAAACGTCTTCCAGCTCTTTGATGAACTTGGACAGTTCCAGAACGGTCATGTTGCCGATGAATTCGACAACTTGCTCTTTGGTGATGTCAGCCATGATAAATTCTCCTTACGAAAGATTCGCTTTGAACCTGGTTTACGCGGCTTCCTTCTGTTCCTTGATCGCAGTCAAGGCATAGAGGAACTTGCGTTCGATGTTTGCGAACAAGCACACGAAATTGCGCGGTACGGCCTGCATTGTGCCGAGTACGGAACTCAAGAGCTCAGGCTTACTGGGCATCTTGGCAAGTTCCTTCACGCCGTCGCTGTCAAGAAAATCCCCTTCAAGAGAGCCAAAACGCAGAGCGAACTTCTTGTTCGTCCTGTCAAATTCGGCCAGCGTCTTGGCCAGGGCGACAGGATCGTCGTACCCCAGCGCAATGGCGCAGTTCTCTTTGAGGTGTTCGCTCAATTCACCGTGATCGGTATCCTTGAGAGCCAACCGGGCCAGGGTATTCTTGACGACCTGGTAGTCCACCCCGACTTCGTAGCACTTGGCGCGGAGTTGAGTGATCTCCTCCACGGTCAGTCCCTTGAAGTCGGTGACGACGGCAATGCTTGCCCGCGCAGCTTTCTTGTGCAGCTGCTCGATGATCTGGGCTTTTTCTTGCCTGTTCATCCACCACTCCTCGTCGTTCGGCCCGGAAAGCAGGTCAAAGCGTTGTCTGAGCAGGGTATTAAGGGATCACAGCCCCACCTGCCGTCTCTGACTCAACTCTCCGTGCGATTATCTACAGGACGGCCCGCAAGGGGCCGTCCGGCATTCCGTATCAGCCAGTTTAGGCTTCGATAAACTTCCTGATGGCCAGGGGGTCGATCTTCACGCCAGGGCCCATGGTCGTAGCAACTGCCATGGCCTTCATGTAAGTGCCTTTGGCGCTGGAGGGCTTCATGCGCATGATCTGGGCCAGCAGCGTCTTCAGGTTCTCACACAGCTTCTCGGTGCCAAAGGAGACCTTGCCGATGGGTGCATGCAGCACACCGGCCTTGTCCACCTTGAACTCGACCTTGCCCGCCTTGAGCTCTGACACGGCCTTGACCACATCCATGGTCACAGTGCCGGTCTTGGCGTTGGGCATCAGGCCGCGCGGTCCGAGCAGACGCCCGATCTTGCCGACCAGGGCCATCATGTCCGGGGTGGCGACGGCCTTGTCGAAATCGAGCCAGCCGCCCTGGATCTTCTCAACCAGGTCGTCTGACCCGGCGTAGTCGGCTCCGGCGGCCTTGGCCTCGGCAATCTTCTCGGACTTGCAGAAAACTACCACGCGCACATCCTTGCCAAGCCCATTGGGCAGGCTGACGGCGCCTCTGATCATCTGATCCGAATACTTGGGATCAACGCCGAGGTTGATGGCAACGTCCACGGTCTCGTCGAACTTGGCGAAGGCGCCTTCGATGGCGGTCTTCACGCCTTCCTCGACCTGCACGCGCAGGTTCGTGTCCCTGTCGCCGACGGCGTTGCGGAATTTCTTTCCTTGCTTGGGCATTTGGTATTTCCTCTCTAGCCTTTGACTTCAAGACCCATGCTACGGGCAGTTCCCTCGATCTGCAGCATGGCCTTTGCGATGTCATTGGCGTTCAGGTCCGGCATCTTCATTTCGGCAATTTCGCGGATCTGGGCCTTGGTGACCTTGCCGACTTTTTCCTTGTTGGGCACACCGGACCCTTTCTCCAGCTTGGCGGCCTTGAGCAGCAGCACGGCAGCGGGCGGGGTCTTGGTGATGAAGTCAAAGGAGCGGTCTGCGAAGACCGTGATGACAACCGGGATTATAAGTCCCTTCTGTTCCTGCGTCCTGGCGTTGAACGTCTTGCAGAACTCCATGATGTTCACGCCATGCTGACCCAGCGCCGGACCGACCGGCGGGGAGGGGTTGGCGCTCCCGGCGGGAATCTGCAGTTTGATCTTTCCGATTTCTTTCTTGGCCATTGTATTCCTCGATGAGAAATTTCGCTGTTGCGAGTATTTCCAGGTTACCCTTTGTCCACCTGGACAAAATCAAGCTCCACCGGAGTCTGACGCCCAAAGATGGAGACGGAAACCTTGAGTTTTCCCTTGTCGTAATTGACTTCTTCCACAACACCGTTGAAACCGCTGAAGGGGCCGTCAATGACCCGAACCTCGTCTCCGCGTTCAAAATTGAACTTGGGACGCGGCTTTTCCTGGCGGCTCTCCATCATGTTGAGAATATTCTCCGCCTCGCTGTCACGCATGGGGGTGGGCCGGTTTTTGCCGCCCACAAAGCCGGTGACACGCGGGATGGACTGTATCAGATGCCAGGTGTCATCAGTCAAGGTCATCTTGATCATGATGTAGCCGGGATAGAACTTCCTGGTGGAAGTCTTGCGCTCCCCCTTGACCATCTCGACGACCTTCTCGGTGGGCATGACTACTTCCTCGATGAGGCCCTTGTCCTGCCCGGTCCGCATCATCTCCCTGACGGTCTGCTCCACGCGCTGTTCAAACCCTGAGTAGGTGTGAACGATGTACCAGCGTGTGCGGGGTGCTGCTTGTTCCAATGTGGCATCCATGTTTGATCCAGCCTTTGCTCAAGAGCTAGGGACTTAGGACAGTATGGCCTCGACGATCTTGGAGAGCGCCAGGTCAACAATGCCCAGGTAAAGAGCCACGACCAGGCTGACAATCAGCACGGCGACGCATGTGGTGATGGTCTCCTTGCGGGTCGGCCAGACAACCTTCTTGATCTCGACTTTGGACTCCTCAAGGAATTCGATGAACTCCCTGACCTTTCCGACCGGACCGGCTGCTATCGCCGTGGAGGGCTGCTTTTCGGCAGCAGTCTTGCCTTTTTTCTTGGCCATAACTTCTTTTCCCAAATTATTGAGCGGGTCGCGAAGCCTTGTCCTTGCTGGTCAAGGCCCCGTAACGCCCGCTTGCAAAAAACAGAGTTGGCAGGGGTAGAGGGATTCGAACCCCCAGCATCCGGTTTTGGAGACCGGCGTTCTAGCCGTTGGAACTATACCCCTGCTCTATCGAACCTACTTGGTCTCTCTGTGGACGGTGTGCTTCTTGTCCCAGGGACAATACTTGCTCACTTCCAGGCGACCGGTAGTATTCTTCTTGTTTTTCTGCGTCGCGTAGTTCTTACGCTTGCACTCGGTGCACTGCAGCTGAATGTTGATGCGCATGTGCTACTCCACGATCTCGGTGACGACACCAGCGCCAACGGTGCGGCCGCCTTCGCGGATGGCGAAACGCAGGCCGGATTCCATGGCGATGGGCGCGATGAGATCGACGTTGAAGGTGGCGTTATCGCCGGGCATGACCATCTCGACACCCTCTTCCAGAGTGACGACACCGGTGATGTCGGTCGTGCGGAAGTAGAACTGCGGGCGGTAGCCGGAGAAGAACGGGGTGTGGCGTCCGCCCTCGTCCTTGGAGAGGACGTAGACCTCGGCCTTGAACTTGGTGTGCGGGGTGATGGAACCGGGCTTGGCAGCAACCTGGCCGCGCTCGACTTCCTCACGCTTCACGCCGCGGATCAGCAGACCGACGTTGTCGCCAGCCTGGCCCTGGTCGAGGATCTTGCGGAACATCTCGACACCTGTGCAGGTGGTCTTGATGGTGTCCTTGATGCCGATGATGGCGATTTCCTCGCCGACCTTGACAACACCGCGCTCAATGCGGCCAGTGATGACAGTGCCGCGACCGGAGATGGAGAAAACGTCCTCGACCGGCATGAGGAAAGGCATGTCGATATCGCGCTTGGGCTCCGGGATGTAGGAGTCGCAGGCGGCGAGCAGCTCGTAGATGGGCTTGGCGTCCGGATCATCGACGCTCTCGCACTCCAGGGCCTTCAGGGCGGAGCCGAGGATGACCGGGATGTCGTCGCCGGGGAACTCGTACTTGCTCAGCAGCTCGCGGACTTCCAGCTCGACCAGCTCCAGCAGTTCCTCGTCGTCGACCATGTCGCACTTGTTGAGGAAGACGACCATGGCGGGCACGCCGACCTGACGGGCGAGCAGGATGTGCTCACGGGTCTGGGGCATGGGACCGTCGGTGGCGGCGCAGACCAGGATCGCGCCGTCCATCTGGGCGGCACCGGTGATCATGTTCTTGATGTAGTCGGCGTGACCGGGGCAGTCCACGTGTGCATAGTGGCGGTTCTCGGTCTCGTACTCGACGTGAGCGGTGGCGATGGTGATACCGCGCTCTTTTTCCTCGGGCGCCTTGTCGATCTGGTCGAAGGCAACGTACTCACCAAACCCCTTGAGGAAGGCGAGCTTGGTGATGGCGGCGGTCAGCGTGGTCTTGCCATGGTCGATGTGACCGATGGTACCGATGTTGACGTGCGGCTTGCTACGCAGAAATTTTGCTTTTCCCATTGTGATCCCCCTAACTAAAAGTTGTGTAGGTTTTTTATTACTTTAAATACTAAGCTAACACGGCATGAACTATGGAGCCCACGACCGGATTTGAACCGGTGACCTCATCCTTACCAAGGATGTGCTCTACCTGCTGAGCTACGTGGGCAAACGAGCCCACGCTTGTATATAGGAGTATGGATGGACAACGGCAGTGCTAGAGTAATGGAGCGGGAAACGGGACTCGAACCCGCAACCCTCAGCTTGGAAGGCTGATGCTCTAGCCAATTGAGCTATTCCCGCTCACTCTCCGTAGTCCATCAGCAGTTCTGAACTGCCTCCTACAGCGCGGCTTATAAAAAATCTGGTGGTGGGGGGAGGATTTGAACCTCCGAAGTCGTACGACGACAGATTTACAGTCTGTTCCCTTTGGCCACTCGGGAACCCCACCATTGTGTCTTTGGAGCTGGCGATGGGACTTGAACCCGCAACCGGCTGATTACAAATCAGCTGCTCTACCAATTGAGCTACGCCAGCTCGCCGGGAACGAAGTATATATCCGCCATGATGTCAAAAAGCAAGCGTTTCGTCGGCTTTTCCTATCGCAGGCGTTTGCACGCCGTGCGCTCGAAGACGGGCCGGTTTAAGTTGTTCGGTCCTGTTTTGTCAACCCTGACAGGCAATAAATTTCAAAATTATCATGAGCAACGACGCACCCTGCACGCAACGGTCCGTGGCGCGACCCTGCGACGGGCGGGGCTCGAATCCTTTGACTCGCTGCCCTTCTGCCATTATGAGCTTGTCCCATGAACGATTTCCGCATCACCCCCGGCGAGCCGTGGCTCGCGCCCCTGGCCGGTTACTCGGACCTGCCCTTCCGCCTGCTTGTCAAGCGACACGGGTGCGCCGTGGCCTGTTCCGAGATGGTCAGCGTCAAGGGCATGACCTTTGGCAACGAGGGCACCCAGCGGCTCATCGCCACCTGCCCGGAGGACGACCCCATGGTCCTCCAGCTCTTCGGGGCCGATCCGGACCTCTTCGGGCCGGTCATGGACTGGCTGGTGGACCTCGGCTACCGCAATTTCGACCTCAACGCGGGCTGCCCGGTGCGCAAGGTGCTCAAGTCCGGCAGCGGCGTGAAGCTCATGGAAGACCCGGACACCCTGGTCCGCATCGCCTCCGTAATGGTGGAGCGTGCCACCGCCCATGCTCGCGGTGGACAGGTGGGCGTCAAGTTCCGCCTGGGATTCGACAAGGGCAACGACACCTATCTGGAGCTGGCCAGAAGGCTTGAGGACGCGGGCGTCCACTGGGTCACGCTGCATCCGCGCTATGGCCGCCAGATGTTCGCGGGCCAGGCCGACTGGTCCAAACTCGGCCTGCTCAAGCGCGCGGTCTCCATCCCGGTGGTCGCCTCGGGCGACCTGTTCACCGCCGAGGACGGCGTGCGCTGCGTGGAGGAAACGGGCGTGGACGCGGTCATGTTCGCACGCGGGGCGCTCTACGACCCGGCCATCTTCGACCGCTACCGCACCCTGCTGGCGGGCGGACAGCCCGAGCCGCGCAGCGGCGAGTCTCTGGCCCGGATCGTGCGCGAACACATCCGCCTGACCCGCGAGTTCGAGGGCGATGGCCGTTCGTTTCGAAAGATCCGCTCCATCATCCCGCGCTACGCCAAGGGACTCCGAGGAATCCGCGCCCTGCGGGGCTCGCTGCTCGAATGCCGCGACTGGGAAGCCCTGGAAGAGGCTGCCGCCACCATCGCCGGGCTGGAACCCGCCGATAACGCCACCCCGGAAACGCTTGTTGACGGAATTTGCCAATAGCGGTTACAACCTCCCGTAATCGTCATCATTACTTTCGTACTCATTTTGCAAAGGAAGCGGTGCATCCATGTCCACCGAGACGAGCGAAATCCTGCTTGAAGCAGGGACCAACGAGCTGGAAATCGTCGAGTTCTACCTTGAGGAAATGCCCAAGATCGACGAGGACAACCCGTCCAGGCAGCGCGAAGGCAGCCCCAAGACACGCAAGGGCTACTTCGGCATCAACGTGGCCAAGGTGCTGGAAATCATCCGCATGCCCGAAGTCACCGAAATGCCCGAGGTCTCGCATGAGGCCGTGCTGGGCGCGTTCAACCTGCGCTCGCGGATCATCCCCCTGCTCGACCTCTCCAAATGGCTCAAGAAGCGGCGCGTGGAGAACGAGCCGCCCAAGGTCATTGTCACGGAGTTCAACCAGGTCACCTCGGCCTTCATGGTTTCGGGCGTCACCCGCATCCACCGCATCAGCTGGGAGGATGTCGAAGCGCCCAACAAATACGTCTCGGCCCTGTCGAGCGACTCCATCACCGGCGTGGTCAAGTTTGACGACCGCATCGTGTTCATTCTCGACCTGGAGCGCATCGTCTCGGAACTCAACCCGGAGATGCGGCTCAAGCTCGACGACACCGTGGAGTTCAACGCCGAGGAGCGCTACCGCGCGCTCATCGCCGATGATTCCCCGCTCATCCGCGAGATGATCTCAGACATGCTCGGACAGGCCGGGTTCCGGGTCGAAAAGACCAACAATGGCCGCGAGTGCTGGGACCGGCTCAAGGAGATCAAGCAGAGCGCCCAGGACGAAAGCCGCCCGGTGACCGATTTCGTCCAGGTGGTGGTCTCGGACATCGAGATGCCCATGATGGACGGCCACCACCTGACCCGGCGCATCAAGGACGACCCGGCCCTTCGGGACCTGCCGGTCATCCTCTTCTCGTCGCTGATCACCGACAAGCTGCGCTACCGGGGCGAGTCCGTGGGCGCGGACGACCAGATTTCCAAGCCTGAAATCACCTACCTCGCCCAGCGCGCCGCAGCGCTCATCGAGGCCCGCAAGCACAAGCGATAGGACTCCGGGTTCCGCCCGCAAGCAAAGACGGCCTTCGGAAGATTCCGAAGGCCGTCATGCTTTTGCGGATGCGGTGCGGTCAGCAGATGCGAGGCAACTGCTCGCCTTCGAGCATGCCCAGCAGCCGCTTGCCGCCCAGGTGGGTGATCAGCACCACCTTGCCAGGGTTGGCGTCGGTCATGGTGCCGATGCGGCAGGCGTCGCCGCCCAGCGGGTCGGCGCGCATGATTTCAAGGGCCTTTTCGGCATGCTCTCCTGGCAGGACGCACAGGAACTTGCCCTCGTTGGCAAGATAAAGCGGGTCCAGGCCGAGAATGGAGCAGCCGCCCGCCACCTCGGGCCGCACGGGCAGGGACGCCTCGTCGAGTTCGCAGCAGACGTTCGAACTCCAGGCGATCTCGTTGAGGGTGGTGGCCAGCCCGCCGCGGGTGGGATCGCGCAGCACATGGACCTCGGGGAGCTCGCGCACCAGCCTGACCAGCAGGTGGTTGAGGGACGCGCTGTCGCTCTCGACCCTGGCCTGGAAATCCAACCCCTCGCGGGTGCCGAGGATGGTCAGCCCGTGGTCGCCGATGGTGCCGGAGATGAGCACCGCGTCGCCGGGCCGGGCGCGGTCGCCGCTGGGGGCCGGGTCCACGATGATGTCGCCGATGCCGGTGGTGTTGATGAAAATCTTGTCCACAGCCCCCTTGGGCACCACCTTGGTGTCGCCGGAGACGATGAGCACCCCGGCCTCGCGCACGGCCTCGCCCATGGCGGCCACGATCTTCTCCAGATCGGCCATGGGCAGTCCCTCCTCGATGATGTAGGCGCAGGTCATGTAGCGGGGCACGGCCCCCATCATGGCCACGTCGTTGACCGTGCCGTGCACGGCCAGGGAGCCTATGTTGCCGCCGGGGAAGAAGATCGGGTCCACGGTAAAGGAATCCGTGCTCATGGCGATGCGCCCGGACACGCTCAACTCCGCCGCGTCGTTGAGCCGGTTGAGTTCGTCGTTGCCCAGATGCTTGAGAAAGAGTTCGGAAATGAGCCGCTGCGAGGCGCGACCGCCGCTGCCGTAATCGAGTAAGACCTTGTCGCTCATGGCTAGTCCAATTTGTATTTGTAATAGGCGGCGCAGCTGCCCTCGGTGGAGACCATGCACGGGCCGACGGGATTGGCCGGGGTGCAGGCCTTTTTGAACAACGGACACTCATCGGGCCGCTTGATGCCCTTGAGGATGTCGCCGCACTTGCAGCCGGGCAGGGGCGGGACCTCCTTGATGACGATGCCGAACTCCTTCATGGCGTCGAATTGCTCCCACTCGGGACGGATTTCGAGGCCGCTGCCGGGGATGAGGCCGATGCCGCGCCACAGGGCGTCGGACGGCGCGAAAACCGTGTACATGATCTCGCGCGCCTTGGCGTTGCCTCCGTCGCTGACGATGCGGGTGTAGTTGTTGACCACATGGGCCTCGCCCGCGTTGCGCCACTCGACCATCTGGAGCAGCGACTGGAGGATGTCCAGCGGCTCGAACCCGGTGATCACGGCTGACCTGCCATATTTTTCGGCGATGAACTTGTAGGGCTCAAGACCGATGATGGCCGAGACGTGGCCGGGCAGGATGAACGCCTCGATGCCCGCCTTCTCGTCGGCCAGGAGCACGTCCAGGGCGGCGGGCACGGTCTTGTGAAAACAGAGCACCCGCAGGTTCTCGACGCCCTGTTCGCGGGCCATCATCATGGTGGCGGCAATGGTCGGGGCCGTGGTCTCGAAACCCACGCCGATGAAGACCACCAGATCGCCCGGATTCTCACGGGCCAGCTTGATGGTGTCAAAGGGCGAGTAAACGACCTTGACCCTGGCGCCGTCGGCCTGGGCCTTTTTCAGGTTGCGCCCCTGGTGGCCGGGCACGCGCATCAGGTCGCCGAAGGTGGCCATGATGACCTTGTCCCTGCCCGCCAGGTCGAGAAAGGCGTTGACCTCGGACTCGTGGGTGACGCAGACCGGACAGCCAGGACCGCTCAGGTGGACGATCTCGTCCGGCAGCAGCGAGCGCAGACCGCTCTGGAAGATGGCCACCGTGTGGGTGCCGCAGACCTCCATGAAGCGCAACCCGCCCGAGAGCTCGGCGCGCAGCCGCTCCAACACCTTCCCGCACAATTCGGGATCGCGAAATTTATTCAGCAATTCAAAGCTCAAACCATCCCCCCCGCATTGAAAGTGTCACCCCGGCCTTGGGGTCAGGACTCTCCATATACCGATTGCATCCAACGGGCAAACAAAATCCCGGCACGCACGCCTGAACCGAAACATCGCCCCTTTTGCTCCCCCCTGCCGGACACCGGGCAGCAGCCGGACCTCTCAGAAACCGGGCCAGCGTCATGACGCCAACGCCTTGAATTACAATATACTATGCCATGATGCTTCCTTTTTTTGTGAACATATGTTCAATTTACCCTTGACACATAGACATATGAGCATATCCTCATTTGTACAGGCCGACCGCGCCGCTGCGCGCGCGGCAACCCGGATTCTCCGGGTTCGGCCCCAACAACGGAGGTCATCATGCCTTACTGCAACAAACGAGGAGTGAACGGTCCCCGATTCGCGAACACTACCGAGGCCGCCCCCCTGGGCCAGGGAGCCGGATACGGGTTTGGCCGGGGCAACTGCCCCGGACGGGGACAGGGAATGGGACGCGGCATGGGCTGCGGCCAGGGACGCAGCTTTGGCCAGGGCTTTGGCAAAGGTTTTGGCCCCGGTGCCATGACCGGACAGGGAGTTGCGCGCGGCCAGGGCGCCGACGGCTACGCCTCACAGATCATGAACCGGGCCATGGCCCAGGACATCGCGACCAGCGTTCCGGGCCAGGGACGCGGATTCGGCAGGGGCTTCGGCTCTGGAACCGGACTTGCGAACGGTCCGGGAAGCGGGGCCGGATTCGGCGCTGGCTGCCAGATCCGGCGCAGGCGGCGTGCCCGGATATGCACCACCGATCCCGGAAACGTCTAGGATCGACGCTGCCCTTACCCAGACCATCCTGGCCCCAACAATTCAGCAGAAAGGAGCATCCGATGAAAGTGGCAGTGACAAGCGAGGGGCCGACCCTCGATTACCAAGTCGATCCGCGCTTTGGCCGCGCCGGCGGGTTCGTCGTCGTGGACACCGAGACCATGGAAACCACCTATGTGGACAACGGCAGCTCCCAGGCGCGGCCACAGGGCGCGGGCATCCAGGCCGCCGAGAACGTGGCCAACGCAGGCGCCCAGGTAGTCCTGACCGGCTATGTCGGCCCCAAGGCGTTCACGGCCCTGGCCGCCGCCAAGATACGGATCGGCCAGGACGTGGACGGCATGACCGTGCGCGAGGCCGTGGAGAAATACATCCGGGGCGAGGTGGCCATGGCCGACGCCCCCAATGCCCAGGAAGGCGGCAAGCGCTAGCAGGCCGCATGCAGTCTCGTTGCCAAAACGCCAGGTCGGGGTGGAAATGCCATCTTTCCCGGCCCGGCGTGCTTTATTTTTTCCCCGCCTGCTGGTAGGTTGAATCCGCTGGACGCAATGACGCCTCCGGCCAGATGAACGGTGCCGACCCGATGGGCGGCACTGACCATGAACGGTGCCGACCAACCTGACATGAGCGCTCCCAAGACATCCCCGCCTCCGGGCCACGAGTTCCGCTCGCCGCTGCCCGCCCCGCCGCCCGTGGTCTGCGACCCGACCCTCGGTGTCCCGGACGACAGCCGGTGCATGGAGCACTGGAGCGCCTTTGCCATGCTCGACAATGTGGCCGCCCACAGTCTGGTGGTGGCCCGGGTCGCCACCTTTCTGGCCGCGCGCGCCAGGGAGCTGGGCATGAACGTGGACGTGCCCACCGTGCGCGCCTCGGCCATGCTCCACGACATCGCCAAGTCCTACTGCATCCGCCACGGCGGCAACCACAGCCAGCTCGGCGGCGCGTGGACCGTGGCCCTGACCGGCAACCCGGCCATCGCCACCGGCGTCACCCACCACGTCTGCTGGCCCTTTGACATGGATCTGGACAAATATTTCACGCCGTTGGCAGTCATCTACGCGGACAAGCGGGTCCGCCACGACACGCTGGTTGGCATCGGGTCCCGCTTTGTGGACCTGAACGACCGGTACGGAGCCACCGACTTCATCCGTGAGCGGATCGAGTGCACCAGGGCGCAGGCCGTGGAACTCGAAACCCTGCTCTGCGACACCCTCGAGGTAGACCTGAATGCATGTGATTTTGATAGCGGGCGGCTGGTCTGACGAACGGGAGGTTTCACTCTCAGGAGCCAAAAAGATTCGGACTGCCCTGGAGGAACTGGGACACCGCGTCACCTTCTTCGACCCGGCGCAGGATTTTCGCCATCTGGTGCGCACCGCGCGCGAGGCGGATTTCGCCTTCATCAACCTGCACGGCACCCCCGGCGAGGACGGCCTGATCCAGGCCATGCTCGACAAGGCGGGCTGCCCGTATCAGGGAGCCGGGGCCGCCGCCTCCTATCTGGCCCTGGACAAGGGGGCGTCCAAAGAGGTCTTCGAGACCCTGGGCATCGACACCCCGCCGTGGCAGTTCATCACCCCCACCCAGGGCGCGGACACGCCGCTGGCGCTGCCGCTGCCGGTTTTCGTCAAGCCCAACAAGGGCGGCTCCAGCCTGGGCATGAGCCTGGTCCGCACTGCCGGGGAGTTCCCCTCGGCCCTTTCGAAAGTCTTTGCCATGTGCCAGTCCGCCCTGGTGGAAATCTTCATTCCCGGCGTGGAGCTGACCTGCGCCGTGCTCGGCGACCGCCCCCTGCCCCTGATCATGATCACGCCCAAGGCGGGCGCGCCCTTTTTCGACTATGAAAACAAATACGCCGCCGACGGGGCCGAGGAGGTCTGTCCCGCGCCCGTGTCCGACGCGGTCACGCGGCTGGTCCAGGAGCGGATGCTCGCGGCCCACAACGCCCTGGGGCTGACCGGCTACAGCCGGGGCGACTTCATCCTGGCCGCAGACGGAACCCCGTACCTGCTTGAAATCAACACCCTGCCGGGCATGACCCCCACCAGCCTGCTGCCGCGCGCCGCCGGGCAGGTGGGCCTCTCCTTTGCCGCCCTGATCAGCGAGCTGATCCGCCTCGGCCTTGAAGAAAGGGGCCGCTAGCGTGGTCTCTGCCGTCAGCGCGGCCCTGGCCGCCTACGACGCCCTCTGGAAGTGCGCCATCCCGCTACTCAAGCTCAACCACCGGCTGCGCGACGGCTGGGACCAGCGCACCCTGACGGGCGGCCTGCCTGCCCAGGCCCACCTCTGGGTCCAGGCGGCCAGCGGCGGCGAGGCGTATCTGGCCTGGGAGGTGCTCAAGGGACTTGTCTCGCCGCCGGGCCAGCCCCTGCGCGTGCTCGCCACCTCGACCACCCGGCAGGGATACGAGACCCTGTGCCGAGCCGCGGACGACATAGCCGGGCGCAAGACCGGCGTGGCCGTGCAGCCCTGGTATTTCCCCCTGGACGCGCCTTCGATCATGCGCCGGGCCGTGGCCCGGGTCCGGCCCGACTGCGCCCTGATCCTCGAAACCGAGCTGTGGCCGGGTTTTCTCGATGCCTGCCGCAGGCACGGTACGCGCGTCCTGCTGGCCAACGGGCGCATGACCACCCGGAGCCTGGGCGGCTATCTGGCCTGGCCCGCCCTGTTCCGCGCCCTGGGACCGGATCGGATCATGGCCGTGTCAGGGACCGACGCCAGCCGCTTTGCCACCCTATTCGGTCGCGAGCGCGTCCAGATCATGCCCAACATCAAGTTCGACCGCATGGCCGCAGCCAGACCCTCGACCCGCAAGGACAACCCCCTCAGCCACGTGATCCCGGCCAAGGCGCAATTCGTGGTCTTCGGCTCGGTGCGCAAGGAGGAACTGGCCGAGGCGACCGGACTGGCCGCCGACCTGCTGCGGACCAGACCCTCAGCCATCATCGGCCTGTTTCCGCGCCACATGCACCACATCCCCCTGTGGCACAAGGCGCTCGACCGGGCCGGACTGACCTGCGCCCTGCGCTCCGGCCTGACCGACCCGGCTGCGCCCGGCACCGTGGTGCTCTGGGACACGTTCGGCGAGCTGGTCCCGGCCTACGGCCTTGCCAAGGCGGCCTTTGTGGGCGGCTCCCTCGCGCCGGTGGGCGGGCAGAATTTCCTGGAGCCCATCACCTGCGGCGTGACCCCGGTCATCGGGCCGCACTGGAAGAACTTCGCCTGGGTCGGCAGTGAGATATTCGACACCGGGCTGGCCGTGCGGGCAGCCGGTCGGGCCGCCGCCCTGGCCGCCCTGCTCCGGCTCCTTGACGAAACGCCCCGGCGTGCCGATGTATCGGCCAGGGGCCAGGCCTACATCGCGGACCGCCAGGGCGGCGCGATGGCCGTGCGCAAACAGGTTGCCGATTTTCTCAATAAGGATTAACAACCCTCTGCACGAGACGAGATGAGCATATTCCCCGAGTGTCACGGAATCATCCCGGCGAGGTACGAATCCTCCCGGTTTCCGGGCAAGCCCCTGGTCGAGATCAAGGGCAGGCCCATGTTCTGGCACGTCCACAACCGGGCCAGCCGCTGCCCGCAGCTTGGCAGCGTCACCCTGGCCACGGACGATGCGCGCATCTTTGACGCCGCCCGCAGGCTCGATGTGCCGGTGGTCATGACCGGCAGCCACCACCAGAGCGGCACGGACCGGGTGCTGGAGGCCGCGCAGCTGCTCGGCATCGCGCCCGATGCCGTGGTGGTCAACATCCAGGGCGACGAGCCCTGCCTTGAGCCGGAGATGCTGACCGAACTGTTGACCCCGTTCAGGTCGCCCGGAGTGCGCGTGGCCACGCTGGCCACACCCATCGGCCCGGACAAGGCGGGATCGCCGGACCGCGTCAAGGTGGTCCGGGCGCGCAATGGCCGGGCGCTCTATTTCTCGCGCGCCGTGGTCCCCTATGACCGGGACGCCGCGCCCGGAGGCTATCTGCTCCATATCGGACTGTACGCCTTTCGCATGGAGGCCCTACGACGATTCGGGCAGCTTGAGCCTAGCCCGCTCGAACTGCGGGAAAAACTCGAACAGCTCCGCCTGCTCGAAGACGGCATGGACATTTACGTGACCGAGACGAGGCACGCCTGCCACGGGGTGGACAGGCCCGACGACCTCGAAATAGTGAAGCATATTCTGGAGAACGACTGATGAAAGCAATCCTGGCCCTTGAAGACGGCACCATATTCAGGGGAACGAGTTTCACCGGCCAAGGCGAGGCCAGCGGCGAGGTCATCTTCAACACCGGCATGACCGGCTATCAGGAGATCCTGACCGACCCCTCCTACACCGGGCAGATGGTCGTCATGACCTACCCGCTCATCGGCAACTACGGCGTCAACCCCGACGACGTGGAGTCCAGCAAGGTCCAGGCGGCGGGATTCATCGTCAAGGAGTGCTGCAAGAAGCCGAGCAACTGGCGCGCCACCATGTCGCTGCCTGAGTACCTGGCCCAGGCCGGAGTCATGGGCATCGAGGGCATAGACACCCGCGCCCTGACCCGCCACCTGCGCATCCACGGCGCCCAGCGGGGCTTCATGGCCACCGGCGACGCCAAGCCCGACGAGCTGGTGGACCGGGCCAGAGCCATCGAAAGCATGGAAGGACTCAATCTGGCCGACCGCGTCTCCTGCGACAAGCCCTACACCTGGGACGGCAAAGGCCCGGTCTTTATCGACAATCTCACTGATTTTTCCTGGGCGGGCACCGGCCCGAAACTCGTGGTCTACGACTTCGGCATCAAATGGAACATCCTGCGGCTGCTGGCCGGGCAGGGGTTCGACATGCTGATGGTCCCCTCCTGCTTCAGCGCGGCCCAGGTGCGCGATCTGGGCCCGGACGCGGTGTTCCTGTCCAACGGCCCCGGCGACCCCGCCGCCGTGAGTTCGGCGGTGGAAGCGACCCGCGATCTGGCCACCGATCTGCCCCTGGCTGGCATCTGCCTGGGCCACCAGATCCTCGGCCTGGCCATGGGCGGCAAGACCTTCAAGCTCAAGTTCGGCCACCATGGCTGCAACCATCCGGTCATGGACCTGCACACCGAGAAAATCGAAATCTCCTCCCAGAACCACGGCTTTTGCGTGGACATCAAGGGGTTGAATTTTCTCGAAGCCACGCATATGAATCTCAATGACAGAACCCTCGAAGGGTTCAGGCACCGGGACAAGCCGCTGCTGGCCATCCAGCACCATCCCGAGGCCGGCCCAGGCCCTCACGACAGCCGCTATTTCTTTGCGCGTTTTCGTGATATGGTCAGGGACAGCACCGGAAAATAGACCGCCCAGGCGGAAACCGGCACCACAGCAAAGAGCAGGTACGCATGTCCTCAGAACTGGTCAAAGCTCGAAAAAAACTGAACTCGGTCACCACCATGCTCAAAAAGGGCAAGTACATGACCGCCATCCAGGGGATTCATGACGGCCTCATCCTGCTGCTCAAGACCCCGACCATCAAGTCCGAGCGAGACGAGTTCGAGGAACTCCTGAAAAAGGTCACCTACAGCCTCAGCACCGACGCCGAGCTGCGCAAGCTCTACCCCCTGGTCATCAGCTACGAGCCGGGCAAGGAGCGCGCCCTGCTCGACGCCATGCGCGAACTTTTGCAGGAATTGCAGAAGGTTCTCAACGAAGAGGTCCAGGATGACATGCAGGCCATTCTGGGCAGAAAGCGGGACGGGCTCGACGCGGGCCAGAGCCTCCTGGATCAGGAGGACTGGGACGGGGCCAAGGAGCTTTTCGATGCCCTGGTCAAGGAGTTCGGCAGCGACACGGACCTCAAGGCCGACATCGCCGACCGCTACCTCAACGCGGGCCGGTTCAAGGAAGCCTTTCACATGCTCGACGACGCGTTGCGGGACGACCCCAACGCCATACACCTGTACAACCGAATCGGCATGGTCCTGCGCAAGATGAAGGACTATGACACGGCGGAAAAGTACTATCTCAAGGCCCTCAGCCTGAGCCACAGCGACGAATATCTGCACTACAACGTGGGTCGCCTCTATTACGACTGGCGTAAATGGGCCAAGATGGCCAAGGCCGCCGAGGCCGCGGTCAGCCTCAACCCCGACTTTGCCGAAGCCGTCAAGATGCTCAAATTCGCCAGAAAGAAAATGGCCGAATAGCCGGACAGCACCTCACGACCCTTTATAAATGGCGGCCCAGGCCGCCATTTGTCTTTACAGGTTGACAACTCCCTGGTAGACACCCCTTCCCCTTTCCGGGGAGTGGGAGAAACGCATGAATTACTGGTCGGAATTAGGATGGATGGCCGTACCGATGAGCGGAATCGAGATCGGTTTCGCGCTGCTTATGTGCTACATCTCGCATGTCATGGACAAGAAAAAAGGGTGATCGGACGGTGCGCCGTCCCTGCGCCCGGCGCACCCCTTTTCCCTTGACCCCGCGCCGGGGTCAGGGGAAAACGTTTCATGGGCGGCCCATTTCGGCCCGGCCCGAAACCCTGCGGCGCGGCATGCCAGACACCCTTCTCACGCCTTCGGGCAACCCGGACTCAGCCACCCGCCATACGGCCACGGACATCCTCGTGCTTGGCAGCGGCCTGGCCGGTCTGCGCGCAGCCTGGGCCGCCCGCGAGGGCGCGCCGCACCTGCGGGTGACGGTGGCCTGTCTCAAGAGTGCCCCGTCCGGCTCGTCTTTCACCAACCGCAACAACGCCCTGGGCGTCCAACTGCTCGACACCGAACCCCGCCAGTCTGCCTTTTGCCACGAGGCCATAGCCCTGGGCAGGCCGGGATTCGTCAACAAGAAGCTGGTGGAAATTCTTGCCAGCGAGAGCCAGGACCGGGTCCGCGAGATGGAAGCCCTTGGCCTACGCCTTCGCCGCAACCCGGATGGGTCTCTGGCCCGTTTTCCCGGTTGCGGCAGCCACGATCCACGAGCGGCCATCTTCCATGACCTGAACGGCGCATTCAATCAATACAGAATCAAGACAGATAGTTGCGGTGTCGATTTTTCAATCGGCACCGAAATCCTCGGCATTGTGACGGACGCGGGCGCAGCCAGGGGAGCCTGGGGATGGGACGCTGGCGAAAGCGCGTTCACCGCCGTCCGGGCCAGGGCGGTGATCCTGGCCTTGGGCGGCCCGGCCCCGCTCTTTGCCCGGCATCAGGCAGGCGGGGCCAATCCGGGATTGAGCCTTGGGCTGCTGGCCGACGCCGGGGTAAAAACCGCCAACGAGCCCTTTCTCCAGTTCATGTGGGGGCGCGAGGACGCGTCCTTTCTCAACCCGGCGTCGCTGCTGGCTCCGGGCCACGGGCTGCGGATGCCCGACGGCTCGCGCCTCGACGCCGGGGAGGCCCTTGGCCCGACCCTGCCGAAACTGCGCGCGCTACGCCTTGCCCACTGCCCCGCCTTCCATCACCAGCCCCAGGCCGCCCTGGACCGACTGCTGCTCCACGGGCTGCACCAGGACGGGTTCGCCAGGGTCGAGACCCCGAACGGCGTGATCAAGGCCGGACTCTATGCCCACGCGGGCAACGGCGGGTCCGTGGTGGACGAGCATGGCCAAACCTCGCTGCCCGGCCTGTTCGCCATCGGCGAGTGCGCCACAGGCATGCACGGGGCCAACCGGCTGGGCGGGGCCATGGTCCTGGCCACCCAGGTCTTTGGCCGCAGGGCCGGGCTGGCCGCGGCCCGGTACGCCGCTGGCGCGGACCTCATGGACGCGAGCCTGTTTCGCAATTGGTGCGATGAAAGCACCCGACAATGCGGGGCAATGGGAAATGGCAGGAGGACCAGACAGGCCATTGGCCGCGACCTGAGCCGGTACGCGCTTTTCGGCGGAACGCCCGGCGACAGGCGCGGGCTTGAAGACTTCCGAACCCGGCTGACTGGGCTGGTCCGGTTGCCCGACCGGCGGACCCGGCTCGCGGCCCTGACCGCCCTGCTCGTGTCCAGGCCCACAGACGATCCGTTTCAGTACACTCCCTGACCGGCAACGACCGGTTCGGGGCGTCAGCCCAATGTGGCGAGAATGTCGGCGGCCTGCAACAGATCGTCGGCCACGAAGTCTGCGCTGTCGCGGCACCGGGCCTCGTGCTCTCCCCCCTTGCCGGTGCGCACCAGGATGGTCGCGGCTCCCACGGCCCGACCCAGGAGCATGTCCACATCCTTGTCGCCGATCATGACGCTCTCGTGGGGATCAAAACCAAGCGACCGGGCCGCCTGCTCCATGAGGCCGGGCGCGGGCTTGCGGCAGCCGCACGCGGCCTCGGGCTCGTGGGGGCAGAAGAATATCCCGTCAAGGCGCACCCCCTGGGCCAGAAGCAGCTCGGCCATGCGCGCGTTGCAGGCAAGCACCGACGCCTCGTCGTAGTAGCCGCGCCCCACCCCGCTCTGGTTGGTGAGCACGGCCAGCCCCCAGCCCAGCTCGCGCATGCGGCGCATTCCCTGGGCCGCGCCGGGCAGCAGCTCCACCCCTGCCGGGTCGTGCAGGTAATGCCGGTCAAAGATGATGGTGCCGTCGCGGTCAAGCAGAACGTATCGTCCGGCCATGGGTCACGCCTTTGCCAGGGCCAGCAGCCGGACCATGTCCAGAGCGGCCTGGAAGCTCCTGACGGACGCCTTGCCCGTGCCCACCAGATCATAGCCCGTGCCGTGATCGGGCGAGGTGCGGGGATGGGGCAGGCCGAGGGTGACGTTGACCGCCTGGCTGAAGTGCAGGAGCTTGAGCGGGGCCAGCCCCTGGTCGTGATACATGGCCAGCACCGCCGGATAATCGCCCCTGGCCGCGAAGTGGAAGAGGGTGTCCGCAGGGAACGGACCGGCCACGTCGAGCCCCTCCAGCCGCGCCGCCTCGATGGCGGGCATGATGATCTCGTCCTCTTCGCTGCCGATGCGCCCGGACTCGCCCGCGTGGGGATTGAGACCGCATACGGCCACCGGCCCGACAAGGCCCAGGGTAGCGACGAACCGGGCCGTCAGCCGCAGACAAGCCAGGATGCGCTCCTGCGTCACCAGACCGGGCACGTCGCGCAGGGGCGGATGGGTGGTGACCAGACTCACACGCAGCACCTGCGGGGCCGGCCCCTCAGGATCGGGCTTAAAGGCGGCACCCGCTTCCGGATCATGGCCGCACAAATGCATGCACACCCCGTCCGCACCTGCGCCCAGCCGCTCGGCCAGAAATTCCGTGTGTCCGGGGAAGTCGAACCCGGCGGCCTGGAACATGGCCTTGTTCAGGGGGCAGGTGAGCAGACCGTGGGCCAGCCCGGCCTTGAGCAGACCGATGGCCGCCTCCAGGCTCGTCCCGGCGGCCAGGCCGCCCTGCACAGTGGGCTCACCGGGCGGGAACTCCAGCCCGATGAGCGCGGGCGGCTCGTGGAGATAGACTCCGGCCTCCTGCCGACCAATGGTCTCGGGGTTTTCCAGGACTTCAAAGAATGCAGGCAGATCAAGCCGTTTCAATTCGCGATGGAGCGGAGCCGCCGGGCCGAGCAGAAGCACACGCTCGTCGCCGCGCCTGCGGGCCTGGGCAAAATGCCTGACCACCAGTTCGGGGCCGAGGCCGCACGGGTCACCCATGGTCACGCAAAGGGTCAGCATAGTCATATCCACCTGATGTGTTTAAGGATCATGGAAGAGTTACTCCGCCCGCCAAAGTTCCCGGTCTTTACGCCGGACGCGCCAGCCGGGCCATGAAATCGGCCAGGATGCGCTCGTGATCAAAGGCGGTGCGCGGCCAGCGGCCCAAGGGAAAGACCCTGGCCAGGCTCGCGTCGTCGCCCGCCCGGAGCGCGCCGATGTCGCGCGCAAGGCCGGTGTAGACCACGCTCATGGTATGCTGCCTGGGATCGCGCGCCGGGTCGGAATACACGCCGAGCAGCCCGGTCAGGATCACGTCAAGCCCGATCTCCTCCCGGCATTCGCGCACGGCGGCCTGCTCGCAGGTCTCGCCGTAGTCCACGAACCCGCCGGGCAGCGCCCAGCCCGACGGCGGGTTGGCCCGCTCGATAAGCACCACCCCGTCATCCCCGCCGGTCAGGCCGGGTACGAAGACGACCACATCCACGGTGGGCACAGGGTTGCGGTACACGATCACGTCGCCGCTGCAATGGGGACACGGTTTTTTCAGCTCCACAGGGACACTCCTCAACGGCAAGACTCAGGCCGCGACCAGACACGGATTCACCCCGCCCTGCCACCGCCCTTGCCCCATGTTGTGGCCCAAGGGGCAGGCCAAGTCAAACCCCATCCGCACCGGTGGCCTGACCCTGGCGCGAGACACACGCCGCTGACCGGCGCATCAGAAGGATAAAGAAAGGAAGCCGCGACAGGCCCAGAGCGGCCCGCCTATTGAGGGGCGGCGATGGTGACTGAAAAGCCCTTGTCGCAGAGCTTCTTGACGGACACCGCGCCCTCGCGCAGCACTTCGAGCCGGGTGGCACCGAGCACGCGGATGACCGTGGACGGCTTGCCGCCCTTGGGCCATGGCGGATCGACGTAGACTGCGCCCGCCAGCTCGACGAGCCTGGGGGAGAGGTCTTCGGGCAGGGCCACCGGCACTTCGCCGCTCAGGTTGGCGCTGGTGGCCACGATGGGTTTGCGCAGTCGGCGCGAAAGTTCGGAGGCAAAGGGATGGCCGCTCCAGCGCACCGAGGTGTAGCCGTCCTCGTCGGACAAACAGGACGGCAGTTCGGGCAGCGCCTTGACCAGGATGGAGAGCGGGCCGGGCCAGAAGGAACTGGCAAGCTCTAGCAGAGCCGCTGGCCTGTCGTCCGTGACCAGCCCGAGCATGTCCACCCCGCCGATGATCAGCGGCAGCGGCTTGACCGCGGAGCGCCCCTTGATGTCCATGACCTTCTCGCAGGCGGCCTCGCTGGTGGCATCGCACCCCAGCGCGTAGAGCGTCTCGGTCGGATAGACGACCACGTCGCCTGCGGTCATGGCCTTGAGTAGATTCTGCACGCGTCCCTCCATTCCTTGTTCTGACCGAATGGCCTTTGCCGCCGGGCGCGGCTGCGGGGCCGGGCATGGAAACTTGGCGGAATATGTATACCTGAACGGGCTGTGTTTCAATTAAAAAAACCCGCCCGCGCCTCGCCGGGCTTATGCCCAGCGCCTGATTATCCTCAACTACATCATCCTTAACTGCATCATCCTCAACTGCATCATCCTCAACTGCATCATCCTCAAATTCATTGTCCCCGCTTCATTGTCCCCGCTGCACGGTCCGCCACTCGGCCCGCAGCGCGGCCAGCTCCTCGTCGCTGAACGAGGGGGCGTCGTAGAGGCCTGCCCGCTTCCGCTGGGTGAAGGCCTCGTAGAGGATGATGGCGGCGGCCACCGAAACATTGAGGCTCTGGACCATGCCCTGCATGGGGATGTAGACCTCGTCGGGCACCAGGGCGGCCAGTTCCGGCGAGGTGCCCCGGTGCTCGTTGCTCAGGATGATGGCCGTGGGGATGGTGAAGTCGAAGTCCATGACCGGCCTGGCCGTGGCCGAAAACCCGGTGCGCAGGATCTGCCCGCCATCATGAGCCGAACCGCCGCCCCCGACCAGATTGCCGACCATGGTCGCTGCGTCCACATGGCGGATGAGCCGTATCCACTTCATGGCCGAGCCCGAGCTCTTCTTGCCCAGGTCCGGCCACTGCGAGGTGGTGTAGTAGAGATGAACATCGGACACGCCAAAGGCGTCGCAGCTGCGCAGCACGGCGGAGACGTTGTGCGGGTCCCAGATATTGTCCATGACCAGGGTCAGGTCTTTTTGCCTTCTGGCGAGCACTTGGTCGATCCGCTGTTTTCTCTTGTCGGATATTTCGCTTTGCATGCCGGTTTGGTACCTGATCTTCATGCCGTTATGCAAGCCGCCCGCGCACACGGCGCGCATTCGGCGCACTTCGGCTTGAGGCATTATTTTTTGCAGCTATTTATTGACAAATTTTTCCATTACATAGGAAAACAATGGTGATGATTTTACATGTCTGAGAATCAGGGGACACCGATGCGAGCACTCATAGTCGAGGATGAATTCCTGAGCCGGAAGGTTCTGAAATCTTTCCTCATGACCCTCTTCGAGGTTGAGATCGTGGTCAACGGACGCGAGGCCATAGAGGCATTCAAGCTGGCCCACAGGGAAAACCAGCCCTATGGCCTCATCCTCATGGATATCATGATGCCCGAGGTGGACGGCATCGAGGCCCTCAAGCAGATCAGAAAACTGGAGGCCGACGAAGACCTGCGGCCACGGGTCAAGGTGATCATGACCACGGCGCTGGACGATCCGCAGACGGTCATGAGATCCTTCTACGACGGCGAGGCCTCGGCCTACATTGTCAAGCCCGTGGTCAAGGAAAAGCTCTACAAGGAGCTTGAGAAGCTCAATCTTCTTACCAAGTAGACAGGGAAAAGAGCATGAGCGACGACCCGATGGTCGAGGAGTTCTTCTCCGAGGTCAACGACAAGTACTATCCCCAGGTAATGGAGGGGCTGGAACTGCTCGAAGTCAGCGAGGTGGCTCAGGGCATCGAGATTCTTTCACGCCCCCTGCACACCATCAAGGGCGTGACCGGCTTCATGGTCGGATTCGAGCCAGCCTCACACTTCACCCACAAGATCGAGGATTTCCTGAAAAAGGTGCAGTCCGGAGATGTGGAGCCGACCCAGTACAACCTGACCCTGCTCTCGCGCGGGATCAACATGATCTTCCAGGTGCTCGAACAGCTCCGGGACGATGCCGTGGACGAGGAGGAACAGGAGGAAGTCCTGGCGCTCATCACCGAGGCGTCAAGCAGCGGCCCGGTGGCTGCCGCAGAGACCGGGGCAGGAGTCACAGTGGAGACACGCGACTCCGTGACCATCATCCGGGTGCGCGACCATCGCGTCCATCTGGACCGACAGTTCAAGCCCGTCATCTCGGCCATCATGGGGGTCGAGCCCGGCGACAAAATCCTGATCGACCTGACCGGCGTGCTCACCTTCGGCTCCACTGCCTGGGCCATGGTGGCCAGCATGGGTTCCACCTTCAAGATCGCGGCCTGCGGACTGAGCCCCGCCGCCAAGCAGACCTTCTACGCCTGGGGATTTGATACCACCATCGCCGTCTATCCCGACGAAGACACCTATTTCACGACCCAGTAAGGAGATTCCATGCAGGACAGCATCAGCAAGTGCATAGAAGACATCGAGAAACAGATTCTCGACGTGGCCAGCTCCGGCTCCGGTGCCGGAGAAGCGGTCAATGCGCTCGGCCTGTCCCACATGAAGCTCTCCAGCGCGAGCGTCATCACCATTCTCGACATGCTGACCGACGGCATCACCCCGGTCAACGATGATATCGTCACGGCCATGCTCGGCGTGTGCGAGGCGCAAAAGCGGTTCCTCTTCGCCGTGGGCGGCCTGCTCCACACCGACGCAACATCCCTTGGCAGGAACGCACCCAGGAGCAAGGCCATAGCCAGGCCGGACTTCGAGGACGAGGCCGAGGCGGCCAGGGCCTTCATGGACCCCGCAGCCATGGCCGAAGGGGAGCCAAAGTGCGACCTCGATGCCCAGGAGACAGGGGAGCAAGCCGACCCGGAGCAGGAGTCCGAACCGGACGTCAAATGCGACCCCAAGACCAAGGGCGGCACACCCGCAACCCAGGCCATCTCGTCCATCCGCGTGCCCACGGACCGGCTGGACCGGGTCATCGAGCTGGTGGGCAAGCTCATGGTCACCTACGCGGTCATCGCCCAGGGCGGGGCGCGCAATCTCGCCCAGATGGCCGCGTCGCTGCGCGAGCTCGACAACGTCATCAGCCGCTTGCAAAAAGAGGTGGACGCCATCCGACTGGTGCCCCTGAAACAGATTTTCATGCCCATGCACCGGCTGGTCAGGAGCCTGAGCCAGAAGATCGGCAAAAGACTCGAATTCACCGTGCAGGGCGATGACCTGGCCCTGGACAAGACCATTGTCGAGAGTCTCAACGAGCCCCTGGTGCACCTGCTGCGCAATGCGGTGGACCATGGCCTGGAGACCACCGAGGGCCGCAAGCAGGCAGGCAAGGACGAGACCGGCAACGTCATCCTCGCGGCCTGGCGCAAGGGCGACACCGCCTTTATCCAGGTGCGCGACGACGGACGCGGACTGGACCCGGACCGCATCCTGAACAAGGCCCTGGAAAAAGGACTTGCCGACCCGGACAAGCACTACGAGACAGCGGAAATCCTCCAGTTCGTGCTCCAATCGGGCTTCTCCACAGCCGAGACTATCACCGATGTCTCCGGGCGCGGCGTGGGCATGGACGCGGTGGTCAACTCCATCCGCAACACCCTTGACGGCGACATCGCCATCGAGAGCACGCTGGGCAAGGGCGCGGCCTTCACCATCTCCATCCCCCTGGACCGCTCGGCCAACGAGGGCATCGTGGAAGCCCTGGTCTGCAAGGTGGGCGGCGACACCTTCATCGTCCCCAGCCGCGACGTGGTCGAGATATACATGCCCAAGATCCACGACGTGGTGGAGCTACCCGACGGGCGCGAAACCGTGGACGTGCGCGGCGAGGTCCACTCGCTGCTGCGGCTGGCCGACCTGCTGGGGCTCACCCCGGAGGTGACCGACATCGAGATGGCCCAGGCCATCGTGGTCCGGGTGGGCGACTACAAGGCCGCCATCCTGGTGGACGAAGTCCTCAGGCAGCAACAGGTGGTCATCACCGGCTTCACCGTGCCGGTCGAGGAAATCTTCCATGTGCCCATCCTCGGCTACGGCATGATGGGCGAATCCGACGCCCTGGTCATCGACACCGAGGAAATCCTGCAATACTTCCAGGAACGGCGCGCCATGGCGCGAACATCTTGACTTGGCCACCCCTGTGGGCATAGTTAGCCAGTCTCAGGTGTCCACCAAGGATTGAAAAGGGAATCCCGTGCAAATCGGGAGCGGACCCGCCGCCGTGACGCTCTCATGAACCGTCTTCATTCATGCCACTGGGAAGGCCCGGGAAGGCGAAGACGGGAGGAGCCAGCCGGAAGACCTGCCTGAGCCCGTTTCCACGGTCTGCCTCCGATGGCACGAGGGCTTGCCATCCATAGGTATTTGAAGGGAAAAATACGGTTCCCCTTCCTCGCTGCCGCATGCGGGGAAGGGGCGTTTTCTTTTCCCGCCAACCAGCCCCTCCCGACGAGGAGGAATCATGACTCGTTCCCATTTCCACATTCCTGCCTGCATCCTGACCTACGCACTCTCCCTTGCCTTTGTCTGCCTGTTCTCTCTGCCCGCCCGGGCCGGACACGGCCACAGCGGCCCGGTCAGGCAGGCCATTGTCCTAGCCGCCTTCGGCACCTCCTACCCCGAGGCCCTCGGCTCCATCCTGAACATCAGGACGCGGGTGGAGCTGGCCAACCCCGGCATCCCGGTGCGCCTCGCCTTCACCTCAAGCACCATCCGCTCCATCTGGCACGAGCGGCGCGACGATGCGGCCTGGATCAAGGACAACCCCGGCGTGCCCGCAGAAGTGTTGTCCGTGAAAACGCCCCTGGCCACCATCGCCGACCTGCAAAACGAGGGCTTCCGCGACATCACGGTCCAGTCGCTGCATGTCTTTGCGGGCGAGGAGTTCGAGGACCTCAAAGGGCTCATGATCGCGCTCGACTCCATACGCACGGTCAAGGCCAAGTCCGCCCCCTTTGCCGCCCTCCGCCTGGGCCGTCCGGCGCTGGGCATGCCCGGCGACGCCTACCCCTACACCGACGACATCGCCGCCGGGGTCAAGGCCCTCAAGGCGGACGTGGACCGGGCCAAGACCATGCGCGCCGCCCTGATCTACATGGGCCACGGCAACGACTTCTTCTCCACCGGCATTTACGCGGAATTGCAGAAACAGATGAACGAGGCCTACGATGTGCCCGTGTTCGCGGCCTGCGTGGAGGGCTATCCCGCCTTTGACGACATCCTGGCCGGACTCAAGGCGGCCAAGGTGAAAAAAGTCCTGCTCAAGCCGCTCATGGTGGTGGCGGGCGACCACGCCTCCAACGACATGGCGGGCGACGAGGACGACGCCTGGAAGATCATCCTGACCAAGGCCGGGTACCAGGTCACCACCGACCTGACGGGCCTGGGCGCTAACGACGCCTGGGCCGACCTCTATGTGGACCATCTCAAGGACGCCATGAGCCAGTCCGGACTGCTCCGCTAGACGACCATGACCACCGCCCCCCGCCCATACCCGCGCCAAAAGGCCCGGACCGGACTGACGCTCCTGCTGCTCGCGGCAGGGCTGTGCGTCCTTGCGGTCGCGGCCACGGGCATGGGGTTCATCGCCATCACTCCGGGCGAGGTGCTCGCCATTGTCTGGGGCTGGCTGCGGGGGGCGGCGGATTCCCTGGACCCGCTCACAGCGGGCGTGGTCCTTGAGGTGCGGCTGCCGCGCATCCTGACCTCGATCTTCGTGGGCGCGGCCCTGGCCGTGGCGGGCGCGGTCTTCCAGGGGCTGCTGCTCAACCCGCTGGCCGATCCCTTCACCCTGGGAGTGTCGTCGGGCGCAGCCTTTGGCGCGGCCCTGGCCCTGCTCCTGGGGCTGACCTTCCTCGGCCCGGCCACCCTGATCCTGACGGCGTTCATCGGCGCCTGCCTGACCCTGCTGGCGGTCATCGCCATGGCCGGGCGCGACGGCGAGCTCTCGCCGGTCAACCTGATCCTCTCCGGGGTCATCGTCTCGGCCATCCTCTCGGCGGGCTTGAGCTTCATCAAGTATCTGGCCGACGAGCGCGTGGCGGTCATCGTTTTCTGGCTCATGGGCAGCTTTGTCTCGCGCACCTGGGGCGACGCCCTGCTCACCGGCGCGGTCTGCCTGCCCGGCTTCGCCGTCTGCCTCCTCCTGGCCCGCGACCTGAACATCATGAGCCTGGGCGCGCTCCAGGCCAGGAGCCTGGGCGTGAACACGGGCCGGGTTCGCCTCGTCCTGCTGCTCACGGCCTCGCTCATGAGCGCGGTCTGCGTCTCGGTGTCGGGGGTCATCGGCTTTGTCGGGCTGGTGGTGCCGCATCTGATGCGGCTGGTGACCGGGCCGGACAACCGCTGGCTGCTGCCCGCCTCCGGGCTGTGCGGAGGCATGCTCCTGCTGGCCGCGGACACCCTGACCCGGGCGGTCCTGCCCCACGAGGTGCCCATCGGGGTGCTCACGGCCCTGATCGGCGGGCCGGTCTTCTGCTGGCTGTTCAGCCGCACCCGCGCCGGGAGGCGGCATGACTGAGGCCGTCACCTACACCGCGCGCGCCCTCGGCTTCGCCCATGGCCCCACGCCGGTCCTGCGCGGGCTCGACCTTGAGTTTGGGCCAGGGTTGTTCCACGCCGTGGTCGGTCCCAACGGCAGCGGCAAATCCACCCTGCTCGACCTCCTGGCCGGATTCAAATCGCCCTCTTCTGGCAGCGTGCTGATCAACGGCGCGCCGGTGTCCGAGGTACGCCCGGCGGCCATGGCCCGGCTGACCGCCTTGGTGCCGCAGGGGTTTGACTGCAACTTTCCCTTCACGGTGCGCGCGACCGTGCTCATGGGCCGCCACCCGCACATCCCCCGGTTCTCGCGCCCCTCGGACGCGGACATGGCCGCTGTCTCTTCGGCCATGGAGGCCACGGACGTGGCCCATCTGGCCAGCCGCACCCTGGCCGAGCTTTCGGGCGGCGAACGCCAGCGCACCGTGGTGGCCAGGGCCCTGGCCCAGGCCACGCCGGGCCTCTTGCTGGACGAGCCCACTTCGAGTATGGACATCCGGCACGGGCTGGCCGTCATGGCCGAACTTGGCCGGCTGGCCCGCCAGGATGGGCGCACGGTGGTCGCCGTGCTCCACGACCTCAATCTGGCCGCCACCTGCTGCGACCGCATCGTCATGCTCGCCCACGGCGCGGTCCACACGCAGGGCAGCCCGGATGCCACTCTCACCCCCGAAACCATCCGGGCCGTGTTCGGCGTCCGCGCCCTTGTCAGCCGCAGCGGCTCCGGCCCCATGACCATTGCCTACGATCCCAAGGACCACGCATGACACGCTCTCCCTGCTCCCGTTCTTTCGCCGCCCTGGCCCTGACCCTGTGCGCCGCCCTGCTCCTGTCGGCCCCCGGCCCGGCCCGCGCCCAGACCGTCAGGGACGACACGGGCCGCACCATCCCGGTGCGCGGGCCGTTCACCCGCATCATCTCGCTCTATGCGGCCCACACCGAAAACCTCTTCAAGCTCGGCCTGGACGAGGCCATCATCGGCGTCACCGAAAACGAGGACTTCCCGTCCACCGCCCTGGAAAGGCCGACCTTCAACGCCCGCGACGGCGTGGAGAAATTTCTGGCCGCCAAGCCCGACCTCGTGCTCATCCGGCCCATGCAGCAGACCGCCCATCCCGGCCTGTGGACCGCCCTTGAGCGTCACGGCGTCGCCGTGGCCGCCCTGCAGCCCGGCACCATCCCGGAGATGTACGATTACTGGCGCACACTCGGCATCCTGACCGACAGGGAAGTGCAGGCCGAGAGCATGATCGGCGAGTTCAAGGACGGCCTGAGCCTCGCCCGCCAGCGGCTGGAGAGCATCCCCCAGCAGCGGCGGCCCGGCGTCTTTTTCGAGTCCATCCACCGCAAGGTCGCCACCTTCTCCCCTGGCTCCATGCCCATCTTCGTGCTGGAGACCGCAGGCGGACGCAATGTGGCCGACGACGCCCGGCCACGCCATGACACCAACATCGCTGACTACGGCCTGGAGCGCATGTTGGCCAAGGCCCCGGCCATCGACGTGTACCTGACCCAGTATGGCGTGATGAACACGGTGACCATCATGGAAATAGCCACTGGCCCGGCGGCCTCACGCATCAAGGCGGTGCGCGACCGCAACATCTTCCTGGTGGACGAGCGGCTGGTCTCGCGGCCCACCATGCGCCTGCTCGCAGGCATTGAGACCGTGTACCAACTGCTCCACCCCACCACCGGCGACTAGCGACCCGGCACAACACAGACCCCGGCACGGTTGCGAGTCGGCGGGAGAACACAACGCATGACAGATAAAGGCACCCTCTACGGCATCGGAGTCGGCCCCGGAGATCCGGAACTGCTCACCCTCAAGGCCATCAAGGCCCTGGGCCGGGTGGACGTGATCTTTGCCGCAGCCTCCACCAAGAACGACTACTCCACGGCCTACGACATCGCCCGCCCCCACCTCAAGCAGGGCGTGCGCGTGGAGAACCTCGGCTTTCCCATGACCAAGGACGAGGCTGAACTCAACGCGGCCTGGCAGGCCAACGCCAAGGCCGTGGCCGCTGTCCTGGACCAGGGGCTCGACGCCGCCTTCCTGACCCTGGGCGACCCCCTGACGTACTCCACATACGGCTACCTCCAGCGCACCCTGCTGGCCATCGACCCGGCCATCCGGCTTCAGGCCATTCCGGGCATCACCTCGTTCCACGCGGCTGCGGCCAGGATCGGGCTGGTCCTGTGCGAATCCAAGGAATCGCTGCTGATCACCTCGGGCGTGTCCGACCCGGACCGGCTCGAAGCCCAGCTTGACGTGGCCGACAACGCTGTTATCCTCAAGGCCTACAAAAACTTCGAGGAGATCCGGTCCACGCTGGAGCGGCTCAGGCTGTCGGACAAGACCGTGCTCGTGTCGCGCCTGGGCATGGAGGGAGAATCCATCCTCATGGACATCAAGGATGCGCCCGCCACGCCGCACTATTTCTCGCTGGCGCTGGTCAAGAAAAACACCGGGAAATAAGAGCACCGGAACATGAAGAAAGCCATTGTCCTCGCCGCCTTCGGCTCCCGCCACGAAAACTCCGTGGCCTCCCTGGCCCACATCACACAGCGCGTGCGCCGGGCGCACCCGGACACGCCCGTGTGCCTGGCCTACACCTCGCGCACCATCCGGGGCCACATGGCAGAAGCGGGCGAGGCCGTGGAGTCCGTGCCCGACGCCCTGAGCCGACTGCTGGGCGAGGGCGTCACCCACGTGGTCGTCCAGTCACTGCACCTCATCCCCGGTGCCGAGTTCCACGGGCTGCTCGAACTGGCCAACGATCTGGTCCTCAAAAATGGCGGATTCAGCCGGGTCGAGGTGGGATTCCCCCTGGTGGCTGGCGAGGCCGGAGTGGACAGGGTGGTGGACGCCATCCTGGCCGAGACCCTGGCCGAGACCATGGGCGGGCGCGATGAACACGACGCCGTGCTCTTCATGGGCCACGGCACCAAGCACGACGGCAATGTCTATTACGACTGTCTGCATCAGGCCTTCCAGGCCCGCGACAGCGCCGTGCACATGGGGGCCATGGAGGCCGAACCGGGCATCGACGCCATCATCGAGCGGTTCACGGAAAGCGGCGTGAAACGGGCCTATCTGCTCCCGTTCCTCTTTGGCGCGGGCTGGCACGCGGCGCGCGACATGGTGGGCGAGGGCGAGGCCAGCTGGAAATCCCGGCTCGAAGAGGCAGGCATCGAATGCGTGGCCGTGCTCAAGGGCGCGGGCGAATACGACTCCCTGGTGGACATCTGGCTGACCCACCTGGACGACGCCATGCGCCGCCTGTCGCGCTGCTAGCCGGGACCGGCCAGGTGACCGACGAACAGCTGACCAAGGCCGTCAAAGAGGTCTTTGACATGCGCCCCTACTTCATCCAGGATCGGATCAACCTGCGCCGCCCCATCTTTCAGCTGACCACCAACTACGGCCATTTTGGCCGCGAACGCCCGGAGTTCACCTGGGAGATGACCGAAGCGGTGGACGACCCGCGCACCGCCTGCAAGATAGAGCGCGGCAAGACATCACACGCATACAAGAGGCGGAAGCTCCATGCTTCCGCCTTTTTGTTGACAAAAGAGTTTAGCAACTATACACATTGGCCATGCGCAGCCTGAAAGAAATGAAGACGGAATTTGCTCACCTGGGTGACACTCTTAATAAATTCATAGCGATAAGCAAGAAACCAATGGATTTTGGAGTGGGGATACTCATCAACCCGTCCGAAATCCATGCCGTGGCCAAGCTCTGCGATCACGGCCCCATGAGCCTGACCGAACTGGCCGACAGGGCCTTCGTGTCCAAGGGTGCCATGTCCCAACTGGTGGCCCGGCTGGAGAAGAAAGGGCTCGTATACAGGGAAACGGCTCCGGACAACCAGTCAAAACAGATCCTGCACCCTACGGAACTGGGGAAAAAGGCCCAAAATGGCCACATTGAATTCCACATGGATCACGACCGTGAATTCTTCTCCTACGTGGCCTCCATGCCGAACGGGGAATACGCTGTCTTCAGGGAGCTCTGTAGGCAGATGAACCGTTGGATGGACAACTATCTCAAGTAATATTTTTTGCACCAAGTGTTAAGATGCTTAACACAACAGGAGGCACCCATGCCCTTCCCGACCCCAAAAACATCACTGGCCCCGGTCGAGCATGTGCTCATGGAATCCATCAGCGCCCAGGCAATCATCGACGCCGTGCGCATGAACCTGTTCGACCACTTGAGCAGCCAGCCCATGCCCGCGGCGGTACTGGCAAAAGCCATGGAACTGAAGACCGAACCGCTGGAAGCCATGCTGGACGTTCTGGTGGACCGCCACCTGCTCACTCTGGATGGAAAAATCTACGCCAACACCGAGATGACCGAGGAATACCTGGTGAGCGCCTCACCGCTGTACCAGGGCAAGGCGCTGAGCTTGCAGCACGGGCACAACGAACTGCTCCGCAAGAGCCTGCCCACCCTGCTCAAGGGCGGCACCATGGAACGGGAAAAAACCGACGAAAGCTGGGCCGAGGCGGATACCATGGACGGAACCCTCCAGCACGCCCTCAACGGCCAGCTCCAGATGGCGGTCGCCTATCTGAAGGAGCTGCCGGAGTTCGCCTCCTTCCGCACCATGGCGGACATCGGCGGCAACCATGGGCACTATTCCATGGAACTGCTGGAGCACAACCCCGACCTGACCAGCGCCATCCTGGACCTGCCCAACGTCACCGCACCGGCCATGCAGCGCTGCACCGCCCTGGGCTACGGCGACCGCATCACCTGCGAGCCCTTTGACCTGCGCAGCGACGAACTGCCCGAGGAGGCCTACGACTTCGTGTTCACCTCCCATATCCTCTACGGATGCGTGGACGATCTGGAAAATGTCTTCAGGAACATCCACCGCTCGCTCAAGGCCGGAGGGTGCTTTGCTTCGCACCACCTGTCTCGGGAAGGGGGAGCAAGCCGCCTCTACCAGACCAGCGTGGAACTGATCACCCGGCTCATGGGTTATAAGACCCACTTCCTCTCCGGGCGAGACCTGGAAGAACCGCTCACGGCCGCTGGTTTCGGCAACTTCACCCACACCTTTACCGGCTGCGACGGCCAGACACTCCTTTTGGTAGCACGCAAGCTGTAAGACCACAGGGGCGGAGGCTCGGTCCTCCGCCCCTTTTGCCTTCCAGGCCCGGCCCGCAGCGGGCGGCGAGATGCTCATTTACAGCCGGGTGGGCATGGGCTAGTCTGCGCGCCACAAGGAACCGCATCGTGAGCATACTGATACGCACCCCGGACGGCGGTCGGCTGGCCCTTGAGCCGCGCCCCGGCGACACCCTGGCCCGGACCATCTTCCTGAGCCGCCTGTGGCACGGCGTGCCCCTGTGCTCGGGTCTGGGCAAGTGCGGCCTGTGCCGCGTGCGCTACGTTGCCGATCCGCCCGCGCCCACCCGCGAGGAGCTGAAAAAGCTCGGCCAGACCAGCCTGGACCAGGGCTGGCGGCTCTCCTGCCTGCACCCCTCCGAGCCGTGCGAGGTGGAAATCCCCACCCCGGTGCGCAGCCTGCGCGCCATGCGCACCCTGGCCCCGGCCAGCGGCGACTTTGCCCTGGCTGTGGACCTCGGCACCACCAGCATCCACTGGACCGCGCTCTCAGGCGACACACCCGTGGCCACGGGCCAGGAGCTGAACCCGCAGACCGGCCTGGGCAGCGAGATCATGTCCCGGCTGGCCGTGGCCGCCACCGCCGAAGGGCGCTTCGTGCTGCGCGGCCTGATCCTTGACCGGCTGGCCGAGATCGCCACCATGGCCGCCCGCAACATGGGGGGCGTCTGCACCGCCCTTGCCGTGTCCGGCAACCCGGCCATGACCTATATTCTGCTGGGCATGAAGCCCGACGGGCTTGCCAGCGCGCCCTACGCCCTGACCTACGCGGGCGACGACGAGCGAAAACTCGGAGCCGGGCTGCCCCCAGCCTACATCCCCCCGCTGCTCGCCCCCTTTGTGGGCGCGGACATCAGCGCCGGGCTGACCGCCATCGAGTACGGAGACGAACCAAAATTTCCCTTCCTGCTGGCCGATCTCGGCACCAACGGCGAGTTTGTCCTGGCCCTGTCGCCGAGAAAACGGCTGGTAGCCAGCGTGCCCATGGGCCCGGCCCTGGAGGGCGTGGGCCTCTCCTGTGGCCGCACCGCAGGCCCCGGCGCCATCACCGCATTCCGGCTGACCCCCAAGGGCCTCGCGCCCGTGCGCTTCGAGGGGGATTCGGCCAACGGACCGCCCACCGGCATGACCGGCACTGGCTATCTTTCCCTGACCGCCCTCCTGCTCCGCCACGGCGTGCTCGACGACACGGGCCACTTCGCCACCGGCTCCACCCCGCTGGCGGCCCGGCTGGCGGCCCGGCTGACCACCCTGGCGGGCGAGCCCGCCCTGGCACTCGATGACGCCCTCCTGCTCCCGGCCTCGGACGTGGAGGAAATCCTCAAGGTCAAGGCGGCCTTCAACCTGGCCATGTCCGCCCTGCTGGCCGAGGCAGGGCTGGCCCCGGCCCGGCTGGCCGTCCTGCACATCGCCGGAGCGCTGGGCGAGCATGTCTCCCTGGACGACCTGGAGACGCTGGGCTTCCTGCCACCCGGCCTGGGAGCCAGGACAATCAAGGCGGGCAACACCTCGCTCAAGGGCACCGGGATGCTCGCGACCGATCCCGGCGCGCGGGCCTTTGCCCGGACGCTACCGGACACCATAACCGCGCTCGATCTGGCCGCCGACACCACGTTCGGCGACCGGTTCATGCAAAGGATGCGCTTCACCTATGTCGATTGACAGCCTTTTTCCCAACATCACGGCCGAGAACGAGGCCGAGCTGGAGCGGTTCGGCGAGATCCTCAAGCACATCTGGCCGCTCAAGGCCAAGCACCGCGAGCAGCTCAAGTATGACATCCGCGACATGTCGCGCAGCCTGACCAACGAACGCTCCGAGCGGCGGCTCGACTACATGGGCGACGCCCGGTTCCTCTCGCCCTACCTGTGCTATTTCCTGCCGTGGAACCTGTACCGCATGTCGCGGCTGTTCAGCGGCATGGAGCTGGACATCCCTGAAGACGGCGAGATCGTGGACCTCGGCTCCGGGCCGCTGACCGCAGTCATCGCCCTGTGGATGTCGCGGCCCCACCTGCGCAGCCGCAGGCTGACCTTCACCTGCATGGACCGCGTGCCCAAGGCCATGCAGGCGGGCCTCCAGCTCTTCAACGCCGTGGCGGGCGACACCCCGTGGCGCGTCAAGACGGTCAAGGCGGCCTTCACCGACCGCATTCTGCGCAAGGCGGATCTGATCGTGGCCGCCAACGCCTTCAACGAGCTGGACTGGTCGGGCAGGACCGCCCGGCCCCAGGCCGAAAAGCTCGCCCGGCACATGACTGGCGCGTGCAAGGACACGGGCCGCATCCTGCTCGTCGAGACCGGCGTGCGCCTGACAGGCCGGATCATTGCCGAGATGCGCGGCCAGTTCATGGCCCACGGATTCAAGCCCATCGCACCCTGCCCCCACGCCGTGGAGTGTCCCATGCCGGCCACCGGCAAAAACGCACCCTGGTGCCATTTCAACTTCTCGGTCAAGGGCGCGCCCAAGTGGCTCGAACTGCTCTCGTCCGAGGCGCGGCTGGACAAGACCGGGGTGTCCATCAACTTCCTCTACCTCTCGCGCAAGGGGGCCAAGGATTTCGGCGCGGTGCGCCTCATCTCCGAGCCGTTCTCCCTGCACGGCGGCAACGGGCAGTACGCCTGCTCGGACAAGGGGCTGACCCTGGTGGACTACGGCCCCAAACACCGCCCCCTGTTCCCCGGACAGGCCATCATCCCGGAGTGGCCCGCCACCCCCGGAACCGACCTCAAATCCGGCGCGCTGGTGCTGCCTTACAAGCCCGCCATCCAGGAAAAATGATCCTCACCGACCTCGGACTCATAGGCTACGCCCAGGCTGAAGCGATCCAGCTCGAAACGCTGGAGAGAGTCACGGCGGGCGAGCGCGGCAACACCCTCTTTGTGCTGGAGCACCCCAGGGTCATCACCCTGGGCCGCCAGGGCGGGGCGGAAAACCTGCATGTGGACGCGTCCTTTCTGGCCGCCCAAGGCATTGAGCTGGCCCGCACGGCGCGCGGGGGCAACATCACCTGCCACTTCCCCGGCCAGCTGGTGGCCTATCCCATCTGGCGGGTGGAGAAACGGCCCGGCGGCATGCGCAAATTCTTCCACGACATGGAGGAGGCGGTCATCGCCACCTGCGCCGCTTTCGGCGTCGAGACCACGCGCCGACCCGGCCACCCCGGCGTCTGGGTGGACGAAATGCGCAAAATATGCTCCATGGGCATCGGCGTGCGCCGCTGGGTCACCTATCACGGCCTGGCCCTCAATGTGGGCCGCGACGTGAGCCTGTTCAACATGATAACCCTGTGCGGCATCCAGGGCGCGCGGCCCACCTCTCTCAGCGCCGAGGCCGGACACGACATCACCATTAAGGAAGTCAAACATGTCTTTATCCGGGAATTCAGAAAAGCCTTTGCGGATTCCGCCCTGGCTGCGGATCAAACTCCCCAGCAGTGAGCGGTTCTCCTGCACCGAAGGGCTCATCGACGACCTGCGCCTGAACACGGTCTGCCAGAGCGCCAAATGCCCCAACAAGTGGGAATGCTTCTCAAGAAACGTGGCTACGTTCCTGATCATGGGCAGCGTGTGCTCGCGCAACTGCGCCTTCTGCAACATCGCGCCGGGCCGCCTGGAGCCCCTGGAAGCGGACGAGCCCGCCCGCGTGGCCGAGGCCGCCCGCAGGCTCGACCTCAAGCACGTGGTGGTCACCTCGGTCACCCGTGACGACCTGCCCGACGGCGGGGCCGGACATTTCGCGGCCACCATCCGAGCCGTGCGCCAGACCCTGCCCAAATGTACCGTGGAAGTGCTTATCCCCGACTTTCTGGGCGACGAGGCCGCCCTGCGCACCGTGCTCGACGCCCGGCCCGACGTGCTCAACCACAACCTGGAAACCGTGCCGTCCCTGTATCCGGCCATCCGCCCCCAGGCCGACTATCGCCAGAGCCTGACGCTGCTGGCGCGGTCCAAGGTGCTGGCCCCGTCCATCCCCACCAAGAGCGGCATCATGGTCGGGCTGGGCGAAACCGATGCCCAGATCCTGCCCGTGCTCGACGACCTGGCCGCCGTCAACTGCGACATCGTCACCATCGGCCAGTACATGCGCCCCACCCGCCAGCACCCCCCGGTGGCCCGCTATGTGGAGCCCGCCGCCTTTGACGCCTACGCCGCCCAAGGTCAGGCACGCGGCATCCGCCACGTCTTCAGCGCCCCCCTGGTCCGCTCCAGCTACAACGCGGCCCAGTTCGTGTAGACAGGCGGCACAGAGAGAGAAAATTCACCTGACACCGCCGCCGCTGGCGGCGTGGACGCCCCCTGCCCATTGGTGAGGAGCGCATCGGGTTGCCTCTGGCCGGGAGGATCAGGCCAGGCCCGATGCGCGACACTGCTCCAATCCCCAGCGGTCCAATATCCGCACCTCCTTGCCCTCGATTTTCAGCAGACCCGCTTCGCTCATCTTCCTGAGGGAGCGGGACAGGGCTTCGGGCGTGGCCCCAATGATCTTGGCAAGCTCGCGGTGAGTGATGGACAGCGTCATGACGTCTCCCTCGGCAGAGGTCAGGACATAGGCGGCCAGACGGGACGGCAGCTGCCTGAGCGACAGCGCGTCGATCATGTCCATGGCCTCCTTGAGGCGTCGTGACATGACCCGCAGGATCATCAGCAGCATTCCCGGATCCTCCGCCACAAGCCTTTCCAGCTCTCCGGGAGGAACAACCAGCACCGTGCTCGGCTCCAGCGCGGCCAGATTGGCCGGAAGCTGACCGTCGGAAAACACCGAACAGAGACAAAACGGTTCTCCGGGACCGAAAATGAAGATCGTCTGCTCCCGCCCTTCCTCGGACATCCTGAACAGCTTCACCCGCCCCGCAACCAACAGGTGCAACCCCTGGGCTGCCGCCTGTTCGCTGAAATACAGCCCGCCTGCCGGGATCGTCTCGATATTCGCCGCCCGCGCCAGCCGCTCGATCTGGTTCATCGCCAGATGGGAGAACAACGGCAGTGTGCTGATGATTTCAACGATTGTGGTTGTGTCCATTTTTTTCGCCCGTGTTGATCGAGATCAATGCCGCCCCGGCCTCCCTGGGGCATGGTGCAGTCACAACAGCACGCAACCAGGAGGTGTCCCATGCCCGCTTACGACGTTCAATGCCCGTATTGCCACGCTCCGCAGCACACGGAGCACCCCGGCGGCTATGCCCCGGTGTATGTGAATTGTCCGGCCTGTGAAAAGCGCTTCATCCTCGAACCGGTCGCAAGCGGAGTCAAGACCTACCGACTGAACGAGGCTCCCTGCTGCTCGGATCCGGACTGCCGGGCAACGGAGATGGGCGACAGCGGCAACGACTGACCTCAACCTGAACAGAACAAGGAACACAATGAGCAAGTATCAGTTCATCATCTCCGCCGGACCTGAAAACCCGGTGCGCGCCACCCGATCCGTCATGTTCGCCACCAAAGCGGTGGACGATGGGCACGAGGTCTCCCTCTTCCTGGTGGACGACGCCGTCTACCTGACCAACCCGGCCCTGACAGAGCATGTCCGGGCCGCCACCGGCGACACGCTCATGCAGTATCTCCAGGTCATCCTGGACCAGAACATCGAAGTCATGGTCTGCCTGCCCTGCGCCAAGGCCCGGGGCATCAACGAATCCGCCCTGCCAAGCCACTGGCGGCTGGCAAAAGGCATTGAAGTCATCCGTCGCAATGAGGATGGCTGGAATACCTGGACTTTCTAACAGGGAGCGCCCCATGTGGTCTTTTCTGCAAACCATCACGAAAAAACTGACTCTGGTCATCCCGACAATGATGGCCCTTGGATTCCTCTACGGCATCAGCGCAGAGGCCGGCTGGCTCAAGGCCATGATCATACCCTTCACCTTCCTCATGGTCTACCCGATGATGGTCACCCTGAACATCAAAAAGGTCTTTGAGGGCGGCGACATCAAGGCGCAGGGCATCACTTTGGGAGTGAACTTCCTGTTCACGCCGTTTCTGGCCTGGGGCATGGGGCTCGCCTTTTTTGCCGACAAGCCGTACATGGCCCTTGGCCTGCTCCTGGCCGGGCTGGTCCCAACCAGCGGCATGACCATTTCCTGGACCGGTTTTGCCAAGGGCAACATGGCCGCAGCCGTGAAAATGACCGTTGTCGGGCTTGTGGCCGGATCGCTGGCTACCCCGTTCTATGTCCGGGCGCTCATGGGCGCGGCCATTGAGGTGGACGTTACAGCCGTGTTCAGCCAGATATTCTTCATCGTCTTCCTGCCCATGACCCTGGGTTTCATCACCCAGCGCCTCCTGGTCCGCAAATTCGGCCAGGAGCACTTCCAGAAGCGACTCGGCCCGCGGTTCCCGGCGCTGTCCACCATCGGGGTGCTGGGGATCGTGTTCGTGGCCCTGGCCCTCAAGGCGCGCACCATCGCCGCATCGCCGGAGCTGCTCCTGACCATCCTCCTGCCGTTGGTCCTGCTGTACGGCATCAACTTCACCATCAGCACCGTGATAGGCAAGCGGCTGCTGAGTCGCGGCGATGCCATCGCCATGGTCTACGGCACCGTCATGCGCAACCTGTCCATCGCCCTGGCAATCGCCATGAACGCCTTTGGCGAGAAGGGGGCGGATGCGGCCCTGGTGGTCGCTGCCGCATACATCATCCAGGTGCAGTCCGCCGCCTGGTATGTGAAACTCACCCCCCGCCTGTTTGGCCCGGCAGCGGCCACATCGGCCCCGGCCTGAACGGATTCCAAGGAGGAATGCCATGCTCCCGAACATCAAGAACATTCTCTATGCCACTGACCTCTCGGCCAATGCCCGGCTGGCTCTGGGCTTCGCGGCGGTCCTGGCCGACAGGCACGACGCCGAGGTCACTGTCCTCCACGTGCTCCCGGATTCCCTTGAGCTGCTCAGCGAAGAGGCCGGAATGGACCTGGCCCAGACCTTTGGCGAAAAGGCTGCGTACTGGATCGACAAAGGGGAAAAGGACAAGGCCATTCAAGCCATCCATGAACGTCTGGAAGGCATTGCCAGGGAAGAATTCACGACCCCCGGCAGCCCCGCTCACCTCGCCGGGGCCAGGATCAAGGTGGTCTGCGGTGATGCAGCGCAACGCATCGTGGCCGAAACCGAGAGCGGAAACTTCGACATGGTTGTCATGGGCACCCACGGCCAGACCGGCCTGATGGGCATCCTGCTCGGCAGCGTGGCCACAGAGACAATCCGTCACTGCAAGATCCCGATCCTGGTCGTTCCCCTGCCTGAATAGCCCCTCACGCCGCCTCACGGCAGGCGGGATGCCCTTCCCGCCTGCCGTGGGCCAAGGAGCATTCAGAATGGACGCAGCCCAGGCCCGGCAGCCTTGAGGTATCCCCCGGAGGAGCCGGATCTGGGCGTCGCGACCCGCGCCGTTCATGGCGTTTTGGCGGCTACACCAGCCAGTCGCGGATGCGCAGGTCGATGCTGGGGATTCCGCGGAAGCGGTCGATCTTGGGGGTGAAGGCAAAGCGCATGGCCTGCCCCTGGGTGTTGCGGGGAAATTCGCGGCCCATGCGCCACGCCTTGCCGGGCAGTCTGGCCCCGGTCTGTGCATCGGCCAGCACGAGCTTGACGTGTTCGTTCTCGCGGCCAAAAAGCCGGTACTCGGCCACGGTCACGGGCGCGGAGGCAAAGACCGGCTCCGGGTTGCCAAGGCCGAAGGGTTGCAGCAGTTCCAGCTCGTTGAGCAGGGTGTTGGTGATCTCGGCAAAGGGGAGCTGGCGGTCGAGCTTGAGGGTCGGGGTCAGCGGCTCCGGGCCGAGCTGGCTGATGACAAACGCGTTGAACTGCTCACGCAGGGCGGCCAGATTCTCCGGCACAAGGGAGAGCCCGGCGGCCTGCTTGTGTCCGCCGAAACCGGCCAGCAGCGGGCTGACCGCCTTGAGGCTCTCGTGCAGGTCAAACTCCGAAATGCTGCGGCCAGAGCCTTTGATCAGGCCGGTGTCTTGGCGCGAGCAGAGCATCAGGGTGGGCCGGTAGTACCGCTCCACCACGCGCGAGGCCACGATGCCGATGATGCCCGGATGCCAATGGTCGGCGTGGAGCACCAGTCCGGCCATGCGCTTCATGGTCTCGGCCTGGGCAAAGGCCTCGTCCGCGATCTCCTGCTCCTGGCGGCGGCGCTCCATGTTGATGGCGTTGAGCTCCTCGGCAATGGGCATGGCTTCGTCGAAACTCTTGGCCAGGAGCAGGGAGAGCGCCTTGCCAGGATCGCCCATGCGCCCGGCAGCGTTGACCCTCGGAGCGAGGTTGAAGCCGATCTGCCCGGCCCCCAGCTCGGCCTTGCGCTCGTAGTCGCTGACCACCTTGAGGGCGGCCATGCCGGGCCGGGCCGCCTCCTTGATGACCAAAAGGCCGTTCTTGACCAGGATGCGGTTCTGCCCGGTGAGCCGGACCACGTCGGCCACGGTGCCAAGGGCCACCAGATCGAGCAGCGGACGCACGTCCGCCTGTTCGCCCGGCAGCATCCGGTTGAGGGCGCAGACGAGCATGAAGGCCACGCCCACCCCGGCCAGATCGTCGCAGGGGCCGCCCTCGCGCAGCCGGGGGTTGCACACGGCGTGGGCATCGGGCAGCGCATCGCCGGGCAGGTGGTGGTCCGTGACCGCCACGAGCATGCCCAGCTCGCGGGCGCGGGCCACCGGGCCGATGTCGGAGATGCCGCAGTCCACGGTCAGGAGCATCTGCGCGCCGGCCTGGGCCAGTTGCTCCACGCCGGGGATGTTCATGCCGTACCCTTCCTCCATCCGGTTGGGCAGATGGTGCATGGCGCTGATGCCACGCAGGGCGAGAAACTCCTTGATCAGGGCCGTGGCCGTGATGCCGTCCACGTCGTAGTCGCCCCAGATGGCCAGAGTGCGCCCCTCGGCCAGACCGCGTGCCAGAACCTCGGCGGCCTCCATCAGGCCGGGAATCTCCGAGGGCTTGGCCAGATGGCGCAGGCCGGGGCTGAGGAAACGATCCATGTCCTCCACCGAGGTCAGCCCCCTGTTCCAGAGGATATCGACGATGAGGGGGGAGACGGACAACTGCTCGGCCATGACGGCAGACGAGGGCGGCGCGTTTTCGCCGCGGGCTTTCCAGATGCAGGGCAAATCAATTCCCGTTGGTTATGAGAGCAGTCTGATGAACTGTTCGATGTCCTTTGATTCGGCCAATTCCTCGGCCACTTCCAAGACCTCTTCGCGCTCCATTTCCAGGTCCGGACACAGGGCATCAAGCCGGCTGTCGTAGCGGTCCTCCTCCTCTTCCACGGCGTGGGCCGCGCAGTCGGACACACAGATGACCGTGGCCTCGTTGGAGTGGCCGGGCGAAAGCTCCGGAGCGTGGTGCCAGTTGACCGGCTCCACCAGGGTAGGCGGCAGATCCCAGGATTTGAGCACCAGGGCGCCGATCACGGCGTGGTCCAGCCCCCAGTACTCTTCCTCGGCCTCGGCGTCGAGCATGTCCTCGGCATCGGCCAGCTCGCGGATGCCCACCCAGTCTTCCGGGCGGCGCATGGCGATGATGAGCTTGCCGATGTCGTGCAGCAGCCCGGCGGTGAACAGGTTGTCCGGATTGCCGACCTCGGTGATGCGAGAGAGCTCCCTGGCGATCATGGCCACGAAAAACTGGTGCCGCCAGTACTCGCCCAGGTCGAACCCGTTGGGCATGGTTCGACCGCGCGTGAGTCCGTTGACGCCCAGGGTGAGCACGATGTTGCGGATCTCGGCCATGCCGAGCACGGCGGCGGCGCGGGACACGGACTGGACCTCGGCCTGAAGGCCGTAATAGGCCGAATTGGCGAGGCTGAGCACGCGGGTGGTCAATCCCTGGTCATTGCCCAGGGTCTTGCCCACCTCTTCGAGGGAGGCCAGGGACGAGGCCCCGGTCTGAAAAAAGAGCTTCCTGAACACCTCTGGTGAAAAGGGCAGGTCGTTGCGCATTTTGGGGAGTTCGCGCAAGAAACTCTGAATCTTGTCCTGGTTCATGACAACTCCCTGCCCGCATCGTGTTTCGCGGCCCGTGCCGCCCATGGAATCCCGAACGACCGAAAACGCCGGGTCAGTCCAGAGTCAGGACCAGCGGAGCCCCAGGCTTGCCGCTGCCCGATTTGCCGTCACCCGATTTGCCGTTTTTCGACTCGCCGTTTTTCGACTCGCCCGTTCCCGGCTTGCCCGACCCCGGCTTGCCAGCGTCTGCCTGCCCCGCTTCGCGCACCGGCTCCGCTTCCGGCTGGCCGGATTCGGGACCCGGTCCGCCCTCGGCCTTGTCCACATGCCCCTCGCTCTTGAGAAAGGCCCAGAACATGCGGCTCTCCTTGAGGTCCGGATTGACCTCAAGGCTCTTGCGCAGGTATTTCTTGCACCCCTCAACGTCGCCCTTTTCATAGAAGCAGCGCGCGATGTTGTGGAACAGGTGCTCGTCGTCCGCCACCAGACCCTCGGCGCGCAGGTAGTATTGCAGGGCCTGTTCGTACATCTTGTTCTTGCGCATGTTGATGCCGAAATCGTTGAACAGGTGCTTGTGCTCCTCCTCAAAGGCCGCCTCGAGCCCGACGAGGCGCTCGAAGATGTCGTTGGCCTTCACCTGATCGCCCCGGTCGAGGTAGGTCAGGCCCAGGCCGAAGTTGGCGCGCACGTTCTCCTCGTCAATGGCCGTGGCCTGCTTGAACTCGAACTCGGCGCTGTAGGCCGCGCCGCGCTCGCGGTGCTTCTCGCCGCGCACCACGGCCTCGTCCATCTGCCTGATGGCCGGATACACGGTGGAGAGGTAGAATTCGGGCTCAGGATTGAATTTGGTCAGAAATTCGTCGCGCTCAAGGATGCGCTTGGGGCCGGAGGGGACATAGTTGCGGTTGAGAGGCTGCACGCCAATGGTGCCGTCCTCCAGCTCCTCGCCACTCCAGTAGGTCTTCTGGATGGTGCGTCGCTGGCTGGTGCCGGTGCCGATCTTGGACACGGACTGGGTGGAGAAGACCCCCTTGATCTTCTCGGCGCCGTCTCTGACAACCCCCCGTCCGGGGTGCTCGGTGTCACTTCGCTCAGTCATCCGCTCCCCCCTGGTCAGGCTGATCGAATCTCCTCGACAATGACGAGTGCAGCGTCCGCCGGGGACGCGGCCCCGGTGATGGGCCTGCCCACCACGAGATAGTCGGAGCCGGACCGGACAGCCTGGGCCGGGGTGACCACCCGACGCTGGTCATCCCCCCCTGCCGAGGCAGGCCGGATGCCCGGGGTCAGGCAGATGAACCGCCCCCCACAGGCCTTCTTGACCGCCTCGACCTCAAGCCCGGAACAGACCACTCCATTTACGCCATATTGCTTGGCTTTCACAGCCAGGTCAAGGACCATTTCCGAGGGTGGCGGCGCGCACTCAAGGGGCAGATCGCCCGCGGCCATGCTGGTGAGCATGGTCACAGCCAGGAGCAGCGGCGGCTCCTGGTCGGCGCGCGTCCCTTTGGCGAACCCCTCTGCACACCCCTCTGCGCACCCCTCCAGGGCCGCGCGGGCCATGCGCTCGCCGCCCAGGGCGTGGATGTTGACCATGTCCACCCCCAGCCGCGCGGCGGAGCGGGTCGCGCCCCGGACCGTGTTGGGGATGTCGAAGAATTTCATGTCCAGAAAGACCCGAAATCCGAGATCCTTCAGGCCCGTGACCACTGCCGGACCTTCAGCCGTGAACAGCTCAAGCCCCACCTTGACCCACGGCACCGCGCCGCGCAGGGAGCGGGCCATGGTCAGGGCGGACGCACCGTCCGGATAATCAAGGGCGACCACCAGTTCAGCCATCGCTCCCCCAGGTGTCGAGGATGGAGTCGAGCATGCCGGGCCGCAGCACGGGCTTGCACCGCCCGGCCAGATACACGGCCCGCAGTTCCTCATAGGCCGTGTCCAGGTCGTCGTTGACCACCCAGTAGTCGAAGAAGTCGGCCTGCCGCATCTCGCCCGTCGCATTGGTCAATCTGCGGGCGATGGATTCCCCGGAATCGGTGCCGCGCCGGGTCAGCCTGCGCACCAGCTCGGCGCGCGAGGGCGGCAGCAGGAAGACGAAAGTGCCCTTGTAGAAGGTCTTGCGCAGCTGCTTGGCCCCCTGCACGTCGATGTCGAAAAGCACGTCGCGGCCCTGGTCCAGCATCGCCTCCACCGGCGCGGTGGCCGTGCCGTAGAAGTTGCCATGGACCTCGGCCCATTCGCAAAACTCGCCCCGCTCCCGCATTTCCATAAAAACGTCACGGGTGACGAAATGGTATTCCCGCCCGTCCTGCTCCTGCCCCCTGGGGGCGCGGGTGGTGTAGGAGACGGAAAAACCGAAGTCTGGATACTCCCGCCTGAGCATCTCGATGAGCGTGCTCTTGCCCGTGCCGCTCGGCGCGCAGACCACCAGGATCTGCCCCAGGCGGATGTTGTGATGGTCACTGCCCACCTATTCCCCCTCTTCGGCGCTGAAACGCTGGCCCACGGTCTCGGCCTGGATGGCCGAGAGGATGACGTGGTTGGAATCAGTGACGATGATGGCGCGCGTCTTGCGGCCCTGGGTGGCGTCGATGAGCCGCCCCTCCTGGCGCGCGTCCTCGCGCAGGCGGCGCATGGGCGCGCTGGTGGGGTTGACGATGGAGACCACGCGGCTCAAAACCACGAAGTTGCCAAAGCCCACGTTGAGCAATCCCTGTTTCTGCATAAATACCTACAACTAGTTGAGTCGATTGAGCTGTTTCACTGTCTGACGAGCCAAGCCGGGCGCGCTATTCAATGTTCTGCACCTGCTCGCGGCACCGCTCAAGCTCGGCCTTGAAATCCACCACCAACCGGCTGACCTCCACGTCCTGGGCCTTGTTGCCGCAGGTGTTGATCTCGCGGAAGGTCTCCTGGATGAGGAAATCGAGCTTCTTGCCCACGTCGCTGCCCGTGCGCAGGGTCTCGCCGATGCGCTGAAGATGAGCGTCGAGCCGGGTCAGCTCCTCGGAGACATCGAGCTTGTCCGTCAGGTAGGCCACCTCCTGGAGCATGCGGTCCTCGGAGAACTCCGCCCCGGCAGAGGCGAGCATGTCGGTGATGCGCTGGCGCAGGCTGGCCTTCTTCTCTTCCAGAATGCCCGGAACGCGCACGGCCACGGCACGGGTCAACCCGCCCAGGGTCTCGAACCGGGCCAACAGGTCGGCCACCATGGCCCCACCCTCCACGGTGCGCGAGTGCATCCAGTCCAAAAGCGCGCCCTCAAGCCCGCGTGTCAGGCTCTCGGCCAGACCGGGATCAGGCTCGCTGCCCGAGTCGCGCCACAGGGACGACATGGACAGGACGCGGTTGTAATCCGGCTCGAACACGCGCCCTTCGCTCTGGGCCAATTTCTCCATCTGGCGGAACATGGCCCTGGCCATGGTCTCGTTGAAGGTCACGCCGAGCACCCCGGCGTCCATGACCTCCAGGTTGAGGGAGACATCCACCCGGCCCCGCGAGGCATGGGCGCGGACGACCTTTTCCCAGCCGTTCTCCAGGCCACGCAAAAAGCCGGGCAGCCGCCACTTCACGTCGAGAAAACGGCCATTGACGCTCTTGATCTCCCAGACGTGGGTCCAGGCGTCCTCAGTGGTCTCGAACCGGCCAAAACCGGTCATGCTGACAGGCATATTGTCAATCCTTTTGGTTATTGAGCTTGGTTTTATACAACTGACGCAACTTTGTCAGCCGCGATTTCATGTCCTCGCCCGCGTAGTCCGGAAAGGTCCAGGGGAAATCCACCCACCCCCGGCGCTGCCAGATGAGCGTCAGGTCCGCCCAGATGCCGCTGCCAAGGTAAATGCGGTGGGAAAAATTCTTGCCCGTGGCCAGCACCAGCCGCTCCAGGGTGAGGAATCCGGGATCAAGGTTGAACAGCCGCCCCCTTTGCCCGGCATGGGCGGTCTCAAGGGCATTGGTCAACAGCTTGATCCCGGCCAGCTCGTCCAGGGGACGCAGGGCGTCAAAGGCGAGCAGCCGCCGGACGATGGGCGTGCCGAGCTCCTTGTCGTAGTATCCGGTCTGGTCAAAGGGGAACAGGTCCGAGACATGCCCAGCCGGGCCGAAGCGCGCCTCCAGCTCATGGAGCAGGCCGGGCCAGACATCGTCCCACCGTGCGCTCAGGATGGAGAGGACCAGGAGTCCGGGCAGCGGGGTCTTCGGCGTGCTCACGACGCATTCTCCTGCGGATCGGTCATGGACGCGGCCAGGGGCTCGGCCACGATGACGCCCCGGTCCAGGCCCACGGGCCGGGCACTGACCAGGGAGCGCGGACCGGCCCCGTCGGGCAGCCGGGTCAACCGACACCCGGCGTAGAACTCGCTCACCCCGCGCCCCAGTTGGTCCTGCACCAGCACGTCGAGGCAGGGACGCCCCAGGAGCCGCTCGCCAAAGGCCCGCTTGCGGCGACTGACCAGGGCGCGCAGCCGGGTGGCCCGCTCCTTGCGCACGGGCACGGCCACCTGCCCGGCCATGGTCGCGGCTGCCGTGCCGGGCCGCTCGGAATAGGGAAAGACATGGGCATAGGTAAGGGGCAGGACGCGACACAGAGTCAGGGTGTTCTCGAACCCGGCCTCGTCCTCGCCGGGAAATCCGGTGATGAGATCGGCCCCAAGCCCGATCACGGGCCAGGCCTCGCCCAGCCGAATGAGAAAATCCACCGCGCCCTGCGGGTCGTAGTGGCCGCGCCCCATGGCTCGGAGCACATCCGGGTCGCCGCTTTGCAGCGAGAGGTGCAGCTGTGGACAGACCATGGACGACCCGGCCAGGGTGTCCAGCGCCTTGTGGTCAAGCTGGCCCGGCTCCACGGACGACACGCGCAGCCGCGCCCGCCCGGCCCAGCGGGGCGCAAGCTCCCTGTCCAGCCGGGCCAGGAGATCCCAGAAATCCGTGCGGTCCTGCAACCCCCGGCCATAGTGGCGCAGGTTGATGCCGCTGATGACCAGCTCGCGGAACCCGCTGTCGAGCAGGCGCACTGCCTCGGCCACCACCGCGTCCACCGGGCGGCTGACCGACGGTCCGCGCGTCTGCGGGACGATGCAGTAGGTGCAGTGATGCGAGCAGCCGTCCTGGACCTTGACCACAGCCCGCGCCCTGGAGTAGCCGGTGATGGAAAATGGTGCAAACCCGCCCAGCGCCCCGGCCTCGCCATCCAACACAGCAGGAGAAACAGGCGGCGCGGCAGGCCCGGCCAGGAGCGCGCCCTTGTCCGCCTGGGGCACCACCCGGACCACGCCGGGCAGCCCGGCCAGCTCGTCGGCCATGACCTGGGCGGCGCAGCCGGTGACGATGATCCCGGCTGTGGGACTGGCCCGGTGCAGACTGCGCACGGTCTGGCGCAGGTCGGCCACGGCATTGGCCGTGACAGCGCAGGAGTTGATCAGGATGAGGTCCGCCTCTTGGGGCGCACCGGTCTCAAACGCCTGCCCGTGGCCGGTCCATGCCTCGGCGATGGACCGGGTCTCGTACTGGTTTATCTTGCACCCCAGGGTGGCGGTGTAAAAGCGAATCATGTACTATCGGCCTGCTGCGATGATGAACAACCATACACTCTCAAGAAAAGCGAACCCATGAGACACACCCTGCCGACCTGCGTCCTTGTCCTGGCCCTGGCCGCATCCCTGTTTGTCCCGCTGGCCGGATGCGGCATGCCCCAGCCCAAGATGGCGGGCAACCTGTCCATGACTCTCAAGGACTATGAACAGGCCGTTGTCGAATATCAGAAGGCCCTCAAGGACGACCCGGACTCTGCCCGGCTGCTGACCGGCCTGGGCCGTGCGTACTACAATCTCGGCGAATACGCCAAGGCCGAGGAGGCGTTCCGCCACGCCGCCGAGGTGGAGGACTACCCCAGCGCGGTCTTCTACACCGGCCTGTGCCAGATCGCCAGGGGCGACCGACAGGGCGGTTTCGACACCCTGACCCGGTTCCGCTATTCGGGCAAGGTCCAGGTGACCAACTCGGTGCACGACATGGCCGAGCGGCTGGCCGCCACGCCCGACCTGACCGACGAAGCCATCACCAGGGCCATGTTCCGGGCCTGGGACGAGGGCATGGAGCGCGAGCGGGACATGAGCCGATCCGGCTAGCCCCCGCCCGTGCGACTAAAGCATTTGCCAACAAGGGTCAATGCCATGAAACAGACGCTACCATTCCTCCTCGCCGCGCTGGCCTTGCTGACCGGCTGCCTCAGCTACGGCTCAGTGGGCGTGGGCTCCACCTCGGGCGTGGGCGTGGCCTTCAGCAGCCACGGCGACTTCCTGTACAGCGGGCCGGATGCGGCCTACCGCAGCAACCGCGAAGGGCTGCGCGCCTTTCTCGACCAGGACTACGCCACGGCCCGCACGCACTTTGACGCGACCCTGGATGCGTATCCCGGCAACCCGGACGCCGTGTTCTACCTCGGCCTGACGCTGCAATTCCTGGACGAACGCGAGCAGGGATTCGCCGTACTCGCCACCTTTCGCGACCCGCTGAACACGCGCGTCACCCAGGAGGTGCAATGGTGGACAACCTATTGCCGCAAGAAGCCGGAGATGACGCCGGACGACATCCGCCGGACCCTGGTCAACGCCAGGGGCGAAGGATTCCAGCGCGAACGCGAGGAGAGATGGGAAGACCGCTGGGGCATCTGAGCCCGGACCTGCTCACCCCTTCTCCCATTCAAGGGCGCTCCAGGGCATGCTCGATGACCCCGCCGCCCAGGACCGCCCCTGCCTCGTCGTACACCGCCGCCACCTGACCGGGGGCCGGGCGGGTGTGCTCCTCGATGAAATGGAAGACCAGCCTGGAGCCGTCCACGGCGAACCGGGCAGGCCGCGCCCGCTGGCGATAGCGGGTCTGGAGCATGACCACCTCGGGCCAGCCAGCCGGGTCGGTCATGAAGTTGACCTGCCAGGCCACGCAGCCAGGAGCGTGGAGCGAGGGTTTGGGCCCCACGATCAGGGTGTTGTCGGCCACGCGCTTGTCCAGAACATAGAGCGGCTCGGTCCAGGCGATGCCAAGGCCGCGCCGCTGGCCCTGGGTGTGCCGCCACAACCCCTTGTGCCTGCCGATCACCGTGCCGTCCTCAAGCCGGATGGGACCGGTGCCGGGCATGTTCCCGCGCCGGGTCAGGAACGTCTGGTAGTCGTCGCCCGGCACGAAGCATATCTCCTGGCTCTCGCCCGGCAGGGGCGGCGTCAGGCCGAGACCGGCCAGGGTCTCCGGCACGTCCCGCTTGCAGATGTCGCCCAGAGGAAAATGGGCCCGGCGCAGGGTCTCGATGGGCACCAGGGAAAGAAAATAGCTCTGGTCCTTGTCTGGATCGCCCCCGCGCGTGAGCAGAAGACCGGACGGGCCGCGCTCCTCAAGGCGCGCGTAGTGGCCGGTGGCCAAGGCGTCCGCGCCCAGGGAGAGCGCAAACCGGAAGAGCGCGCCGAACTTCATGCGCGGGTTGCAGACCGCGCACGGATTGGGCGTACGCCCCTGACGGTAGGCATCGGCAAAAGGCGCGACCACCTCGCGCTCGAACTCGCGGCGCAGATCCGCCACATGCAACGGCACGCCGAGCCGGGCGCACGCCTCGGCCAGCCCGGCAATCGCCTTGTCCGAATCCGGGCCGGACGGCAGGAACCGGCCATGCACGGCCAGCACCTCATGCCCGCCCGCCCGCATCAGGGCCAGGGCGAGCAGGCTGTCCATGCCCCCGCTCACGGCTACGGCTGTCTTCATGCTGTGTCCATGGGTTGAATCCGGGCGCATGGGGAACATCCCGCGCCGACCGCACACATCCTAAGGAACCGCGCGCGGTTTGCAAGCCTTTAAAAACACCCTCCCCCGGACGGGAAAGACTCTCGCAATCACCGCGCGGATAGGCTATCCCAGTCAAAGCCCCCCTTCGGGATGCCCTGCGTCGGCAGCCCGCTTTGGGAAACGGGCGGAATCTCGACCCAAAAGGACAAAAAATGACAAGCATCACCTTGTTTCCGGGCCGGTACATCCAGGGAAGGGACGCCCTGTCCAAGCTGGGCGGCGAATGCGCCCGGCTTGGCGGCAACGTCTTTGTCATCGCCTCCCCCCATCCTCTCAAGCACCTGCTGCCCGCGGTCCTCCCTGGCGTCACCGACGCATGCCGGGCCGTGGTCGAACCTTTTGGGCGGGAATGCTCGGACGAGGAGATTCAGCGGCTCCTCAAGCTGTGCCGCGAAGCAGGCTGCGATCTGGTACTGGGCATGGGCGGCGGCAAGACCCTGGACGCGGCCAAGGCCGTGGCCCATCTGGCCGCAGCGCCCTCGATCATGGTCCCGACCATTGCCTCCACAGACGCCCCGTGCAGTTCGGTCTGCGTGGTCTACACCAATGACGGCGTGTTCAAGCGCGCCGACATCCTGCCGCGCAACCCGGACTCGGTCATCGTGGACACCGGGGTCATCGCCCAGGCGTCGCCCCGCTTCCTGGCGGCGGGCATGGGCGACGCCCTGGCCACCTGGTTCGAGGCCGAGTCGTGCCGCATCAAGCGCGCCCCGAACATCGCGGGCGCGGTCGGGTCCATGACGGCCTATGCCCTGGCCCGGCTGTGCCGGGACACCCTGTTCGACTACGGCCCGGCGGCGCTGGCCTCCTGCTCGGCCAGAGCGGTCACCCCGGCCCTGGAGCGGGTGGTGGAGGCCAACACCCTCCTGAGCGGGCTTGGCTTTGAGAGTGCCGGGCTGGCCGCTGCCCATTCCATCCACAACGGACTGACCGCCCTGCCCCGGACCGCCGAGTTCCATCATGGCGAAAAAGTGGCCTTTGGAACCCTCGTCTCCCTGTTCCTGACCGACGCGCACCCCTCGCTCATGGAGCAGACCTACGGATTCTGCGAGTCCGTGGGCCTGCCCACCACCCTGGCCGATCTGGGCCTTGAGGAGGTCTCGGACCAGGAACTGCTCCAGGTGGCCGAGAAGGCGTGCGCTCCGGGGGAGAGCATCCACAACGAACCCGGCGGGATCTCGCCGGAGACGGTGGCGGAAACGATCAGGGCCGCAGATGCATGGGGCAGGAAAAGGCAAGACGCCTCCGGCTTGCACCGCTAGATGCACAGGCCAACTTTGACAGAGGACGAAAGACCATACTGTGTGCTAGAAGCATGGGCATGCTCACCCATATCAGACAAGGAGTTCCCATATGAAACCGTTGCGCCACTTTCTGCTGGTCGCCCTGCTGACCACCATGTTGGCCGCGCCCCAGGCCCTGGCCTGCACCACCATGATCATCACGCCCGGAGCCAGCGCCGACGGCTCCATGATGGTCACCCACTCGGACGACGACGAACTGGGCGACCAGCGGCTGATCTTCGTGCCTGCCAAGGAGCAGACCGGCAGCCGCAAAATATACCCCGAAGCCTATGCCTATCCGCGCATCGTCACCAATGACCGCGGCCCGGCCTACGACACCAGGGGCTATCCTCCCACCGAGCCGGTGGGCACCGTGCCCTACGCCGAGATCTGGAAGATCCTGGGCCGGGAGCAGAAGACCTCCTTCGCCTATTTCGACGGCAACTACGGGATCATGAACGAAAAGAACCTGATGATGGGCGAGTGCACCAACGCGGCCAACTACGAGCCCAAGGCCAACTCCAAGGCAGGGGCTGGCCAGCCGCAGCGCCTCTTCTACAGCTCCGAGCTGTCGCGCATCGCCCTGGAAAACTGCGCCACGGCCCGCGAGGCGGTCACCCTCATGGGCGGATTGGTGGACAAGTACGGCGTCTACGACACGGGCGAGACCTTGCTGGTGGCTGACGAGAACGAGGGTTGGGTCTTTGAGATGTGCGCCCTGCCCGACACCACCTACCACTCGGCCTGGGTGGCCAAACGGGTGCCGGACGGCGAGTTCTTCGTGGCCGCCAACACCTTCCGCATCCGCGAGGTGATCCGGGACGACCCGGAAAACTTCCGCTATTCCAAGCTCCTGCATCCCGGCCTGAAAAAGCTCAAGTGGTGGGACGAGAAGACCCAGGGCCCGGTGGACTGGCTGCGCGCCATCAGCCCCGGCGAGTACAACCACCCCTACTACTCCCTGCGCCGCGTCTGGCGGGCCATGGACCGGGTCAACCCGGACCTGGGCCTCTCCCCCTGGGTCAAGGACACCTACACCACGGACTATCCCTTCTCCATCAAGCCGAGCAGCGGCATTGACGTGGCCAAGATCTTCAGCATCTACCGCGACCACTACGAGGGCACCCAGTTCGACCTGACCAAGGGCGCGGCTGCCGGTCCCTACGGCGATCCGCACCGCTTTGTCGGCCCCTATGACGGCAACCAGAACAACGTGGACGCGGACAAGAAGTTCTACGGCGCGTGGGAGCGGTCCATCTCGGTCTTCTACCAGGGCTACACCTACGTCTGCCAGACCCGGCCCAAGGCCCCGGAATACACCAAGGGCGTGGTCTGGTTCGGCCCGGACGTGTCCTACACCACCTGCTTCACGCCCTTCTTCGCCAGGGCGGCCCAACTGCCGCGCCCCTATCAGACAGGCTCGTCCCAGCAGTTCGACCCCGCCTCGGCCTGGTGGCATTTCGATCTGCTGGGCAACTGGTCGCGCCTCAACTTCCAGCGCATGACCGAGGTGGACATCAAGCCCGTGCAACGCGAGCTTGAAGACGCGGCCATGCAGGACTTCCTGGCCATGGACGAGGCCGTGGCAGGCAAGACCGACGAGGAGTCGCTGCGCCTGATCACCGAGTTCGGCTTCAACACCGCGAGCCGGGTGCTCGACAGGTGGCGCAACCTGACCTTCACCCTGTTCGCCAAGTACTCCGACGGCTACATCAACATCCCCGGCGGCCCGGTCCTGGCCATCGGCTACCCCTCGGACTGGCTCGACACCACCAACTACAAGGACGGCCCGGTCAGCTACGACATGAAGTAGCCCGCGCCGCGCACACAAGAAAAAGAGCCGGTCGCCGAGAATGTTCGGCGACCGGCTCTCATACTGTCGATCAAGCGGAGCGGGCTACAGCGTCGGCAGCGGCATGGGGTCCAGGTGCCGCTCCAGGCAGTCGGCCACGGAGAGCATGGCCGCTTCCTCAAAGGGGCGGCCCATGAGCTGGAGGCCCACCGGCATGCCTGAATCGGCGCCAAGGCCCACGGGCAGGCTCATGCCGGGCAGTCCGGCCAGGTTCAGGGAAATGGTGAATATGTCCATGAGGTACATCTGGAGCGGGTCGGCCTTGGCCCCGGCCTTGAAGGCCGTGGTCGGGCAGACCGGCCCGGCGATGAGGTCGCACTGGCTGAGGGCCGCGTCGAAGTCCTGGCGCAGCAGGCGGCGGACCTTGGCGGCCTTGTTGTAGTAGGCGTCGTAGTAGCCGGACGAGAGCACATAGGTGCCCATGATGATGCGCCGCTGCACCTCGTCGCCGAACCCTTCGGTGCGGCTGGCGGTGTACATGTCGATGAGCTCCTCGGCTTTCTGGCTGCGGTGGCCGAAGCGCACCCCGTCGAAGCGCGACAGGTTGGACGAGGCCTCGGCCATGGCGATGATGTAGTAGGTGGCGATGGCGTAGTCGGTCAGCGACAGGGAAAGGGGAACTGTTTTGGCCCCCAGCGCCTCGGCCCTGGCCACGGCGGCGCGGCACGCCCCGGCCACCTCGGCGTCGATGCCCTCGCCCCAGTATTCGCGCGGCAGGCCGATGGTCACGCCCGCAAGGGAGTCGCGGCCCAGCCCGGCCAGATAATCGGGCACGGGGGTATCCACCGAGGTGGAATCCCTGGGATCGTGTCCGGCGATAACCTGAAGGACGCGGGCCGCATCCTCCACAGAGCGGGTCATGGGGCCGATCTGGTCCAGGGACGAGCCATAGGCGATCAGCCCGTAGCGCGAAACGCGGCCATAGGTAGGCTTGACCCCCACGATGCCGCAGAACGAGGCGGGCAGCCGGATGGAGCCGCCCGTGTCTGTGCCCAGCGCGGCAAAGCACTGGCCCGCGGCCACCGACGCGCCCGAGCCGCCGGACGAGCCGCCCGGCACGCGCGCCGTGTCCCACGGGTTGGCGGTCTGGAAATAGGCGGAATTCTCGGTGGACGAGCCCATGGCGAACTCGTCCATGTTGGCCTTGCCGATGATCACGGCCCCGGCCTCGCGCAGCCGGGTGACGGTCGTGGCGTCGTAAAAGGGGACGAAATCTTCAAGAATCTTCGAGCCGCAGGTGGTCCTGACGCCCCGCGTGGTCAGCAGGTCCTTGAGGACCACGGGCACGCCCCACAGGGGCTTGGACGGGTCCGGCCCCAGGGCGTCCATGGCCTCGGCCTCGCTCCTGGCCTCGTCGACCATGACCGTGATCAGCGCGCGGACAGACGGCTCCGTGGCCTCGATGCGGTCCAGGCAGGCGGTCACGGCCTGGGCCACGGTGATCTCGCCGCCTTGCAGCAGCCCGGCCAGCCGGGACAGTGTCTCGGTATGCAGTTCAGACATGATTCAATCCTGGGTGTGCGATGATTAGACGATCCTGGGGACGATGAAGAACTGGCCGTCGTGCCCGGGCGCATTGGCCAGCACCTCGTCCCGGCCATGCTCCTTGCGCGCCTCGTCGGCCCGCAGCACCGTGGTGTGCTCCACCGGGCTGTACATGGGCTCGACGCTGGCTGTGTCCAGCTCTCCGAGCTTGTCCATGTGGCCCAGGATGTCGCCCAGCTGTCCGGCAAACAGCTCCAGCTTGTCCTGCGGCAGGTCAAGGCGTGCCAGACGCGCGACCTTGGCCACCTGTTCCGGGCTGATCTTCATTGATGATGCTCCTTGTCTTGCTCAGGGTCGTGAGGATGCGGCCTGGGGCGCGACTGCGCCGAGTTGGCCGGGCACGGCCCAAAACCCGGCTATTCTAGCGGGTTTTGCCCTCTTCCTGTCGCTTTTCGTACGCACCCAGACGCTTGTCGCGCCGGGCCTTGGCCTTGGCGATGCTGTCGGCCAGCGAGGCCGCATTGATCAGCCGCTTGCCGTTGCGGACAGGGCTGAAAAGATACTGTTCCTGGGAGGCCACGCCTTGAGAATCCCAGCTGATGGGGGCCATGCTGAAATCGATGCGGCTGGCCGAGGCGATGCGGGCGTTGACATCGTCCGCGTCCCACCCGGCGGGCAGGGCTCCCAACCGACCGGCGAAGCGCAGGAAATCGTAGCCCAGGGCCACCCAGAAGTCGGCATTTCCGAGTCCCTCCTCGGTCAATGCGCCCTGCAGGGCGCGCCCGCCCTCGCTCCCCTCCCACCACGGGCCGGGGCACACGGCCAGCCGGTAATAGTGCTCGTCCGCTATCTGGGCGTTGTCCAGAGCGCGGCTCCACAGGCTCGGCCCCAGGAACAGGAGCTGGTCGCCTTCGTAGAAGAAGAAGTTGGGCAGCAGGGTCTGGGCCTGGTTCCACCCGTCGGGCAGAAAGACCGCGCCAAAATCGGGCATGGGCAGCGGCACGTCCTTGTTCTCGCTGAAATTGGCGGGCACCTTGAGCAGCGCGCCCACCCGCTTGCTCCACTGCTTGAGGTCTCTGGGCGGGTAGGACTGCATGCCGCGAATGCGCCCGCCAAGGGGCGCGGCCTCGCGGTAGAAGGTCTCGGCCATGGACCGGCCAAACCCCTCCTCGGGATAGAACACGGCCAGATCCCTGATGCCTAGGTCGTTGACCGCGAGACTGGTCAGGCTGCGCACCTCGTCGTTGTGGCTGGAGAAGAACCGCCACGCTTCCCGTCCCTCCTCCATGTCTCCCAGGGAGGAGAGGAAGGTGAAGACCGCCCGGTTGTCGAGCACCCGCTGGCCCGGCGCGATCCCTTCGTAAAGCTGTTTGAACGCCTGGACACGCAGCGGCCCGCCGACCACGGAATACTGGGCCGGCAGCTCGGCCAGCCGCTTTTCCCAGCCCGGCACCTCGGTGTTGATGACGCGCAGGTCCACATCCACCGCCTCCTGGGCCAGACGCCACTGGGCCAGCCCGGCACCACGCAGGATCTTGACGCCCACCTTGCCGTAGGGGCCGGTCAGCGGCAGGGCCAGGGCCAGCCCCACGCGCGGCAGGCCGTAGCGGGCCTCAAGGGTGGCCAGGACGCGGTCCATGGGCGCGCGGTCAACGATCTGCCCGCGCGCGGCCAGATTGCGCATGGCCCGCCAGACAGTGGACCACGACTCCTTGTCGGTCGCCTTGCGCACGCCCTGCTCGAACCCGACGAGCACGTAGGGGAAGAGCCACTGGTTCTCGGCGGGAATGGCCTGCGACAACTCCATGACCCGCTTGTCGTCCAGGGCCTTTAGGGTCGCGCGGTAGGCCGTTTCCATGACGACCCGGTCGGCGTTGGTCGGCGCCTGGGCATAGAAGGCCGCCAGGGTCTCCAATGAGCGCTCGAACTCGCCCCGGCTGCGGGAGTACTCGCCGTACCACAGGCCAGCGTCGCTGCGCGTGGCCCAGGGGAGCGCGCGCGCCGAGAGCAGCCACTTGAGATGGTTCTGGAGCCGCTCGCCCCGGTTCAGGGCGGCCATGGTATCGAGATAGGTAAGCTCCCAGGACGAAAGCTCAACGGCTTTTGCGTCCATGTTGGCCCAGCTTTCCAGGGCCACCCGCGCCTGATGATAATGGCCGTTGCGAAAGGCCGAATCGGCCAGCCGATCGTAGACGGTCGGCAGCATGGCCTTATCGAGGTCGGGCCGCTCCAGCAGGGCGGCGTAATACAGCTCGGCAGCCGGGTAGTTCCTGGCCTTCCAGGCAGTCTCGGCCTCGACGACCAGATTGGGCGTGGCCAGCAGGTCAGCGCTCTTGATGCTCTGTCTCGGAGCGCAACCCAAGGCGAAAAAAGCCACAAGGGCAAGGAGGGCAATGGTCCTCAGAATGGATGGCATGGCGGTGTGTCTTTTCATTGTGCACATGGTGCGTTGTGTCCCGGCAGCGGGAAGCGGGCAAACAAAAACCCGGCCCGCTTCAGGCGGGCCGGGTAATGCTATACTTCGCTATGCCTCTCAAGGCAAGTTGGATTACTTGACCTCGGTGTAGTCGGCGTCGACCACGTCGTCGTCGCCCTTGGCCGAGGCAGCGCCTCCGCCTCCGGCTGCTCCGGCGGCTCCGGCGGCGTCGGGGCCGGGCTGGCCGGACGACTGCTTGGCGTAGAGCTGCTCGGCCAGCTTGTGCGAGGACTGGGCCAGTTCGTCGGTCTTGGCCTTGATATCGTCCACATCGTCGGAGGCCAGCACGCCCTTCAAGGTCTCTATCTTGACCTCGATGTCCGCCTTGAGGGTGGCGTCCACCTTGTCGCCCAGGTCGCGCAGGGACTTCTCGGAGGTGTAGACCAGGGTGTCCGCATGGTTGCGGGCCTCGATGAGCGCCTGCTTCTTCTTGTCGTCGTCAGCATGGGCCTCGGCGTCCTTGACCATCTGGTTGATCTCGTCGTCGGACAGGCCCGAAGACGCGGTGATCTGGATGGACTGTTCGCGACCCGTGCCCATGTCCTTGGCGTTGACGTGGACGATGCCGTTGGCGTCGATGTCAAAGGAGACCTCGACCTGCGGCACGCCGCGCGGCGCCGGGGGAATGCCCGACAGCTCGAAATTGCCCAGCAGCTTGTTGTCCGCCGACATGGGGCGCTCGCCCTGGAAGACCCGGATGGACACCGACGGCTGGTTGTCCGCCGCAGTGGTGAAGACCTGGGACTTCTTGGTCGGAATGGTGGTGTTGCGCTCGATGAGCTTGGTCATCACGCCGCCCATGGTCTCGATGCCCAGCGACAGCGGGGTCACGTCCAGCAGCAGCACGTCCTTGACGTCACCGGCCAGGATGCCGCCCTGGATAGCCGCGCCCATGGCCACGACCTCGTCCGGGTTGACCGAGCGGTTGGGCTCGCGGCCAAAGAAGCTCTTCACCTTTTCCTGCACCAGGGGCATGCGGGTCATGCCGCCCACAAGGATGACCTCGTCGATGTCAGAGGCGGAGAGCCCGGCGTCCTTGAGGGCCTTGCGGCACGGCTCCACCGTGCGCTCCACCAGATCCTCGACCAGCTTTTCGAGCTTGCCGCGGCTGATCTTGACCATCATGTGCTTGGGGCCGTTCTGGTCGGCGGTGATAAAGGGCAGGTTGACCTCGGACTCCACGGAGCTGGACAGCTCGTGCTTGGCCTTTTCCGCAGCCTCCTTGAGGCGTTGCAGGGCCATGCGGTCCTTGGACAGGTCGATGCCGTTCTCTTTCTTGAACTCGTCCACCAGATATTCGATGATGCGGTGGTCGAAATCCTCGCCGCCGAGGAAGGTGTCGCCGTTGGTGGCGCGCACCTCGACCACGTTGTCGCCCACCTCGAGGATGGAAATGTCGAACGTGCCGCCGCCCAGGTCAAAGACCGCGATCTTCTCGTTGGCCTTCTTGTCAAACCCGTAGGCCAGGGAGGCCGCGGTGGGCTCGTTGATGATGCGCTTGACCTCAAGGCCCGCGATCTTGCCCGCGTCCTTGGTGGCCTGACGCTGGGAGTCGTTGAAGTAGGCGGGCACGGTGATGACCGCCTCGGTGACCGTCTCGCCCAGATAGCTCTCGGCGTCCTTTTTCAGTTTCTGAAGGATCATGGCCGAGACTTCGGGCGGGCTGTATTTCTTGTCGCCGATCTCCACCCAGGCGTCGTTGGCGTTGCCAGCCACGATGCGGTAGGGGCAGTGCTTCTGCCACTTCTTGACTTCGGGAGCGTCAGCCTTGCGGCCCATGAGCCGCTTGATGGCGAAAACGGTTTTCTCCGGGTTGGTGACCGACTGGCGTTTGGCGATGTCGCCCACCAGCCGCTCCTTGTCCGTGAATGCCACGACAGAAGGCATGGTGCGCCCGCCCTCGGGGTTGGTGATGCATTTGGGGTCTTTGCCCTCCATCACGTAGACACAGGAGTTGGTGGTGCCAAGGTCGATCCCTATGATCTTGCCCATATGTATAGCCTCCTCAAATATTGCACTGTGAATTTGATTGCTGAAAGATTCGTACTGGTTTCAATAAGCATGCGGTCCTGGTTGTAAAGGGGCGGACCGCAAGATTCCGCCCTGTCAGGCTGTTGAAAAACGGCGATCTGCGTCGTTGCTTCAAAAAGTTCAAACCCTCTCGTACAGGAAGTACGCTTCGGCCTTGAACTTTTTTCGCGCCTAGCATCTCACCATTTTTGAACAGCCTGCGCGTTCCGACTATTTCAACGACCTGTGCTAGCGCTTGTTGACCATGACCTTGGCCGGGCGCAGCAGGCGTCCCTTGAGGGTGTAGCCCCTCTGCACCACCTGCACGATGCGGTTGTCGTCCAGCTCGCCATCCTCCACGGTGCCCACGGCCTCGTGGATCTCGGGGTTGAACTCCCCGCCGCGCGCCGCATCGATCTGCACCAGCCCGTGGCCCTTGACCGCGTCGGCAAATATCTTGCGCGTCATGTCCACGCCGATGACGAAATTCTTGCACGCGCCGTCGAGGTTGCCGGTGTGGGCCAGGGCGAGGTCGAGATTGTCGAGCACGGGCAGCAGGTCGGCCAGGATGGACTCGCCCGCGTACTTCTTCATCTCCTCGGTCTCGCGCAGCAGCCGCTTCTTGAGGTTCTCGGCATCGGCCAGGGCCCGGAGCCTGATCTCCTCGGCCGCCCTGTGCACGTCGCAGCCGGGACAGACCGACGCGCGGCACAACGCCTCAAGCTCGTCCTGGCTCAGGGAGACCTCGGCCTGGGCCTCGTCGCCCGCCCGGTCGGCCTGTGCGCCCGCGACCGCTTCCGGGCCGCCAAAGAGCTTGCCCGCCTCGTCGTACAGCCCGCTGATGGGCCCATCGGATCTTGTTTTCTTCACCATGTCGGTCAGATTCCTCGCGCTGGGATTATCGTGAAAAAGCCTCGCCAGGGCGGGGCTTGGGGTGGAAATAAGCACCGATGGGAAGGTGTCAATGGAAAGCGGCAACAAATGTTGACCCGCCAGTGGTTTGCCTCTACAGTTTTTCAAACTCGCAATAGAGACAACACGATGACGGAATATTTCGAAATTACCTACACTTGGGTCGCAGAAAACAAAGAGTGGATTTTTTCTGGGACAGGAATTCTATTGCTTGGCGGCATGGCAAAACACCTTTTCCGCAGAAACACCCCAGGGACAGTCACGGCGAGGGACCGAATCACGGCGAAGGGGGCAACCGATTCCGCCATCGGGAATCACGCCACGGTGGACAAATCAGTCACCACCATCACCAACCCCTCTGGCCCGGTCAATACCGGCTCAGCACACATAGTGGACCAGTCGACCACCATCCATCACGGCATTGCGCCTGAACAATACGCTGCGCTCGCTCAGGAACTGGGCGTCACGAAAAACGCGCTGATCACTTTCCTTGGTATCTTTGAAAAACAAAACATCCCTCTTTCCGACTATGACCATGAACTCCGCTGCATCGCGGAGCGGTTCAAGAAATTGGAAGCCCGTCTGGAGCGTTTCGAGACCGCCGACACCGCTATTGCACAGACCAAGCACGAGGCCAGGGAAGCCTTGATAGAAGGCCAACTTGACAGGGCCGAGGAGCTTCTCCTGGAAGCAATGGCCCTCCAGCTTAAAAAGGCGGACACCGCCGCCCTGGAAGCCGGAGAAACCCTCGCCGAACTGGCGGCACTGGAAAACCTCCGCTTCGCCTTTGCCAAGGCAGCGGGCTACTATCTAAAAGCCTCAGAGCGAGTCGCCGCTGCGGACACCCACCAATCCATGGCGTATCGCCACGAGGCAGGCAAAGCCTTCCGCATGGCCGGGCTTTTCGATCAAGCCCACGACCAATGGGAACGATGCCTGCGCTACAGCGAAACCCTGACGCCACTTGACGAAGCGATGATTGCCGGTGCATCCAATAACCTTGCTAACCTCTATGAAACACAACAGCGGTTCGACGAGGCCGAGGAGCTCTACCAAAGATCAATAAATATCGGAGAGCGCATTTTTGGCAAGCAGCATCACGAGGTGGCGACTACTTGCAACAACCTCGCCGCTCTATATTATACACAACAACGATTCAAGGAGGCCGAAGAACTATATAGAAGGGCCCTGGATATCCAGGAGTGCGTCTTCGGTAAAGAACATCATGTGGTGGCGACCACATGCAACAACCTCGCTCTGCTCTATGACAAGCAACAAAGGTTCGGAGAGGCCGAAGGACTCTACCTGCAAGCCTTGGATATTAAAAAACACGCCTTCGGCAAGGAACATCATGAAGTTGCAGCCACTTGTAACAACATCGCCTCACTCTATCTTCAACTACAGCAATTCCAGAAGGCCGAGAAGCTCTACCTAAGTGCTCTGGATATCCAGAGGCGCGTCTTCGGCAAAAACCACCATGAAGTGGCGACTACATGCAACAACCTCGCCCTCCTCTACGATATGCAACAACGGTTCGACGAAGCCAAGGAACTGTACCGGCAAGCCTTAAAAATCAGAGAGCGCGTCTTCGGTAAGAGGCATCATGAGGTGGCGGCTACCTGCAACAATCTCGCTGGACTCTATTATCGGCAACAGTGTTTCATAGAAGCTGAGGAGCTCTACCGAAGAGCCCTGGACATCCTAGAGCGCACCTTGGGCAAGGACCATCATACGGTGGCAGCCACATGCAACAACCTCGCGCTCCTCTATGATGAACAACAACGGTTCGGCGAAGCTGAGGAACTGTACCGGCAGGCCTTAACAATTCAAGAGTGCGTCTTCGGCAAGAACCATCATGAGGTGGCGGCTACCTGCAACAATCTCGCTAGACTCTATTATCGACAACGGTGGTTCAAGAAGGCGGAGAGGCTTTACCGAAGAGCCCTTGATATCCAAGAGCGCATCTTGGGCAAGGACCATCATACGGTGGCAACCACATGCAACAACCTCGCGCTCCTCTATGATAAGCAACAACGGTTCGGCGAAGCCGAGGAACTGTACCAGCAAGCCTTATCAATTAAAGAGTGCGTCTTCGGCAAGGACCATCATGAGTTGGCGTCCACCTGCAACAACATCGCTGGCCTCTATGAAACACAACAGCGGTTCGACGAGGCAGAAGCCCTCTACCGAAGAGCTCTGGACATCAGTGAGCGCGCCTTCGGCAAGAATCATCACGACGTAGCCATGACACAGTACAATCTGGCGGATTTCCATGCGGCCCAAAATAATCCCGCCAAGGCGAAACCATTGGCCCAGGCGGCTTTGATCACTTTCTCGAAGGTTTTCGGACCGGACCACGTGTATACCCGACAGGCGCAGGAGCTTGTGGATACACTACAAGAATAGGTCGGTTCAGACCCGGAACTCCCCGCCCTCGTAGATCAGCTTCGGCTCGCCGGTCCTCAGGATGGCCGTGACCCGTTTGGGCTGGGTGTTGACCAAGTCCCAGTGCATGTCGGAGGCGTTGAAACCAAGGGACGCGGCCAGCTCCGGGGTGAGCAGTTCGGGCGGGCCGGAGAAGCTTTCGAGGACTGAGCCGCCCAGGGCGAGGTGGCAGTTGCCGGTGGCGCCGCCACAGTTCTCGTCGAGCAGGGTGTGGGCCATGAACCGGTCCACGCGGGAGAACCGCTTGTCGGTCAGGGAAAACTCGCCCACCCGGCGCGCGCCGGAATCCGAATGCATCTGATTTTGCAGGAAGACCTGGCCGCGCCCGGCCTCCACCCTGGCGGCCACGCCGTCGGTGAATTCCAGGACCGCGCCCATGACCAGATGGCCGTAGCGCAAGGTGGGCTGGTCCGCATAGTAGGTGCCGGACACGCCGCGCGCATCAGGCGCAAAATAAATCTCATAGCCAGGGATGTTGGCCCCGCTCACGCCCACAAAGCGGCGGTTCTCGCCCATGGGCACGGTCAGGTCCACGTCCTCAGACTCCACATGCAGCCGGGCGATGCCCAGCGAATCGAGCCAGTCGCGGACCTCGCCCACCTCGCGCTCCAGCCGCCGCCACTCGCGCACCGGGTCGGGCATGTTCAGCCAGCAGGCGCGCAGCACGGCGTGGGCGTATCCCTCAAGGGTCATGCCCGATGCCTCGGCCAGGGCCTGGGTGGGATACAGGCAGGTGGTCCAGCCGAGCGTGCCCGCGAGCCTGCGCCGCTCCAGGATGCGCCGATTGGGGCCGTCCGCCTTGCGCGCCTCGGCAATGGTGCGCGGGTCCACGGTCTGGAGGTGGGTCAGGTCTTCGGGGGCCAGGATGTTGATGACCCCGGCGGCCTGGGAATAAAGCTCGGCCACGCCCGGCTGCTGAAAGACGAGCTGGCCGAAGCTGGAATTGAGGTAGCGCTCCATCTCCATGGCGGGCGTGGGCAGGGCCACGGGCACGGGCATGAGATGGGCGTCCATGAGCCGCGAGTACACGGCCTCGGCCAGGGCCAGCCCCGGAATATCGTAGCGGATGAGCACCACGTCGCCATGCTTGAGGGGCAGGGTCCGGGTCTTGCCCAGGGCCCAGAGCATGACCCCGGCGTAATTCTCCAGATCAACGGCATCGAAAAGCGGCACGCGGTCTCCTAAATTTGCAACGGATTCGCCAGGGCTTGGGGGGCGGCCCCTGCCGCCCCTGTCCCCGCCACTCTGCCCGGCCACTGGGATTTTGACAACAGGCCGGTTCGGACGTACCTCTCTCACATGCCTGTTCTGCCCACGCCCGACTACCGCCCCCCGTTCCCCTTTTGCAGCGGCAACCTGGCCACGCTCTACCCGCCGCTGCTGCGTCGCGCCCCGGCCTGCTCGCCCCGGCCCACACGCATGGACACGCCGGACGGGGATTTTCTCGACATGGACGTGCACCGCAGCCGCATCGGGACCACGCGCAGGCTGGCGATCATCAGCCACGGGCTGGAGGGGAACTCGCGGAAAAAATACGTCCTTGGCATGGCGGCCATGGTCACGGCCCTCGGCCTGGACGCGGCCTGCTGGACCCAGCGCGGGTGCGGTCTTGAACCCAACCGCCTGCCCCGGCTCTATCACTCGGGCGAGACAGGCGACCTGCACACGGTCATCACCCACTGCCTTGGGACCGGCGCATACGACGAGGTGGTCCTCATCGGCTTCAGCATGGGCGGCAACCAGATCCTCAAATATCTGGGCGAGGAACCCGACCGGGTGCCGCCCCAGGTGAAAGGGGCCGCCATTTTCTCGGTGCCGTGCGATCTCTCGTCTGCCGAGCGGGTCATCAGCCGGGCCGCGCTGGGCATCTATCTGGAGTATTTCATGCGTGGCCTGCGGGCCAAGGTGCGCGCCAAGGCCAGGGAATTCCCCGACATCTACGACGCGTCACGGCTCAAGGGCATCGACTCGCTACGCGCCTTTGACGACCGCTACACCGCGCCTGTCAACGGCTTTGCCGATGCCGAGGACTACTACGCCCGGTCGAGCTGCGCCCGCGTCCTCGACGGCGTCCGCGTGCCCGCCCTGCTGGTCAACGCCCGCAACGACCCCTTCCTGACCAGCCGCTGCCTGCCGGTGGCCCAGGCCCGGCGCAACCCGTCCCTGCTGCTCGAAATGCCCCGCTTCGGCGGCCACGTGGGCTTTGTCGGACAGAGCGGCACCTACTGGTCGGAGACGCGCGCCCGCCAGTTTCTGGTCGAGCTGCTGGGACTGGGCTGAGGGCGATCACGCAGCCAAGGCCAAGAGGGGAAGGAGCTTCAGCAGGGTGCTCTTGCTCATGCATGCGTCCCTTGGTCAGTGTATTCAATGCCCATTCACCTTCCCCCTGCATACTCCGCGTTACTCTGCCTGCTCCGGGCGACGGCCAAAGAAGCGGAGCATGACCCAGAGCAGGATCAGGGGGATGAGGGTGCCGATGACGGCGAGCTGGCCGATGAAGGCGGGCTTGGAGGGCCAGTCGAGGCCGATCAGGGCCATGGAACCGGCTCCGATAGAAAAGATGGTGAAGGTGAGGATGGACGAGGCCGCGCCGATATCGGTGGTCACCTGCTCCAGGCACATGTTGTTGCTGATGGGCCGGGACACGCCGATGAAGAAGGTGATGCAGAACATGAGCGCGGCCATGGTCATGGGCGTGGACGCGCCCGTGATGGCCAGGGTCAGCCCGGCGGCAAGCACGCCGAAGAGCGAGACGAACAGGATGCGCACCGAGCTGAAAGAGACCACGAGCCGGGTGCAGGTGAAGGAGCCGAGCATGATCCCCAGGGCGTTGACGCCGAAATAGTAGCCGAACACATGCTCGGACACGCCGAATCCGGTGATATAGATGTCGGGCGAGCCGCCGATGAAGGCGAAATGGGGCAGGATCATGACCGAAAAGGCCAGGGTCATGGCCATGAAACGGCCATTGCCAAGCACCTTGCGGTAGCGGCCCATGACGGCCAGGACTCCACCGGAGGTGAACTCTGTCAGCGGCTCCTTGAGGCGCACCGCGCCGTAGAGCACCACCAGGGCCAGCACCGCCTGGCAGGCGAATATCCACCGCCAGGACGCCACCTGGAGCATCAGCCCGCCCAGAAAGGGCGCGAGCATGGGGCACACGGCCAGGATGACCCCGATATAGCCCAGGATTTTCTGACGCATCGGCCCCTCGTACAGATCCTTGGACAGAGCCAGCGCCAAGGCCGACGCCGCCGCGGCCCCGGCGGCCTGGACCACCCGGGCCACGATGAGCATGGTGATGGAGTTGGCCACGGCGCACAGGCCGCAGCCCACGATGAAGAGCGTGATGCCACCCAGCAGCACCGGGCGGCGGCCAAACCGGTCCGAGAGGGGGCCGTGCACGAGCAGGAAAAGGCTGAAGGCCAGGAAGAAGACCACCAGCGACATGTTGGCCTCGACCACCGAGATGCCCCACAACGCCTGCAAGGTGGGCAGGGCCGGCAGGTACATGTCCGTGGACAGGGCGGGAAAGGCGGCAAGCATGGAAAGCAGAAGCAGATTGGGCATCAATGGCGTCCTTGAAAATAAAGGCACCCTGCCATCTCGACAGGGTGCCTTCCTGATACGCCTCGATCTTTTGAAACGCTAGCTGAAAATCAGCTCCCCGCCGGCTTCGTCCAGGGTGACGGTGGCGCCGTCGGCCAGCTCGCCGGAGATGATCCGCCTGGCCAGCGGCGTTTCCAGATGGGTCTGGATGTAGCGGTGCAGAGGCCGCGCGCCAAAGTGCGGGTCGTAGGCGGACTGGGCGATGAACGCCCTGGCCGCGTCGGTCATGGTCAGCCCGATCTTGCGGTCTGCCAGCCGCCCCCGAAGGCCGTCCACCAGCAGGTCCACGATGGCCATGAGCTGGTCGAGACGCAGCGGCCTGAAGAGCACGGTCTCGTCCACGCGGTTGAGGAACTCGGGCCGGAAATGGCGGCGCAGCACCTCCATGACCTGTCCGGTCACGCCCTCGCGGAACTCCCCATGCTCGTCGATGCCGTCGAGCATGTACTCGGCCCCAAGGTTCGAGGTCATGATGACGATGGTGTTCTTGAAGTCCACGGTGCGGCCATGGGAGTCGGTCAGGCGGCCATCGTCGAGGATCTGCAGGAGGACGTTGAACACGTCGTGGTGCGCCTTCTCGATCTCGTCGAACAGGACCACAGAGTACGGCCTGCGGCGCACGGCCTCGGTCAGCTGGCCGCCTTCGTCGTAGCCCACGTAGCCGGGAGGCGCGCCAATGAGCCGGGCCACGGTGTGCTTTTCCATGTACTCGGACATGTCGATGCGGACCATGTTGTCCTCGGAGTCGAACAGGGCCGAGGCCAGGGTCTTGCACAGCTCGGTCTTGCCCACGCCCGTGGGGCCGAGAAAGATGAACGAGCCGATGGGCCGGGACGGGTCCTTGAGCCCGGCGCGGGCGCGCAGCACAGCGTCGGCCACGGCCTGCACGGCCTCGTCTTGGCCGATGACGCGCCCGTGCAGCACCTCGGGCAGCCGAAGCAGCTTCTCGCGCTCGCCCTCCAGAAGCCTGGAGACCGGGATGCCGGTCCAGCGGGCAATGACCTGGGCCACGTCGTCCGGGCCGACCACCTCCTTGACCATGCGCGGGATGTCGCCGGATTCGAGCGCCTCGTTGCGCTGGGCCAGCTCCTTCTCAAGGGTGGCCAGGGTGCCGTATTCCAGCTCGGCGGCGCGGTTGTAGTCATGGATGCGCTTGGCCTCCTCGATGCCCCGGCGGGTGGATTCGATATCGCCCTTGAGAGAGCGCAGCCGCTCGATGCCGGACTTCTCGTTCTCCCACTGGGCCAGCAGGGCGGATTGGCGCTCCTTGAGCTCGGCCAGGTCCTTTTCCAGCTTGCCCAGCCGCTCGTGCGACGCCTTGTCGGTCTCGCGCTTGAGGGCCTCGCGCTCGATCTCAAGCTGCATGATGTGGCGGTTGGCCTTGTCCAGCTCGTAGGGCTGGGAGTCGATCTCGGTGCGGATCAGGGCTGCGGCCTCGTCGATGAGGTCGATGGCCTTGTCCGGCAACTGGCGGTCGGTGATGTAGCGGTTGGAGAGCACGGCGGCCTCGACCACCGCGCCATCGGAGATGCGCACGCCGTGGTGGACCTCGAACCGCTCGCGCAGGCCGCGCAGGATGGAGATGGTGTCCTCCACCGACGGCTCCTCCACCAGCACGGTCTGGAAACGGCGCTCCAGGGCCGGATCCTTCTCGATGTACTTGCGGTACTCGTCGATGGTGGTGGCGCCGATGCAGTGCAGCTCGCCGCGCGCCAGCATGGGCTTGAGAATGTTGCCCGCGTCCATGGCCCCGTCGGTCTTGCCCGCGCCCACGATGGTGTGCAGCTCGTCGATGAACATGATGATCTGCCCGGCGGACGACTGGACCTCCTTGAGCACGGCCTTGAGCCGCTCCTCGAACTCGCCGCGGTACTTGGCCCCGGCGATGAGCGCGCTCATGTCCAGGCTGAACACGGTCTTTTCCTTGAGCCCCTCGGGCACGTCCTGGGCCACGATGCGCTGGGCCAGCCCCTCGGCGATGGCTGTCTTGCCCACGCCCGCCTCGCCGATGAGCACCGGGTTGTTCTTGGTGCGGCGCGAGAGGATGCGGATGACGCGCCGGATCTCGCTACCCCGGCCAATGACAGGGTCGAGCCGACCCTGGCGGGCCTCCTCCACCAGATCGCGGCCATATTTCTTGAGGGAGTCGTAGGTGGCCTCTGGGTTGTCCGAGGTGACGCGCTGCTTGCCGCGCACCTCGCCCAGCGCCCTCAGCACCTTGTTGGCGTCCAGGCCGAACTGCTTGTTGACCCGGCCCACGCCCGTGGACGACGGCTCGTTCATCAGGGCCAGGAAGACATGCTCCACCGAGACGAACTCATCCTTGATGCGCCGGGCCTGATCATCGGCGGCCACCAGCACGGACTGGAGCCGCTGGGTGACCAGAATCTGGTCGGGCCGCGCGCCAGGGCCGGAGACGCGGGGCAGCTTGGCGATCTCGGCGTCCACTGCGCCCATGTAGGCGTCCGGGGCCACGCCGAGCTTGCGCAGTATCTGGGGCACCAGCCCCTGTTCCTGGGCCACCAGGGCGTGCATCAGGTGCTCGCAGTCTATCTGCTGATGGCCGTGGCGGATGGCGAGGTTCTGGGCCTCGGACACGGCCTCCTGGGTCTTGCGCGTGAATTTGTTGGAATCCATGACGGTTCTCCTTATTCGGACGGGGCGTCTGCGAATCAGCGTGGCCGGGCGTACCGGGTACAGTCATATCCCGCTCCGGGCAACGCCCGCCTGATCGTCAAACGAGCCTTCTGAGTTCCACTATTTCCTTTTCCAGCTCCTCGATGCGCTCAAGCAGGTCCACGATGATGGACCCGCCGCCAAACGAGATATCAAGATCCTTGACCAGCCGCATGAGCTTGTGGATGCGGTAGACATCGCGCAGCCGGAACAGGTATTCCGACGCCCCTGTCCGGGCCGGAGTGATCCAGCCGAGGTCCACCAGCTCGGCCACCTGGGCGGGCTCGATGCTGGTCAGCTCCACAAGCTGCGCCCAGGCAACATATTCGCTGCGCTCGGGCAGGTTCAGGCCGGGCAGCCGCATCATGATCTGTTCAAGTCGTTTGGTCGTCATATCCGGTATCCTCTAAAAGTCTCTTGGCGTGAATGAGGAGGCTTCCTGCAACTCTTCCCACAGCCGCCGCTCCTCGCTCGAAAGCCTGTCGGGCGACTGGATCATGAGGCGCACGAACTGGTCGCCGCGCCGCGCGCCGCTGCCCAGGCCGCGCCCCTTGATGCGCAGCTTCTTGCCCGAGCCGATGCCCGGCGGTATCTTCATCTCCACCGCGCCGTCCAGGGTCGGGATGCGCACTGTGGCACCCAGCACGGCCTCCCATGGGGCCAGCGGCAGGTCGAGGATGACATCGTTGTCCGTGACCTTGTAAAGGTGATGCGGCAACAGCTTGATGCGCAGATAGAGGTCGCCCCTGGGGCCGCCGTTCATGCCAGGGTTGCCCTGCCCGGCCAGCCGGATCTTCTGGCCGTCCTTGACCCCGGCGGGCACCTTGACGTCCAGGGTCTTGGTGGACATGCGCGGGATGCCGTCCGGCCCGGCCACCTGCTCTTGCAGGGTGATGGACTTGGAGCCGCCGCGGTACGCCTCGTCCAGGGTCAGTTCATACACGGCCTCGGAATCCGAACCGCGCCGGGGCCGGGGCTGATAGCTCTGGCCTCCATATCCGCCCTGGGAGAAACCGCCGCGAAAGCTGCCGCCACCGCCACCGCCGCTGCCCCCGAAAATTGTCTCGAAAAAGTCCGAGAAGCCGCCTTGGGAAAAACCGCCTCCATACCCGGCATTCTCATAGCCCGGCGGGGGCTGGAAATTCTGCCCATGCTCCCAGTCGGCTCCGAACTGGTCGTAGAGCTTGCGCTTCTTCTCGTCCTTGAGCACCTCGTAGGCCTCGTTGATTTCCTTGAACTTGCCCTCGGCCTTGGGGTCGCTGGGGTTGAGATCGGGGTGGTACTTGCGGGCCAGCTTCTTGAAGGCCTTGCCGATCTCGTCCTTGGACGCGGACCGGGACACGCCAAGCAGTTTGTAGTAGTCTTTGTATTCCATACGGCAGCATGTTCCTTTGCTGGACAAAAAACATTTTATCGATTCGAGATTCTAAGGTAATATGCTTTCACGACGTGTCAAGAAAGGAACCTCAGCCGGACCGACATTTTTTCCACAGTTTTTTCCACAGAGACCCAAGGGAGGGCCCATGAATCACGCCTCAAAAACCATTGCCTGCCTCGGACTCCTCGTCCTGGCCCTGGCCTGTGTCGCCTGGACCCCGTGGGGGGCCATATACGACAGCGCACGCGACGAACGCAGCGTGGGCGACCAGGCGACGGACAAGAAGATATCCCTGACCATCAAGGGCGCCCTGGCTGATCGCGACGCGAAGATGGCCCTCAAGATACACGTCTATTGCTTCCTGCGCCACGTATACCTTGTCGGGGCCATTGACGACAGGGATTTTCAGGACTTTGCCGTGGACACTGCCAAGAAGACCGACGGCGTCACCCAGGTCTACACCCATCTGGTCGGGGAGACCGATACCCTGACCGATGACCTGACCATAGCGGCCAAGGTCCGTGCGGCCCTCATTGCCGAGGAAAACCTGAGCTCCACCCAAGTGGAGACCGAGGTCATGAACGGCGAGGTGGTCATGGTCGGCATGGTGCGCAGCGAGGACGATGCCCAACTGGCGGTCAGGATCGCCCAGGGCGTGGATGGTGTGCGCAAGGTGACCTCGTACCTGATACCGCCGAAGTAGCGAGAGACAGCGAACGCCCGGCAGCGGCCAGCCCCTGCCCGCGGTGCGCACCACCCTTTTCATATGGAGAGACCGTGCCCAACACCTGTGTCATGATCCTGCTCGACGGCCTGGGCGACCGGGCCCATGCCGAACTCGGCCACCGGACCCCGCTGCAAGCCGCCGAAACCCCGACCCTGGACCGCCTCGCCGCCATGGGCAGTGTGGGACTCTACCACGCTGGCAAGCTTGGCCGCCCCATGCCCAGCGAAAACGCCCACTTCGCCATGTTCGGCTCGCCAAGCTCCGAGTTTCCCGGGCGCGGCCCGCTGGAGGCCATGGGAGCCGGGGTGGAGCTGGGGGACGACGCCATTGCCATGCTCGCCCACTTCACCTGCGTGCTCAAGTCGCTGGAGAATCATCTCATCGTCAAGTACGACCGCATCTGCGGAACGCCCGACGAGATCAACGCCTATCACGAGGCTGTGGCCAATTATTCGAAAAACGGCATTGCCATAGATCTGCACCGCACCGGCGGCATGTCCAGCGTCCTGACCATGCGCGGCGATGTTTCGCCCTGCATCACGGACTCGAATCCCATGGCCGATGGCCGGTTCGTCTCGGCGGTCAGACCCATGGCCTCCCACGCCGACGACCCCGCCGCCGTGCGCACCGCCGAGACCCTGACCGAATACCTGCGCTGGGCCTACAAGCGGCTGTGCGAGGTGCCGCAAAACAGGCTGCGCGTGCGCCAGACCCTGCCGCCCATCAACGGGCTGGTCACCCAGCGGGCGGGCAGACTGACCCGCCGCGTATCCCTGCGCGACCGCTATGGCCTGTGCGGCCTGTCCATGGCCAGCGGGTTCATGTACAAGGGGTTGGCCGCGTTCCTGGGCATGGAGTTCCGCAGGATGCGCGACAGCCGTGATCCGGCCCGCGATATGGCCGAGCGCGTTGCCATCGCCGCCGAAAACATCAACCGGTACGATTTCATCCACATCCACCACAAGGCAGCGGACAGGGCCGCCCACACCAAGAGCCCCAGAGGCAAGGCCAAGGCCATCGAGGCCCTGGACCGGGGATTGGGCGAGGCCATCGGCCCGCTGCTCGACAACGAGGACGTGCTGCTGGTGGTCACCTCCGACCACTCCACTCCCAGCTGCGGCCCGCTCATCCACTCCGGAGAGCCGGTGCCGGTCCTGTTCGCGGGCAGCGGCGTGCGCCGGGACGCGGTGGCCGTCTTCGACGAGGTGTCCGTGGGCGGCGGCGCGCTGGGTCTCATGCGCGGAGACGAGATGATGCACATGATCCTCAACTACCTCGACCGCGCCCGCATGGAGGGCACCCACGACTCGCCCAAGGCCCAGGAGTTCTGGCCCGGCGACTACGACCCCTTCCTGGTCGGCCCCCAGACCGACTGACCCCCGGCCACGACGCATAAAAAACAAGCCCGCACGCAAGACCGCGCGGGCTTGACCTTTTTCCGCTCCCTGCCCAGGGCTAAAGGTCCTCGAACTCGGCCTCGTAATCCTTGGAGGCGGGGTTGTAGCAGTAGCGGCAGTGACCGGGACGCCTGAACCAGTGGATGAGGACGCACCCGGCCAGGAAGCCGCCAACATGCGCCCACCAGGCCACGTTCATGGCGTTGTTCGCGCTGGAGATGAGCCCGGCGGCGAGCTGCGACAGGAACCAGACGCTCAGGAAGAGATAGGATGGAATCCGCAGGAACAGCGGGATGAAGATGATGGGCACCAGGGTCAGCACCCGGCCATGGGGATAGAGCATGATGTATGCCCCCATGACCCCGGCCACGGCCCCGGACGCGCCGATGACCGGCACTGGCGAGGACTGCTCGAAGACCATGTGCAGCCCCACCGCGGCCAGCCCGCAGAGCAGATAGAAGATAACGAACCCGCCGTGGCCGGTCACGTCCTCGATGTTGTCGCCGAAAATCCAGAGCATCCACATGTTGAGGATGATATGCAGCCACCCGCCGTGCAGGAACATGTAGGAGACGAGCGGCCAGCCCGGTGAATCTGGATACCCGGCCCCGGCGGCCCAGACAGGCTCGAAGAACCGGACCGGGACCACGCCGTAGAGATGAAAGAGATGAGACGCGGCCCGCCCGTCGAGCCCCAGGCTGTAGAGAAAGGCGGCCACGTTCAGGATGATGATCGCGGTGACGGCCACAGGCAGGGTCACCCTGGGCACGTTGTCCCGGATGGGGATCACGCGTCGTCCTCCGACACCTCGTCCATGCCGTCCTCCCACGATCCGTCGGGCGTCCCGACGTCGTCCGCGCAAGCGGTGGCCAGGCCCGTATCCATTTCAGCCTCCTGGTCCATGGTCGCGGCCAGTTCGGGCCAGAGCCGGTCGAGCCAGGCCGTTGTCTCGCCGACCCGCGCCCCGGCACGGTCCATGGCCAGCCCATGCAGGCGCGCGGCCTCGGACTCCAGGCGGTCAAGACCCTCGTCGTTGTCCAGGATCAGGTCGCAGGCGGCCAGCTTTTCCGCTTCCGGCCACTGCCAGGAATCGAACACGGCCAGGGTGTCGGCGTCCATGCCGCGCAGCTGCCGCAGCTCGCCGGTGCGTTTCGCGTCCGGGCAGCGCACCCCGGCCACGAGATCGACCGAGCCGTCCTTGTGCCAGCCGCCCTCGATCAGCAGGGGCACCTCGGCGTAGGCCACGGGCGCGTCGCGGTGGGACCGGAAGAACATCTCGACCTGGTGGCGGACCATGGGATGGATCAGGTCCATGACTTCGCGGCGCAGGTTCCCAGACTCTTTCATGGCCTCGAACAGCGCCTGCTTGTCCACCCCGCCGTCCTCACGCAGGTATGCGCCTCCAAACCGCTGGCCGAGCATGGACGCGCCGTCGCCGCCAGGGGCATAGAGCCCGGCCACGGCCTCGTCCGCGCTGAAGCAGGGCTGCCCGGCCCGGCGCAGGGAATCGAGCAGGGCCGACTTGCCGCTGCCCGGCATGCCCACGATGCCCACGCGCAGGCACTCGCGCGGCAGCGCGGCCAGGAGCGTGCAAAAATCCGCTGGCGGCCTGCGCCACAGGGTGACCCGCTCGCATGTGGCCGGATGACGGAAGGAAAGATGAAAGGCGTGGAGCATCTGGCGCGGAGCCAGCCCGGCCAGCCGGTCGGGCCTGCGGCTCCACTCGACATTCTCGCGCGGGCCATAGGCTGAGTCGCCCAGCAGGGGGTGGCCGATGTGGGCCATGTGGACGCGGATCTGATGGGTGCGGCCCGTGTGGATGCGCACGGCCACGAGGCTGGCCAGTCCGCGCGGCCCGGTCCACAGGACGCGGTAGTCGCTCACGGCCTCGCGCCCGCCTCTGGCCACCACGGCCATGCGCGTCTTCTGGCTCGGATGCCTGCCCATGGGCGCGTCGATGGTCCCTGCGGGCTGCGCGGGCCGCCCGAGGACGACGGCCAGATAGACCTTGCGCACCCGGCGTCCGGCGAAATCAGCGGCCAGCCGCAGCCTGTCTCCCTCGGTCAGGGCCACCACCATGAGGCCGGAAGTGTCCTTGTCCAGCCGGTGGACGATGCCGGGCCGTTGCCTGTCCATGCCCGAGATGTCGGAGGCCACGTCTGGCCAGCGGTGGAGCAGATGGTTGACCAGGGTCGGCCCCGGCTCGCCGGGCGCAGGGTGGGTGGTCAGCCCGGCCCGCTTGTCGATGACCGCCACGTGAGCGTCCTCGAAGACCACCTCCAGCTCGCCGGGCACGGCCTGGGCCGCGTCGTCCGAGGGCGCGACACCGGCGTCGCCGATGCGCAGGGTCTCGCGGCCCGCGAGCTTGTGTTTGCCCCTGGTCACGACCTCGCCGTCCACCAGGGCCAGCCCGGACTCGATCCACTCCTGTACCCGCCCGCGCGACACGCCCTCGTCCGCCAGCTCGCGCGCCCAGAACTTGTCCAGCCTCAACCCGCAATCAGACGACGGGGCAACGCGCTCCCATGTCCGTTTTTCCGCTTCATTACTCATGCCCAAGGATATACCGGGAATCATTGGAAAGTAAAATCCATTTCCCGCGAGTTCCCGCCAGCGGGCAGTTTGGCCTTGACCCAACCGGGCCTGAGGACTAGAAAAGGAGAGTTTTACGCAATTGAAACATCCATCGATTCACACTCAAACCATACTGCAAGAAGGGGGAGTTCCGTGGCCCTACACGTGGTTGACCATCCGCTCATCCGGCACAAGGTCGGCATCCTGCGCAAGCACGACATTTCCACCAGCCGCTTCCGCCAGTTGGCGAACGAGATCACCAGACTTTTGACCTATGAGGCCACCAAAGACTTCGAGACGGAAACAATCACCATCCAGGGCTGGGCGGGCGAGGTGGAGGTGGACTCCATCAAGGGCAAGAAGGTCACGGTGGTGCCCATCCTGCGCGCCGGGCTCGGCATGATGGACGGCGTGTTCGACATGATCCCCGGAGCCAAGGCCTCGGTGGTCGGCTTCTACCGCGACGAGGAGACCCTGGAGCCGGTCCAGTACTACGTCAAGCTGGCCAGCCAGATGGAGGAGCGCACCGCGCTGATCCTCGACCCCATGCTGGCCACCGGCGGCACGCTGAACGCCACCATCAAGCTGCTCAAGGACTCGGGCTGCAAGTCCATCAAGGGACTCTTTCTCTGCGCCGCGCCTGAGGGCATCAACCGCATTCTGGGCGAGCACCCGGATGTGGACATCTACGTGGCCGCCGTGGACGAGCGGCTCAACGACATCGGCTATATCATCCCTGGTCTCGGAGACGCGGGGGACAAGATATTCGGCACCAAATAGGGAGCCGGGCACGCTACAGGGCGTGCCTTTTTTTTGGGGGAAGTCTTTGTCTGGGGCCACGGGACCGATCAGCCCGGCGGCCTCGCAACCATGAGGAGGAGTCGAGAGATGCATGACGTTCATTCCACAGAGTACAGTTTCAAACCCAAGGACGCGCTGCTGGGCGCGCAGATGCTCTTCGTCGCCTTTGGCGCGTTGGTGCTGGTCCCGCTGCTCACGGGCCTTGATGCCAACGTGGCCCTGTTCACCGCGGGCGCGGGCACCCTGCTCTTCCAGGCCGTCACCAGGGGCAAGGTGCCGGTCTTCCTGGCGTCGAGCTTTGCCTTCATCGCGCCCATCATCTACGGCGTCCAGACCTGGGGCATCCCGGCCACCATGTGCGGCCTCTTCGGCGCGGGCGTGCTCTATGTAGTCATCAGCCTTCTCGTGCGCATCTTCGGCGTGGGCATGCTGCGCCGCATCCTGCCGCCCGTGGTCACCGGCCCGGTGATCATGGTCATCGGCCTGATCCTGGCCCCGGTGGCCGTGCACATGGCCATGGGCCGCACCGGCGACGGCTCGGCCTGGCTCGTGCCGAGCGCCACGGCCATGATCATCGCGGGCGTGGCCTTGCTGACCACCATTTTAGCCTCCCTGCTCGGCAGGGGCTGGATCAAGCTCATCCCCATCCTGCTCGGCATCACGGCGGGCTACGCCACCTCGCTGGTTCTCGACGCCACCGGCTTTGCCGCCGCCACCCAGGCCGCCTTCGACCCCGGCCAGCTCCCCAACTGGACTGCGCCGACCCTGGTGGACTTCAGCAAGATCGGCGCGGCTCCGCTGCTGGCCGTGCCCAACTTCGTCTTCCCCACCTGGAACCTCGAAGCCATCCTGTTCATCGTGCCCGTGGCCATCGCCCCGGCCATCGAGCACTTCGGCGACGTGCTGGCCATCGGCAACATCTCGGGCAAGGACTACGTCAAGGACCCCGGCGTGCAGAACACCCTGCTGGGTGACGGTCTGGCCACCTCCCTGGCCGCGGCCCTGGGCGGCCCGCCCAACACCACCTACTCCGAGGTCTCGGGCGCGGTGGCCCTGACCCGGGCCTTCAACCCCGGCATCATGACCTGGGCGGCCATCACGGCCATCGTCCTTGCCTTTGTGGGCAAGCTGGGCGCGTTCCTCGGCACCATCCCGACACCGGTTATGGGCGGCATCATGATCCTGCTCTTCGGCGCCATCACGGTCATTGGCATCAACACCCTGGTGCGCGCGGGCAACGACCTGATGCTGCCGCGCAACCTGGCCGTCGTGGGCATCATCCTGGTGGTCGGCATCGGCGGCATGACCTTTGACATGGTCAGCGTCAAGCTGGGCGGCATCGGCCTTGCGGGTATCGTGGGCGTGGTCCTCAACCTCGTGCTGCCCTGCAAGAACTGCAACGACCCGTTGCCCGACGAGGTGTCCCCCTCGGCCCCGGATCACCACACCGACCTCTAGTCCCGAAACCTGACACACCTGACCGGCCAGGGGCGCACGCCGCCCCTGGCCGCCATCATTTCAGGCCATCTTTGCATTGGACCCGAAAGCGCGAACCCGCTATGAGCCAGGCAAGGGAGATGACTATGCGCGAAACCGTGACCGGACTGGTCCTGACCTTCAACGGCGAACGGCTGCTCGAAAAATGCCTCAAATCGCTCGACTTCTGCGACGAGCTGCTGGTGGTGGACTCCGACTCCACGGACCGCACCCGCGAGATCGCCCAGGCGTGCGGCGCGCGGATCATGGTCAACCCGTGGCCCGGCCCGGTGGCCCAGTTCAAGCTGGCCCTGGCCGAGATCAGGACCACCTGGGTCGTGTCCCTGGACCAGGACGAATACCTGACCGATGCGCTACGGGACTCCATTGTCAAGCGCCTCTCCATGCAGGAGCGCGTGGCGGGCTACTATGTCCCGCGCAGCTCCTTCTACTTCAACCGGTTCATGAAGCACTCCGGGTGGTATCCCGACTATCTCTTCCGCGTGTTCCGGGCGGGCAGGATGGAGGTCACGGCCAGCGGCGCGCACTACCATTTCACCCCGCTGGGCGAGACGGCCAGACTGACGGGCGACATCCTCCATTATCCCTACGAGTCGTTCCAGCAGCACATGGAGAAGATCAACTACTACGCCGAGGAAGGCGCCAAGGCCCTGCGCGACAAAGGACGCCGGGGCGGGCTCGGCCCGGCCCTGCTCCACGGGGCGGGACGCTTCGCCAAGCTCTACCTGCTCAAGCTCGGCCTGCTCGACGGCAGGGCCGGATTCTACAACGCCGCTGCCGGAGCCTATTACACCTTCCAGAAATACATCCGCATCGAAGAAACCGCCAAATGGGGCAGCCCGCCGGATGACCGACAGGACGGCCAGTGACGTTGATCCGTCAACTTTTTTCAACCGCAGTATTCCACCCCGCCCGGTCTTGTGATTAATCCCACACTGCCGACCCGCATCCACACCCAGGAGGAACCATGAACCTGTTCGACCCCAAGACCGTGCAGTCGCTCCTTGAGGAAGCCGTCACCCTTGTTTCCATTTACGGCCTCAACCTGCTCATCTCCATCGGCATCTTTTTCGTCGGACGCATGGCCGCCAACAAGATCGCCGGACTCGCCAGGGCACTGATGCTCAAGGCCCGTGTGGACGACACCCTGCGTTCGTTCCTGCGCAACGTCATCTACTACGCCCTGCTGGCCGCGGTGGTGGTCATGGCGCTGGGGCAGGCAGGCCTCAACGTCACCTCGTTTTTGGCCGTTCTCGGCGCGGCTGGCCTGGCCGTGGGCCTCGCCCTCAAGGACTCTTTGTCCAACTTCGCGGCAGGGGTGATGCTCATCATGCTCAAGTTCTTCAGGCGCGGGGACTGGGTGAGCGTGGCCGGGGAGTCGGGCACGGTCCAGACCGTGAGCATCTTCAACACCATCCTGACCACCGCCGACAACCGGATGGTCATCGTGCCCAACGCGGCCATCCTGTCAGGCACCATCGTCAACGTCACGGCCAACGACACCCGCCGCGTGGATCTGGTCATGGGCATCGGCTACGGTGACGACCTGCTCAAGGCCAAGGAACTGCTCATGAAGATCCTCACCGACGACCCACGGGTGCTGACCATGCCCGCCCCGCAGGTGGAGGTGCTCGAACTGGCCGAATCATCCGTCAATTTCGCAGTCCGGCCCTGGGTCAAGACCCCGGACTACTGGGGTGTCTACTTCGGCATCACCGAGAAGGTGAAGCTCGTCTTTGACCAGGAGGGCATCTCCATCCCCTTCCCCCAGCGCGACGTGCACGTCTATCCTGTCGAGAAGCAGAACTGAAAAAGGGAGCCGTACGGCTCCCTCAGAGTATCGACAAAGTCCACTCTGGCAGGCTGTTGAGAAAAGTTCGAGTGCTAGGCGCGAAAAAAAGGCAAGACCGACGCGTATATACAATACGCGAGGGTTTGCCTTTTTTGAAGCAACGACGCAATCGGGCCTTTGTCAGCAGCCTGAGGGAGCCGCAAGGCTCCCTTTCACTGTCTCGACAAAAACGGTTCGCGCTCACCCCTTGAGCGCCTCGAGATCGTCGAGAATGATCCTGGCGGCCCTGGCTGCGGCCCCCGGCTCGCCCACCATGGAGCGCAGCCCGGCCAGATCGCGCCTGACCGAGGCGAGCCTCTCGGGCGAGTCGATCCAGGAGGAGGCGGCAGCGGCCAGATGCGGGGCCGTGGCCCGGTCCTGGATGTGTTCGGGGTATATCTCGCGGTCCGCGATGAGGTTGGGCAGGCTGATGAACTTGACGCGGACGAGGAGTCGGGCCACCAGGGCCGAGAGGGCCGACACCTGATAGGCCACCACCACGGGCGTGCCGATGAGCGCGGTCTCCAGGGTGACTGTGCCGGATGCGGCCAGCATCATGGCGCAGGCGCGGAACGTCTCGTAGCGGGCGTCCGGCTCGACGATCTCCACCGGGATGTCGCTGTCCCACAGGGCGAGCAGCCGCTCGCGCTCCATGCCCGGAGCGCGGACAATGACATAGCGCAGGTCCGGGTGTTTCTCCCGCAGCAGCCGGGCCGCCCCGGCAAACTCGGGCAGCAGGTTCGAGACCTCCCGGATGCGGCTGCCCGGCAAAAGCCCGATCAGGTTCCGGTCCACGGGCATGGCGTCGAGCCGATTGAGGGGCAGCACGTCCATGAGCGGATGCCCCACATAGTCCACGTCCATACCACGCTTGCCGTAGAAATCCTTCTCGAACGGCAGGATGCAGATGACCCGGCGCACATGGTCGCGCAGGAACTCGGCCCGGCCCGGTCTCCAGGCCCACAGCTGCGGGCTGATGTAGTAATAGACCGGGATGCCGAGCCTCCTGGCTATTTTTGCGATGCGGAAGTTGAACTCCGGGCAGTCTATGAGGACCACGGCGCAAGGCTGGACCTGCTCAAGAGCGCGCCTGATGCGGCGCAGGAGCAGCAGGATGCGCGGCAGGCCGCCCAGGATCTCGGTGATGCCCACCAGGGAGATGAGGCTGGACGGATAGCGCACGTCCATGCCCTCGGCCTCCATGGCCGGGCCGCCCATACCGGTGAAGGAAATGCCGGGCCGGGCCTGGGCCAGCGCCTTGATCAGCTCGGCCCCGTGCAGGTCGCCCGATGCCTCGCCGACGCTCAGCCAGATGGGACCGTGTTGATTTCCTGTCTGCATGCACGGTGAGTATCCCATGTGCGCCCCGGCTGCAAGGCGACCGCCCGATTGCCGTTCGACGGGGTTGCCAAGCGGGCATCGAGCGCGTAGGAACGGGCGCACACACGATTTCTCAAAGAGGATATCCCATGACGCTGAAAGTCGGAGTTGTCGGTTTGGGCTGGATGGGCCGCGTCCATCTGCGCAATTACACTGAAATGGCCGGTGTCGAGATCGTCGGCGTGGTCGACGTGGACCCCAAGGCGCGCGAGGAGGTCACGGCCCGGTTCGGCGTGACTGCCTTCGCCACCCTGGATGAGCTGCTCGCGCACGAGCTGGACGCCATCAGCGTCTGCGTGCCCACGAGCCTGCATCACGAGACCGGCCTCAAGATCATCGCCAAGAAAATCAACCTGCTCATCGAAAAACCCCTGGCCGCCACCGCAGCCGAGGGCGAGGAACTGGTCAAGCGGGCCGCCGAGCAGGGCGTGGCCCTCATGGTCGGCCACGTGGAGCGGTTCAACCCGGCGGTGGCCAGGGTCAAGGAGCTGGTCGGCGACGACATCATCTCCATCCAGATCGAGCGCGTGGGTCCGTATCCGCCGCGCATCCAGGACGTGGGCGTGGTCAAGGATCTCGGCTCCCACGACATCGACCTGATCCGCTACATCACCGGGTCGGAGTACAAATCGGTCTATGCCGTGACCTCCACCACCCTGGGCAAGCACGAGGACAGCGCGCTCATCACCGCCCAGATGGAGAACGGCGTGCTCGCCAGCATCTCCACCAACTGGGTCACCCCCTACAAGGGGCGCAAGATCCTGGTGGCCTGCGAGTCCAAATACATCGAGGCCAACCTGATCACCCAGGAGGTCAAGGAATACTCGGCCTTCTCCACCTACGACAAAAGCTACTCGGTGCGCGAATGGCCGCTCATGTTCCGCGAGCCGGTCAAGGAGGAGCTGACCCAGTTCCTCGCCGCCCTGCGCAACAACACCCCGGTGCCCATCACCGGCGAGGACGGGCTGGCCGTGCTCAGGGTATTCGAACGCATCCTGCCCGGCGCATAGCCGGATCAGGACACGCCAGAAAAAAGGCCCCGTCTCCCTGACACGCAATGCAGGGGGACGGGGCCGTTGACTCGCTGCCTGTAAATATCAGTTGCTTGCCACCCGGCTGGTTCCCGCTCCGGCCTGGGCCGAGGGCGCCACCGCAATGTAGTCCACCACGTCCCTGACACCCCAGACCTCGCCGGCAATGGCCAGGGCGGCAGTTTTTTGACTGTGGTCCGAGGTCGAGCCGATGAGGATGGCGGTTCCCCGAATGACCTCGATGCGCAGATCGGCGTTTTCGAGCCGTTTGGTCGCGGCCAGCTTCTGGCTGACGGTGCGCAGGAGCGCGGCGTCGCTCTGGGCCTCGCGGACGGTGAGGCGCGGGTAAAACTTGCAGGTGATCAGCCGGACCCCTTCGAGGGTGCGGGCCGTGCCGAGCGCCTGATCGGCCTGGGCACGGCTGTCGGTCTGGCCCACGAGATAGGCATGCCCATTGATGACATGGGCGGAAACCGTATGCACGCCGCCCAACCGCAGCCGCTCGCGCAGGCGGCGCTCAAGCATCCTGTCCGAATCGCACTGAATCTGTCCGCCCTCGACGCTCTCCTTGGGGAGATTGGCGTCGGCAAAGACCACGGCATCGTAGCCGGTCATGGCCCCGCCCGCCACCTGCACGGCTGGATACACGGCGCACCCGGCCAGGGCCATGCCCAGGCCGACGGCCAGAACGATGTGGAGCAGGTTCCGTTTCATGATCATGCACTGCGCCCAAGGCGGCTTGTCTAGACTTTATCTAATCAACCTGTGCCTCAAGTCGGCACCCTGGTCAAGTGATGATGCAAGAATTGTGCGCTTGGCCCGGCGTCACTCACGGACGGCCAGGACATAGACCATGCCCGCCATATCCTGCCTGTCGATGACCCGCAGTCCGGGCGGGCGGTCCGTCCACTCGTCCCAGTGCCTTTCGCGGATGACGAGCACTACCCTGCCCCGCCGCTCGATCAGGGCGGCCAGTTCGTCAAAATCGCCCGTCTCCTCGATGTCATGCTCGGCGTAGTAGGTGAAAATGCCTGAGTAGACCTTGTAGGCCAGGGGCGCGTAGCCCTGACGCACGTGTGCGCCGATCATCTGCCCCTGCCGCTTGGGGCTCATGGCGTCGTCCAGGGACGGGGCCACCATCAGCCCCACCGGATAGAGCCACAGGGTCACGGCCAGGGCCGACCAGAGCAGGCAGACCTTGCTCCCCCGGCGGCGCAGGAGCAGGAAGACCAGCCCGACGAACAGAAGCAGGCAACCGGAAAGGCCCAGCCCGCGCAGCGGCACCGGGAACGGCAGCAGGTCGCCCGCCACCAGCAGCCCCGCGCCAAGAACCAGCCACAGCCCGGCCACACAGGTCCAGAACCGGGCCGAATGCGCGCTGTCGAGCCGGGTCATGGCCTGGGCCGTAAGCAGGGCCATGGGCGGAAACATGGGCAGGATGTAGATGAGCACCTTGCCGCTCAGGCTGGAGAGGAAAATGAAGGTGGCCCCGAACATGATCCACAGAAACACGGTCGGTCCGGCCTCGCGGCGAGAGGCCCAGTGGCCGCCCCAGGCCTCAAGGGAGAAGAGCCGCCTGACTGGGACCACCAGGGCGAAAAGCGACCACGGCAGCCAGGCCAGAGGCAGGGCGATGAAATAATAGGAGACCGGCTCGCGGTGGTGAAAGGTGGCGGTGGCCCGCTGGATGACATGCTTGCCGAGCACGGTGTCCATGAGAAACGACGGCCCCTCGACCATGACCACCCCGGCCACCCAGGCGGCGAGCATGGTCAGCATAACCAGAAGGCCCACGCCCATGGCCCGGCTGAAAAGCCTGCGCACCTCGCCCCTCCACAGCAGGTAGAGGGTCACGGTCAGGAGCGGGAGGAGGAAGCCGAGCGGCCCCTTGGTCAGGGTGGCCAGCCCGGCCAGCGCAAAGGCCAACACGGGCCAGGGCCCCTGGTCCTGCCCGGACAGCGCCTTGAACAGGCAGGCGTGGCTCAGGACGATCAGTCCGGCAAAGAGCAGGTCCATGCGCGAATAGTGGAACAGCCCGACCAGGAAAAAGGTGGAGAGCAGCATGAGCACGCAGGCCAGACACACGGACCGGTCAAAACCCAGCACCCGCGCCAGCACATAGGCCGAAGCCAGGAAAAACAGGCCCGACAGGGCCGCGCCCAGGAAGAACACGGTGGGCATGTCTGCGGGCGTCAGCGTGTCGATCAGCCACAGGAACCAGAAATACACGGGCGGCTTGTCCGGATAGGGCTGGCCGTTGAGGGAGAGGACCATCCATTTGCCGTGGCTGACGAGGTTCTGGTAGGCATTGGCATAGCGCACCTCGTCCGAAAACCACAGGGCGCGGTTGTTCAGGGTGAACCATGTCTGGGCGGTGACGCCGAGGATCATGGTCAGCCAGGGGTGGCCCGCCAGCGTGTACCAGAGCCGTTGCGCAAGCCCGACTGGCAGCTTCTTCTCCATGATACTCATGCCTTGCTCCTGCACAGGGTGGAACCGGCCAGCACGATGGTGGCAAATCCGCTGAAGCTGCCGAGCAGCCAGCCGAAAAAGACATCCGTGGGATGATGCCAGCCGAGGTAGATGCGGGAAAAGCCCACCAGCGCGGCAGCCACGCCCAGGAGCGCGGTCAGCGTGCGGTTGCCGACCCTCAGCGAAAGAGGCAGCGACCAGCCCATGAACTCGGTGGTGTGGCCAGAAGGCAGGGAATGGTAGGTGCCCCGGCTGGTGACCGGATCAAACCAGACGCCCTGCCCCGGACGCGGGCGGCCCACGGTGTGCTTGATGAAGTGGACGGCCAGCGCGGCCACCACGGCCTGCACGGCCAGGAGGATGCATATAAAGCGCAGGGTGGCCCGGTCGCCGGAGCGCCACGCCCGCACGAGCATCCAGGCGTACACGGCATAGAAGACCGGGTTGCTCCAGTCGGTGATCAGCTTGAGGGTGAAGGCAAGGCCTGGATGCTCCGTGCTGTGCGTCCGAAAGAACTCGGCCACTGCGGCCTCGGTCGGGAACACAAGCCAGATGACGGCCAGGATCAGCAGCAGCGGGGCCGAGATGACGGCCCATTGTCTGACAAAGGTGATGCGCATGCGGGTCTATTAGGCCATCCGGGCCGCTTGGGCAAGGTCGGCCTCTTCGGAGCCAAAAGACTCGAGCCCCGAAGAGTCGTCGCTGTCCAGGGCGTCGTCATTGTCCAGAGTGTCGTCGGACAGCATATCCCGGTCCGCCTCCCCTAACCCGCCGGGCTTCAGGGGATGCGCTCCCGCGGCAACGCCCTGCGCTTCGAGCGGACAATAGGCTGCGTGGGTATACCTGACCCAGACATCCTCCCCGGCTCCGAGCTCGGCCAGGATGTCGGCCAGGGACCGGCCTTCCTGTTTCCAGTATTTGTAGGTGTGGTCGCCGCACTCAAAGGGGATGACCAGAGTGCCGTCCTCGTCCAGATAGGGCTGAGTCTTGTCCATCGCGTCCATGGTGTTCATGGGCGGGGACTCTTTCACCTTTCCGGAAAAAATTCAACAAAAGCCCGACAGGAGTTCCAGGCAGCGCGGCTGGCGATCCGCCCGACACGAGGCTGTGCCGACTAGGCGACAGCCTGACCGGTGTCCTCGCCACGCGCGGGCAGGCACACCAGCCGGTCGATCTCGCGGACCTTCTTGAGCACGCACCGGGCAATGCGCCTGAATTCGGGGTAATCCCGCGCCCGGTATTCCTTCCTGGCCCTGGTCAGCCCGGCCAGATCCACCGTTTCATTGTAGAGATAGGGCATGTAGAGGGGGTCCTGCTTCAGGAACAGTTCCACGCGGCCAAGGGCTTCGTGGATCTCGCCCTGGTTGGCGGCCACATTCTTGAAGAGCTTGCCCAGGTGTTTCTCGATGTTGCGCAGCGAGGTGGCCCACTTGGGGCCGCGCGGCTCAAATTGCACCGGGGTCATGGTGCCCCGGCTGGCCAGCAGTTCGCTCATGAACCGGGCCACGCCGCCCGGAGCCGAGGCCAGCAAACCCTCGCCGTAGGCGGTGTCCAGGTCGACCACGCGGGTTCCGGCGATGGGCACGCCGCCGCCGTAGACGTTGAAGACTGGCACAGAGGATTCCTTGAGGTCGTCCTCCAACTCGCGCTTGGCGGTCATGTACTGGACCGTGGTCAGGATCTCCTCGCCGTCCATGTTCCGGGTGGTCTGGTGATAGCTCTGACGGACCATGTTGGTAGTGTGGTTGTGGTGCCCGGCCGCGTGGGAGCGGTCCCTGAGCCAGGCGTAGTCCTGGCCGAGGAGGAGCATGTGGCTGACGCCGAGCCAGCGCAGCAGGCGCGAAAGGGTCACCGAGACGTTGCCGCCCGCGTCGAGCACGAGATCGTGCCCTTTCATGGAGTAGGTGCCCATGCCGCCCACGGTCCACAGGGGCAGGGTCGGCCCGGCGTAGCGGGCCACGGCCTCTGGGTTGACCTTGGTGGAATAGATGAGGGGCACGTCGCGGACAAAGTCGGGATCGAGCCGGGCAAAGAGGTTGAGCATGGACGCGTCGTAGTCGATGGCCACGCAGAAATGCGGCTTGATGCCCAGCGCCTGGAGCGTGGGCACGGTCTGCAGGGCGCAGGTGTAGAGGGCATGGCCCGGATTGTCGCGCAGCCTGGCTGCGGAATCCTCAAGGCTCGGTCCGGCGCCGAGGATGATCCCGCCGATGCCCGCGGCCCGGCCCTCCAGCCCCTTGATGGACCCCTCGGCCATGGCCCGCCGGAAGTTGCGTATCTCGTTGCCGACCATCACGTCCTGGCGAAAGCGCAGGGTCGAGAGCTCCAGCGAGAAGTTCTCCAGCTTGTTGCGCATGAAGGTGCCCCAGCGGGCGTATTCCGGCCCCAGTTGCTGGCTGGGAATGTCGCACTTGAGATGGATCTGGCCGTAGATGAACTGGAGGTCGAGGTTTCTGACCACCTCGTGGATGTATTTCTCGTCCGGGATGAGGACATGGAATTTCTTGGACTCGAAAAACGGACGGTAGTCGGTCTGGCCCAGGCAGGCCAGGAGCATCTCGGGCCGAGGCTCCACAAGCATGACCTTGTGGGTGTCGGGCATGCCCTTGATGACATGGTTGACGCCGTATCCCAGGTTGCAGCCCACGATGAAGGTGGCCGAGGTCTCGGGCTTGTCGCCGCCCACCCACGAAGTATAAAGGCCGGTGGGCGGCAGGCTCTCGAACATGCCCTTGCCGCTCTCCATGCGCCAGTCATGGATGCCGTATTCGTTGATGAACAGGTTGTTGAGCAGCGCCTCCTCGCCAAAGGGGCGGGTGGAGAGCCACTGAAAGACGGGATGGCCCTGGGCCTGCAAATACTCGATGTTGTCCTTGAGGAAGGGATACGCGGTCATGCCTCGTCCTTTGTGTTCGCTTCGTGTCCGGGTCCGCGCACCGGCGCGGGGTGTTCGCTTCGTGTTCGGACGGGAAATTGCACGATGCGTGCCAGTTGCACCTGGAATGTTTTTGCCATACGGTGCGTGGGTCGAGTGCGAATCCTTTTTCCGTTATTTCAGGGAAATGCCATGAACAAAGATCTGCTTTCACTCATCGGCGGGACCCCGCTGGTGGAGATACGCCATCTCAACCCGAACCCGAACGTCAAGATTTTGGCCAAGCTGGAGGCGCAGAATCCCGGCGGGTCCATCAAGGACCGCGTGGCCGTGGCCATGATCGAGGCTGCCGAGCGGTCCGGCGAGCTGACCAAAGACAAGATCATCATCGAGGCCACATCGGGCAACACCGGCGTGGGGCTGGCCATGGTCGCGGCCATCAAGGGCTACCGCATCAAGCTGCTCATGCCCGAGACGGCCAGCGAGGAGCGCAAGATGATCATGGCCGCCTACGGCGCACAGCTGGAACTGACGCCCGGCCACCTCTCCACGGACGGGGCCATCGAGCGCGCCTACCGCTACGCCCGCGAGGAGCCGGACACTTACGTGCTTATGGACCAGTTCAACAACCCCGCCTCCATCGACGCCCACTACCAAGGCACGGGCCTGGAAATCTGGGAGCAGACCGGCGGCGCGGTCACCCACTGCGTCATGGCGCTGGGCACCTCGGGCACGGCCATGGGCATTGCCAAGCGGCTGCACGAGATGGGCAAGGTCCATGTGGCTGCGGTGGAGCCCTACGCAGGCCACAAGATTCAGGGCCTCAAGAACATGCTCGAATCCTACCCGCCCGGCATCTACGACAAGACCTGGCTCGACGAGATCCTGCATGTGGACGACGAGACCGCCTTTGAATACTGCCGCAAACTGGCCAGGGCCGAGGGCATCTTTGCGGGCATGAGTTCCGGCGCGGCCCTGGGCGGGGCCATCCTCCTGGCCGAGCGGCTTCAGTCAGGTCTCATCGTGACCATCTTCCCGGACTCGGGCGAGCGCTACCTGAGCACCCACCTCTACCGCCAACAGGCGGGCAGCGGCATCACGCTTTTTGACATGGCCACGGGCGCGACCAAGCCCCTCAAGACCCAGGGGGGCCTGGGCCTCTACACCATGGGGCCGAACCTCGACAACCCGGACGGTCTCGACGCGTGGCGGCGGGTGGTGGTCCTCGACGTGCTGGCCCGCCACCTGCGCTCGCTCGGAGTGGAAACCCGCGCCGCCGTGGGATTGAGCGACATGGACGACCGCACCCTGACCGCAGCCCGGCACACCGACGCCGACCGGGCCGTGTTCGCAGCCGGGCTTCGCGCCCGGATCATGGAGCGCGCCCGCGACATGGGCGTGGCAGTGGCCGGGGGTGACGGTGCGGGCGTGGACTTCCCCCTCTCCTCAAACAGCGAGGGCAAGGCCCTTGAGCTGTGCCGCAAGCTGCTCGGCAAAGGGCTGGCCTACGAAAAGCTGCGCTCGGTCTACTTCGACATCTTCCGCGACAAGCGCTACGGCGAGATCGGAGCCATGGACATGGACAAGGTCTCGGGCGGGCGCACCGTGGACCTCGACGCCTACGTCAAGGACAATCCGCTGGACTTCACCCTGCTCAAACGCGCCACCCTGCTCGACCTCAAGCGCGGCGAGGTGCTGGAGACCGAATGGGGCAACGTGCGCCCGTCCTGGTTCCTGCAGCACGCGGCCACGGCCCTGACCAGCCTGCCCCGCATCGACGTGATGATCGGCAGCGAGAAACACCGCTTCCCCCACCTGGAAAATCTCCGGGCCATCTGGTCCGCTGCCGGGCGCGAGCTCCAGGCATGGCTGCTCAACCATCAGGCCACGGACTGCGCCGACGCGACCCTGACCACCGTGGCCGACACCCTGGGCGGATTCCGGGCGGCCCGGTTCTGGCTGCTCTCGTCCGCCTGCCGCAAGCCCCTGTGCGCCAGCAGCGACAACCTGGTCATGTGGGCGCGCAACTGGCGGCGGGTGCAGGAGGCCTTGGCGGCCCTGAGCGCGCCCCGGACCGGGGCGGCACCGTCGGGCGAAAGCGCGGGCAAAATCCCTGGCGAAGCCGATCAGGCCGTGTTCGACCTGCGCGCCGGATTCAAGACGGCCATGAACGAGGACCTCGCCCTGCACCGCTTCTGGCCCGTGCTCTTCCGGTTCGTCAAACAGGTCAACGCCTGGGCCGCCGCAGGCGCGCTGACCGGCCCGGCAGCCTCGGCCTGCCTCGACGAGCTCCTGGCCGTGGACGCCATCCTCGGCATCCTCGACCACGCCCAGATGCCGCTCCCCCTGGCCGACCTGCCCATTGAGGTGCAGGGCATGCTGGCCGACCGCCAGAAGGCCCGCGAGGCCAAGGACTTCGCCGCCTCCGACGCCCTGCGCGACCAGATCGCCAACGCCGGATTCCGCCTGGAAGACACGGCAGGCGCACCAAGGGTGTTCAGGATGTAATGGGAAATTGGCGATCGAGAGCCAAGAAAAGGCCGCCGTTCCCACGAGAACGGCGGCCTTCTTTGTTGTCTGTGACCGCTCCCTACTCCCGCACCTGGCCCTCGCCCAGGAGGACGAACTTGGCGCTGGTCAGCTCGCGCACGCCCATGGGGCCGTAGGCGTGGAGCTTGGAGGTGGAGATGCCGATCTCGGCCCCCAGGCCGAGCTGGGCGCCGTCGTTGAACCGGGTGGAGGCGTTGGCCACCACCAGGGAGGCGTCCACCTCGCGGACGAAGCGCATGCAGTGCTCGTAGTTCTCGCTGAGGATGGCCTCGGTGTGGTTGGAGCCGTGCTCGGCGATGAAGTCCAGGGCCTCGTCCAGGGAATCCACCACCCGGACGGCCAGGACCAGATCAAGGAACTCATACCCCCAGTCGCCCGGCATGGCCGGTTCGGCAGCGTCGCCGAGCAGGGGCAGAGAGCGCGGACACGCCTTGAAGCGCACGCCCTTGGCGGCCAGAACCTTGTCCACGCGGGGCAGGAGCACCCCGGCCACGTCGCGATGCACCAGCAGGCACTCCAGCGCGTTGCAGCCGCTCGGGTACTGGGTCTTGGCGTTGTCGATGATGGGCACGGCCCTGGTGATGTCGCAGGAGGCATCGGCAAAGAGGTGGCAGACGCCCTTGTAGTGCTTGAGCACCGGCATGGTGGCCTGCTCGGTCACGGCGCGGATCAGCCCCTCGCCGCCGCGCGGGATGACCACGTCGATGAAGTCCGAGAGCTTGAGCAGTTCGGCCACGGCCTCGCGGTCCGTGGTGGCAGGCACCTGGACCGCGTCGCGCGGCAGCCCGGCCTGCTCCAGGGCGCGGTGCATGAGCCCGGCCAGACAGGTGTTGGAATGGAACGCCTCGGACCCGCCGCGCAGGATGACCGCGTTGCCCGCCTTGAGGCAGAGGATGCCCGCGTCCACCGTGGCGTTGGGTCGCGACTCGTAGATCATGGCCACCACGCCGAGCGGCACGCGCATGCGGCCCACCAGCATGCCGTTGGGCCGTCTGGTCATGGACTCGATGCCGCCCACGGGATCGTCCATGGCCGCCACCTCGCGGCATCCGGCGATCATGGAGCGCAGCACCTTGTCGCTGATGGTCAGCCGCTGCACCCGCGCCTTGTCCAGCCCGCGCTCCTTGGCGGCGGCCAGGTCCAGGGCATTGGCCTCGGCAATGGCCGACGCTTCGGCCTCCAGCAGGTCGGCCAGCGCCACAAGCGCCCCGCTCCGGGCCTTGCCCGACGCCTTGGCCAGGGTCCGCGACGCGCGTCTGGCGCGCCTGCCCATCTCGATCATCTGTTGGCGGATATCCATGCCCCCTCCCTGAAGATTGTCGCTACCGCCCGCCAGACCAGCCCAGGTCCGCGCGGATTCACTGTGCTAACTCCCGTCCGGGCAAAAAGTCAAACCCGCTTCGCCCAGACGAACCACTCCCCCAAAGGGCCTGTTTGCGCATTTTGTCATTTGCCAGAGATGCAACCCGCAAAACGACCCCAAAAGGGGCTGAAAAGGGTGGTTGCGACAAAATAGGCTTTGACCTTTTTTACAATTTTGCTTATCTAGCCCTCTGCGTTGTCGAGACCCTAGTCCGGCGATCATACAGACACCCTTACGGAGGACATCGAAAGCAATGGCTGAAAACAAGACCGCCGAACACACCACCCTTGAAGACATCGAGGCGCGTGTTCCCAACTCCCTGCATCCTGTCATCGAAGCCGCCTTCAAGCACAGCAGGCAGATCCTCGCAGGCGTGGTCGCCATCATCCTCGTGGCCGCAGCCTACGCGGCCTACAGCGGCTACACGGCACGGGCGCTGGCCAATGCCCAGACCCAACTCGGCACCATCGTCATCGAGGCCGCGGGCCAGGACAAGATCGACAGGCTTGAGGCGCTGCTCGACTCCGCGCCCACCACGGCCCGGCCCGCCGTGTTCCTCGAACTGGCCCAGTCCGCCATGAACCTCGCGCAGTACGAAGCGGCTGCGGGCTACTGGGGCAGTCTGGCCGCGGAAGCAGACAACGAGATGCGGCTCATCGCCCGCATGGGCCACGCCAAGTGCCTGCTCCTGGCAGGCAGGGCCAAGGAGGCCGTGGCCGAACTCAAGGATCTGGCGGGCATTGCCCCGGCAGATTTCACCGCGCCGGTCTACCGCCAGCTCGCCGTGGCCGCCGAGGCTGCGGGCGACACCCCCCAGGCCCTGGAGGCTTACCGCAAGCTGGCCGAGCAGCAGGTGACGGACAAGCCCTTCATCGACCACAAGATCGCCCAACTGGAAGCGAAATAAACCGGTTCCGCGAACCACGCACGGAGATATCCCATGCCCCATCCCCTCCTGGCCGACACTCCCGGCCACATCGACCTTCTGCTCGGCAACGAAGCCATTGTTCGCGGAGCCGTGGAGGCGGGATTGCAGGTAGCCACCTGCTACCCTGGCACCCCGTCTTCCGAGGTGCCCGACACGCTCTTTCGCCTCTCGCCCGAAGGCAAGTACGCCTTTGAGTATTCCGTCAACGAGAAGGTCGCCCTCGAAGTGGCGGGCGGAGCCACCCTGTCCGGCGCGCTGACGCTGTGCACCATGAAGCACGTCGGGGTCAACGTGGCTGCCGACCCGCTCATGACCCTGTGCTACACCGGCACGCCGGGCGGCCTGCTGCTGCTCTCTGCGGACGATCCGGGCTGCCATTCGAGCCAGAACGAGCAGGACAACCGCTATTACGCCCGGCTGGCAGGCATGCCGGTCCTCGAACCGGCCACGGCCCAGGAGGCCAAGGACATGACCCGCGACGGGCTGCTCCTGAGCAAAAAGCACGGCGCGCCCTTCATGCTTCGTACCACCACGCGGGTCAACCACCTGCGCGGCCCGGTGGAGTTTGGCCCTGTGGCCGACCCCGGCACCCCGGAAGGATTCAAACGCAATCCGTCGAAGTTCGTGCCCATCCCGGCCTTTTCCCGGCCCATGCATGTGGCCCTGCTCGAGCGGCTCGAAGCCCTGCGCCAGGAGGCCGAGAACTCCCCCTACAACACCGTCACCGGCAGCGGATCGCTGGGCATCGTCTGTTCAAGCATCAGCCGCGCCTATGTGGCCGACGCCCTGGCTCAGTCCAGTCTGACCGGCAAGGTCAAGGTGCTTGGACTCGGTTTTAGCCACCCGCTGCCCGAGACCCTGTGCCTCGATTTCCTCTCGTCGGTGTCCAAGGCGCTGGTGGTGGAGGAGCTGGAACCCATCCTCGAAAACGACCTGCGCGTACTGGTCCAGAAAAACGGCCTGGATGTCGAGATTCTCGGCAAGGACGTGCTGCCCCGGTGCAACGAGTTCACCGTGACCATGGTCGAGGACGCCATCTATCGGCTCACCGGCGATGCGGCCCCGACGCGGGACGCCTGCCAGCCCGCCGCCCTGCCCATGCGGCCGCCCAACCTCTGCGCGGGCTGTCCCCACCGCGGCACCTACTTCGCCGCCCGCAAGGTCTTTGGCGATGACGCGGTCTACTCCTCGGACATCGGCTGCTACACCCTGGGGCTGCTGCCCCCGCTCCAGGCGGCGGACTTCCTGCTCTGCATGGGCTCTTCCATCTCGGCAGGCGGCGGCGCGGCTCTGGCCTCGGGCAAGACCGTGGTGGCCTTCATCGGCGACTCCACCTACTTCCACTCCGGCCTGACCGGCGTGGCCAACGCGGTGTTCAACAAGCACAACGTGCTCATCGTGGTGCTGGACAACCGGACCACGGCCATGACCGGCCACCAGCCCCACCCCGGCGTGGACAAGACCATCCTCGGCGACAACGACTCCCGGCTGGACATCGAGGCCTCGATGCGCGGACTTGGCGTGACCGAAGTGCGAGAGGTCAACCCCTTCAACCAGAAGAAAACCCAGGCCGCCTTCGAGGAACTCAAGGAAATGAAGGGCGTGCGGGTGCTCATCGCCAAGGAGCCTTGCCCGCTGTTCACCCGCCGGATCTACAAAAAAGTCGCGTCCCAGGTGGCCTATGTGGCCGAAAGCTGCACCGGCCGGTTCGAGTGTCTGGACACCCTGGCCTGCCCGGCCATGTACCGGGACGGCAACCGCGCAGCGGTCAATCCCATCCTGTGCAACGGCTGCATGCTCTGTCTGCAGGTGTGCGGACACATCAAAGCCAAGAAAAGGGACAACTAGAATGAACGACGTCAAGCCCATCCGCATATTCATGACCGGCGTTGGCGGCCAGGGCACCCTGACCGCCACCACCCTGCTGGCCAGGACCGTGCTCGCCGCTGGTCTGCCCGTCACCTCCGGCGAAATCCACGGCATGGCCCAGCGCGGCGGCGTGGTGGAATCCACCGTGCTCATCGGCTGCAAGTCGCCCAAGATCGGCCACGGCGAGGCGGACATCCTCATGGGCTTCGAGCCCATGGAGACAGTGCGCGCCCTGCCCTATCTGAAACGCGGCGGACTGGTCCTCTCCAGCACCGAGTTCATGCCCCCGCTCTCTGTGGCCATGGGCAAACAGCAGTGCCCGACCCTGGACGAGATCAAGGCCAGGGTGGCCGACTGCACCGACCGGGCGTACTTCATGGCCTGCCAGACCATCGGCATCGAGGTGGGCGCGGTCCAGAGCGGCAACATCGCCCTGCTCGGCGCCCTGTGCGCCACGGGCGCGCTGCCCTTTGGCCCCGAAGCCCTCGAAGCGACCATCAGGGCCAACCTCCCCGCAAAGATTCAGGCCGTCAACCTCAAAGCCCTGGAACTCGGCATAAAAGCCCTCAACGCCTAGAGAAGTATTGAAATGGCACACAAGAAACAGGACGACTCCGACCTCAGCTATCTGGTCACCCTCAAGACCATTCAGGACACCCTCAAGCGGGACGCCCCGCTTGAGGAATCGCTGAACCAGCTGCTCAGAATACTGGCCCAGGACATGGAGTATGTCCGGGCGTTCATGGTCATCATGGACCCCAAGACCGAAAACCTGAAGCTCTCGCTCACCTACAGCCCGGCCCGCTCCGACGACGTGACCTATTCGCCGGGCCGGGGCGTCATCGGTCGCGTGTTCAACACGGGCGAGTCCATCACCATCCCGCGCATGTCCGACGACAAGGAGTTCCTGAACAAGGCGTTCGGACGCAGCGAAGAGGAACTTCGCAAGCTCGGCTTCATCTGCGTGCCGGTCATCAACCGGGGCACGGACCACGAGGAAGTCATCGGCGCGCTCTCGGTGGACGTACCCCTGATCCCGGCCGAGGACCTCGACGCGCACCGCCAGTTTCTCGAAGTGGTGGCGGGCATCATCGCGGGCCATGTGGCCCAGTTGCAGGAGGAGATGGCAACCCATAACCACCTGCTCACCCAGGGCATGATGGCCGGCGGCCCGGACTCGACCCCGCCCAAGGACTTCGTGGCCGCCAGCAAGGCCATGCGCCTCGTGCTCAGGCAGTCGCGCCAGGTGGCCCCCAGCCGGGCCACGGCGCTGCTGCGCGGCCAGTCCGGCACCGGCAAGGAGCTGCTGGCCGAGGCCATCCATTCGGCCAGTCCCAGGGCCGACAAGCCGCTGATCAAGCTCAACTGCGCGGCCCTGCCCTCGGAGCTCATCGAGTCCGAGCTGTTCGGCCACCAGAAGGGCGCGTTCACCGGCGCATTCCAGACCAAGCGCGGCCTGTTCGAGGTGGCGGACCAGGGCACCCTGTTCCTCGACGAGATCGGCGAGCTGTCCATGGACGCCCAGGCCAAGGTGCTGCGCGCCATCCAGGAGAAGGAAATCCAGCGCGTGGGCAGCGAGCAGACCATCACCGTGGACGTCCGGCTCATCTGCGCCACCCACCAGCCTCTGGAGGAGCTGCTCCAGAAGGGCAGGTTCCGCGAGGACCTCTACTACCGGATCAACGTCTTCCCCATCTTCATCCCGCCGCTCCATGAGCGGCGCGAGGACATCCTGCCCCTGGCCGAACATTTCCTGAGCGATTTTTCCAGCGAGTACGGCAAGGAGGTCAAACGCATCTCCACCCCGGCCATTGAGCTGCTGGTCATGTACCACTGGCCCGGCAACGTGCGCGAGCTCAAGAACTGCATCGAACGCGCCGTGCTGCTGTGCGAGGAGTCGGTCATCCGCACCTACCACCTGCCGCCCACGCTCCAGTCCGCCGAAAGCTCGGCCACGGGCATCAACCTCTCCTTTGGCGAGGCCGTGGCCAAGTTCGAACAGGAGTTGCTGGTGGATTCGCTCAAGAAGACCGGCGGCAACATGCTCCAGTCCGCCCGCGACCTGCGCGTCTCCTACCGCATCGTCAACTACAAGGTGAAGAAGTACAACCTCGACGTGAAAAGGTTCTCGCAGACCAAGAAGAAGCCCAGGAAAAAGCTGGAGAACTGATCAGAGCCCGGCCTGACCACAAGCCCCCGGACGCCAACGCGTCCGGGGGCTTTCCATTGTCCGGCCAAGTCTGCTACACCGGGGCATGACCAACGCAGCCCGCCTTGTCTCGCGCCTTGTCGAGCGCACCCGCGCCAGCGGATACCTGGCCCCGGACCATGCCCTGGCCGCCGCAGGCACCCTGCTCGAAGCGCGCCCGCTGACGCCTGTCCTGGCCGCCCTGGGCAGCGCGCTGATCCGCCACGCCGCGATCTTCGACCCCTTTGACCGCGACACCCTCCGGCTGGCCCGGGACGTGAACCACTCCCTCGGCCACCCGCCCATGGGCGAGTGGCTCGACCGGGCGCACCAACTGACCGATGCCGAGCCGGTGCCTGAAAACATCGATCTGCCAGACATGCAGGCCGCCTCTCCTGACGCGCTGATCGCCTACATGCAGGCCCAACCGGCCAACGCCTGTCGCTACCCGGCCCTGCTCGCCCTGTGGCGCTTAGGTGCGCGCGGGCAATTGCTCCGGGCCGTCGAGATCATGGCTGCCTCGCCGTCCGGGCTGCTGGCCGGGCCGGTCCTGGCCTGGGGCGCATACGGTGCGGGCGAGCCGCTCCTGGCCCGGATGCTGCTCGACGAATCCGTCCCGGCCTTTCCCGGCCTGAACCTGCGCGCCCGGCTGGCCCTGGACCAGGGGGACATGGCGGCGGCCCGGCAGCACCTTGCCGCCTCCCTTGACGCCGAGCCCTTCCAGCCCGCAGTGATCGAACAACTGGCCGAGCTGGCCGAGTCCGGCCCCACGGCCCACCCCGGCCCGGACACCCGCATCTGCCTCTACTCCTGGAACAAGCCGGACATGCTGGCCCAAACCGTGGCCGCACTGGACCGGACAGACCTGGGCGAGGCGCGGATGACCATTCTGAACAACGGCACCACAGCCTGCCAGCCCGACGAGCTGGAGCGGCGCGTCAGGACTGGCGCGCAGCGACTGGCGCAGACGGGCAGGCTGGAGTTTGTCCACCTGCCGGTCAATGTGGGCGCTCCGGCGGCGCGCAACTGGCTGCTCTCGCTGCCGCAAGTGCGCGAGGCCCGGCTGGTGGCCTTTCTCGACGACGACGTGCTCCTGCCACCCCACTGGCTGACCCGGTTCGCGGCCACCCTGGCCCGCCACCCGGAAGGCGTGGCCGTGGGGGCCAAGTGCGTCAACCAGGGGGTGCGGACCATCCAGTACGCCTTCCGCACCTTCCATGAGATCGGGGAGCGGAAGATCCGGCTGACGCCCAACGCGCCCACCCTCATGGACCTGGGCCAGTTCGACGCGGCCCGCCCCTGCCTGACGGTCATGGGCTGCTGCCACCTCTTTGCCATGGAGCGGCTGCGCAGGCTTCGGGTGCCGGATTTCGACGTGCGCTTCTCGCCCTCGCAGGTGGACGACATCGAGCACGATCTCCAGATATGGAAGGCGGGCGGGCAGGTGCTCTACGACGGCGGGGTCGAGGTGGTCCACCTCCAGGACACGGGCAGCGCGCGCACCAGGGCATCCCTGGCCCAGGCCTACGCCAACCACTACAAGATGGAGCACAAGTTCGACCACAGTGAACTGGCGCGCATGGACCGGGCCGTGATCCGGGCCGACAGGCTCCACTTTCTCCGCGCCCTGGACGCGGTCCTGCCCGTCCTGAACAGTCCGGCAGGCACGTTCTGGCGCATGGTCCGGCCACTCCTGCTTGAGGCCCTCGGCGAGTGACCCGCGCTGGTTGCGCCCCATGAAAAAGGGCGGCCCGGATTCCCGGACCGCCCCTGCGTGGACTGGCGTCGCCCCCTACTTGAAGGAGCGGGCAAACAGATCGGCAATGGCCTTGCGGCCATTGTCCTCAAGAAAACGGGTGCCGGTGCCGGTGAAGTGCATCTCCGAGATGACCGGAGCGGTCACAGGCTCCCACTGGCCGGACTCCCACTTGAACCAACCGTTCTTCACCTGGCCGAAGACAAAGAGATCCTTGTTGCAGATCTTGGCGAATTCGGCGCCCCAGCCGGTGCCGCCCTTGACCGTGCCGTCCTCCTGGATGGTGCCGACAACGAACACCTGATGGGAGGACTCCACTTGGTGCATGATGGTCTGCAACACCTTGCGCATCTTCTCCGCATTGGTGAACTTGCGGCTGAGAAGCTTGGAGACGTAGGTCAGGCTGACGTCCTTTCTGATCAGCTCCTCGTTGGTCAGCACGCGGATGCCGCGGGTGCGCTCGATCTTGTGTCCCTCGAAGGTGTAGTTGACCTCGGCCAGACCATACTGCTCGGCCAGTTGGCCGAATTCGGACTCCGCGCCCTGGGCGCCGCCGCTGAACAAGGTGTAGGATTCGAATTTGGACATGGATTCTCCTTGGTATGAAGTCGAAAATGTATGGCGGTGCGAGGTCGTGTCGGCACGGCCCTAGTTTCACTGGCGTTCATTATGCACACGCTTGGCGGGCGGAGCAATGACCTGTGCAACACTTTTTCCAGAAAATCCACTCCAATCTTGCCAGCGGACCGGCGGATCACGCCCCGAGTGCGCGCATCTTGCCCGTCACGTCGGCCAGCAGGACACGGTCCATGAGCCCGGCCATGCGCTCGAATTCCTCGGGTGCGTACTTGCCCATGAGCTTGTGCATGTTGGCCGTGGCCCCGGCTGATTGCACGCCGCCCACGTCGCTCTGCGCGCCCGAGACGCGCCTGTGGGGAATGGCCAGGAACCCCTGATAGACCGCGTGGCCGCCGCCAAGGACCATGCGCAGGTCGCGCTCCAGGTCGTCGTACTGGGTGGGCGAAAAGCGCAGGTCAAACGGGCCGGTCTTGAGCAGCCTCGCCGTCCTGAACAGATGCACGCATCCGGTCACCGAGGCGCAGGGGCGGATGTAATCCGCCTGCCCGAAATCCGCCTCCTGGAGCATGAGCGGCGCCATCAGCGCGCGCTCACGGCCCGCCGGGTCGGGCGTCAGGTTGTGCTCGCCGCACTGGACCCTGGCCGGTCCGTCGAATTCGACCACCTTGCAGCCCCACACCCCGGCCTCCGGGTAGCGGCCCACGGCACAGCCCAGCCGCAGAAGCCAGTCCGGCGGCAGCGCGATGTCGTCGTCGATGTAGGCGGCAAAGTCGCTCTCCACCACCTCGGGCAGATGCATCAGCCAGTTGCGGGCAGCGGGCGCGCCCACGTTGACCGGCAGCCGGACCAGGGCGGCCCGGTCCGAGCCCACCCGGTCGATGAAGCGGCGCACCACCTCGGCGGTGGTGTCCGTGCTCCCGTTGTCGAGGATGCGCACCTGCGCCTCGCCAAGCTCGGAACGGGCCAGGGAGTCGAGGGTCACGGCCAGATCGACCGCCTTGTTCCAGGAGTAACCAAGGACCATCACCCGCCCCGGCAGGGGGCGGCGGTCATGCGCGCCGTCCACGGCCAGTTCATAGAGGCGCAGCCACAGCCCCACGTGCCAGGGCCGGGCCAGGGCGCATTCACGCAGCAGCCCGGTCCCCATGTCGAGCCTGGACGAGCGCAGCCAGGCCGTGGCCAGCCGCTCGCGGACCAGAGGCAGAGGCAGCGTCGCTTCCAGATCGCGGTAGATTCCCGCTGCGGCCAGCCCGTCGCCGGACACCAGCAGGACGTTGGCCTGGGCATAGGCAAAGAGCGGGCCAAGCCCCTCGGGCGGCGCGAGCAGGATCGGGGTCAGGGCCGTGGACAGCGGCGACCAGTCGCCCCGGATGCGGCAGAATTCGTAAAGATGGTGCCACCAGAACAGGTTGCGCGGCGCGTGGCGCAACTGGCCGGTGATGCAGGCGAGCTGGTCCGCGGGTCGGCCTGCCATGGCCAGCCGGATTTCGGGCGTGACCTCGGCCTGCCAGTGGGCCATGACCGAGCGCAGGGCCGGGATCAGGACGCGCGGCAGGGCGGGCAGCCGCCCCAGGGACTCGGCCAGCAGCGCGGCGCACTGCCCGTCAAAGGGGTTCTCGCCCCAGGCAGCCAGGAGCAGGTCCGCCGCTATCCGCGAAAACACGTCGCCCGGTTCGCGGCTGTGGGCCAGGGCCGTGGCCGCAGTGGCGTGCAGATGCGCCTTGCCCGTGCAGCCCAGCAGCAGCGGGCGCAGCAGATCGCCCGGAAGACCGGCAAGATCGGTGGAATGTGCCATGGTTACCACCTATGCGCCGCACTGCGAAAAGTCAACAGCGTGCCGCTGACGGGTGCGCGAAGCCCCTTTCGAAGCACCCGGATTTCTGCTAGATGTCGGGCATCATGGACATGTCCGCATACCCCGAAGCCCTGCGCCCTCCCGCCACGCTGCCCCCCTGCGCCGGGCTCCAGCCCGCCTTCAGGCAGCGCTTCTCCGGCTGGCACCTGGGCATGGGCACGCCCGACACCCTGGCCGGGCTCCTCCGGGGACTGACCATGCTGGGCGCGGATGACCCCGGCTGCCGCAGCGCGGCCATGGGCATGGGACTGTGGGGCGCGCAGGCGCATCCCCTCTCGCCCGCCCTTGGCGCGACCATTGCGCCCGCCACCCTGTCTGCGCATCCCGGTCTGGCCGCGCTCATGACCAGGCTGGCAGCAGCGCCGCCCCTGGGCGACAGCGATGCCGAGGCTGTCGCCGCCTGGCACACCCTGGCGCGAGGCAACGATTTGCCGCTCATCCTGCGTTTCCTGGCAGCGGTCATGCGCGACCGGGTCAAGGGGCTCTCCTGGCTGCGCCACTGCTGGCAGGATTTGATTTTTTTGAACCGGCCCGAGCTGGCCCAGGCCGCCCTGGACCTGATTGCCTGGGACGCGCCCGCCCAGCCGCTCAAGGCGCGGCTGATGGCCGAGCTGGCCTTCCACACCCGACCAGCCGACGAGGCACTCCCCCTGGTCGCGGGACTGGACCCGTCCCTGTGGGGACTCTGGCGCGCCTGCGCGGGCGGCGAACTGCTGCTGCGTCTGGGAGAATCCGAAAAAGGCCGGGATGCCCTGACCATGCTCTGGCAGGCCATCCCCTGGCACGTCAACCTGACCCTCAAGCTGCACGACCTGTACGCGCCGACGCCCCTGGCAGACGAAGGCAGGGACGAAACCGCGTCGGTGGCCGTGCTCCTCTACTCGTGGAACAAGGCGGACCTGCTGGCCGACACCCTGGAGAGTCTGGCCGCCAGCCACCTGGGCCGGGCAGGCGTATTTGTCCTGGACAACGGGTCCACAGACCGCACCCCGGAGGTGCTTGATCGGGCGCGCGGGCTGTTCGGGCCGCAGAATGGACACGCCCCGCTCAACGTCACCACCCTGCCGGTCAATGTGGGCGCTCCAGCGGCACGCAACTGGCTGCTCTCCCTGCCCGAGGTGCGCAAGACCGCCTGGGCCGCCTTCCTGGACGACGACGTGGTCCTGCCGCCAGACTGGCTGACCCGGCTGCTCGACGCGGCACAGGGGCGTCGCGATGTGGGAGCCGTGGGCTGCCGCATCACCTCGGCCACCCCGCCCCACGGGCTCCAGTCGGCGGACTACAACCTCTTTCCCCAGCCGCCCAGGCCGGTGCAACCGGGCGAGCTGCCCAGCCGGGTGCTGGTCTTCGACAACTGCGCCGGGTCACCGGACACGGGGTTGTTCACCTATGTGCGGCCCTGCCTCTCGGTCTCGGGCTGCTGCCACCTCGTATCCATGGCCGCCGTGGAGCGGGCGGGCGGGTTCGACCTGCGCTACACCCCCTCGCAATTTGACGACCTGGACCGCGACCTGCGCTCGGCCCTGGCCGGGATGCCCGCCGTGTACGCCGGGACCCTGGCCGTGCGCCATGTCCAGCATTCGAGCCTGGCCAAGGCGCAGACCGTGCGCCAGACCGGCCACGTCATGGGCAACAAGCTCAAACTCGACACCAAATATTCGGACGACGAACTGGCCGCCCTGGCCCGCGACAACGCCCGCCTCCTCTGGGACGACCTGGAGGCCAAGCACGCAGCCCTGGTTGGCCGGCTGGGCAACGGTGCGTAACTGCGGCTTCGGACCGCCAGTCAACCAAGGAAAGGGAATCATGGAAGATGTCAGGGTATACGCCGATTTCCACCGCATTTCGCCGGAGCTGTTCGAGCGGATCAGGGACTCGATCCCCTTTGATCAGGTGGAATACGACGGCGACGTCCTGCGCCTGGACCACGAGGGCGTCTACCTGATGATCGACGATTTTCTGGAGCTGATCCGGGACGCGCTGCCCGAGGGCGGCTACGGACACGTGGAATACATCGACAACCTCGAATGGGTCGTCACCCGCTACACTATCACCCCTGGCAGGATCGACGAAAAGCGCGTCCTCGTGGACAACGTCCTCGACGCCCACATGCGCGACCACGGGATGTAGGCTGTCCGAACCGCCCGAAATTACAGCAACGTCCGGCGCGCCCCTTCATCGGCCAGATGCACGTCCACGGCCTTGGGGGCGATCTCCTCGTCGGTCACGGCATAGCTGACGCGCTCGCCGGGCTCCAGGCTCTGGAATCCGTCGCGCACGATCTCGGTGTAATGGACGAAGACATCCAGGCCGTCGTCGCCGGTGATGAAACCGAATCCCTTCTTGTCGTTGAACCAGGTCACTTTGCCTTCGCGCCGCACGGGAACCTCCGGTTGCATGATCAGCGTGGAACGGGGTGAACCATCCTACCCCGTGACGGAACCCTTGGCAATGTCCGCGCCCCGGAAAGCGCTGCGCCACGACTCGTATGCCTCGCGGCTGCCGGAAAAGGCCACTCGGCCTGCCTCAAGGACCAGCACCCGGTTGATGGCGTCGATCATGTCCCCGGCGTGGTGGGTGACCAGGACAAAGGACAGACCCGCTCCGGACAGCCGCGCCAGCGACTGACGCATGAGGGCGCGCGAGGGCGCGTCCAGCCCGGTCAGCGGCTCGTCGAGCAGGAGCAGGTCCGGTCCCGGCGCCATGGCCCGGGCCAGGAACACCCGCCGCTGCTGGCCAAAGGACATGCGCCGCAAGGGACGGTCGGCCAGATCGACCAGCCCGACCCGGTTCAGCCACTCGCGGGCGGTGACCAGCTCGTCGTCGGTGGGCTCGTCGAACATGCCCACACTGCCCCGGAACCCGGAAAGCACAGTCTCCAGCGCGCTCACCGCCCAGCCCAGCTCCCGGCCATAGGCGGCCTGAAGCGCGGGCGAGACCACGCCCAGGCGCGGCCTGGCCTCGTCCATGGGCATGCCGCCCAACCGGCTGACGGTCCCGGCCCCGGCCTCGTCCGCATAGGGGGCCAACTCCGAGGTGATCAGCCGCAGCAGGGTGGACTTGCCCGCTCCATTGGGGCCGACCACGGCCCAGCACTCGCCGGGCAGCACCTGCCAGTCAACGGCGTGCAGGATGCGCGTGCCGTCGCAGACCACGGAGACATTGTCCATGCGCACCAGGTACGGATACCCGCCATTCGCGGATTGGGACTCCCCAGGCTCCGTGACCGGCAGGTCGCAGGCGGCCAGCCGGGGCGCGTCGTCGGCCAGTCCGCGCAGGGCGGCCTCCCGACCGCCTTCGGCCTTGATCCGACCGCCGTCGAGGATGGTGACATGTTCGACGCAGTCCGGCACGTCACCCGCCCGATGGGCCACGCAGACCAGGGTGGCCCGCGCCTCGGGGCTGGCCGACGCCGCGTCGAGCAGGCCAAGGATCTCCCGGCGCGTGGGCGCGTCCAGCCCCTCCAGGCATTCGTCGAGCAGGAGCACGTCCGGCCTGGCCGCCAGGGCGCGGGCGATGAGCACCATGCGCGCCTGCCCGGTGGAGAGCGTGCCCATCTCCCGGTCCGCGAGATGGCCAATGGACAGCTCGTCGATGATCGCGCCGGCCAAGGCCAGCTGGGCATCGGTAGGCTCGTCGTAGAGCAGCGGGGTGTCGAAGAATCCGGCCAGGATCACGGAGCGGGCCGAGGCGCGACGGGCGTGGAGAAAATAGAAATCCTGCATGTCCGACGAGACCAGCCCGATGCGCTGGCGCAGGCCGATGGGCGAGGATTGCGGACCGTGGCCAAAGTCAAAGATGCGGGATTGGCCTTGCGTTCTCCCCGCTGCCTGTCCCGCCATTTGGTCGGGCGCGATCTCGCCACGCAGGAGCTTGAGCAGCGTGGTCTTGCCCGAGCCGTTTTCGCCGATCACGGCGGCGTGGCGGCCACGCAGGAGTCGCCAGGAAACCGGGCCGAGCAGCCGGGTCTGGCCGCGCGTGACCGAAGCTTCGGTCAGTTCAATGAGACAATGCATGTTTCCATTGTCCCTTTTCGATCCCTGGTTGGCAACCCTTTTGCCTTGAATGGTCGGAGGGTTCCGGCCTATGCTGTGCCCATGAGCGCAGAGACTCCCAAGGCCGCCGTGGCCATGACCCATGTGCCGGACTACGACCCGGCCCGGCTCGACACCGCCGTGGCCCGACTGCTCGAAACGAGCGGGCTGACGCTCGCGCCGGGCACTCGCGTGCTGGTCAAGCCCAACCTCGTGGCAGCCAGGAACGCCCGCCACTGCACCACCCATCCCGAGGTGGTCCGGGCGGCCTGCGCCTATCTGCTCGACTGCGGGGCCAGGGTGACCGTGGCCGATTCCCCGGCCTTTGGCCCGGCCTCGCAGGTGGCCCGCGCCTCGGGGCTGGCCGAAGCCCTGGCCGGGCTGGGCCTCAGGGTCGCTGGCCTGGGCCGCCCCGCGCCCCTTGCTCTGACGCGAGGCGGGACCATCGGCCTCTCCCGCGACGCCCTGGAGGCCGAGGCCATCCTCAATCTGCCCAAGCTCAAGGTCCACTGCCAGATGGTCATGTCCGGCGCGGTCAAGAACCTGTTCGGCTGCGTGGTCGGGTTTCGCAAGGCCTTTGCCCACCACCACCTGGGCGCGGACCGGGACATCTTCACCGCCATGCTCATGGACGTGTACGCGGCCCTGCCCCGGACGCACCACCTGATGGACGGCGTCCACGCCCTGCACCGCGACGGCCCCACGGGCGGCGACCCTTTCCGGCTCGGCCTGCTGGCCGCGTCCGCAAGCGGCGTGGCCCTGGACACCGCCGCCTATGCCGTGCTCGGCCTCGCGCCCGGACACGTGCCGCTGTGGCAGGAGGCCGTGGCCCGGAACATGGCCGGGGCCGACCCGCGGGGGCTTGTCTATCCCCTGGACGCGCCGGACCGGTTCGACGCCGCCGGGTTCATGCTGTCGCCTGCACGCGCCCTGCAATTCGCGCCTTTGCGCCTGCTCCGGGGCCGGGTGCGCAGCCTGTTGAAACACTTCACCAATTCCTGATACCCCTTGCGCTCGCTCCTGCGGGACGGTACATTGCGGCCATGTCCTTGCTCTTGCGTCACCGCTTCATCGTCACCGGGCAGGTGCAGGGGGTCGGATTCCGGCCCTTTGTCTATCGCATCGCCGCTGCCAACGCGGTCACGGGCACGGTCAACAATTCGAGCCAGGGCGTGATCATCGAGGTGCAGGGCACGGCGGAGCAGGTGGAAACCTTTGGCTTTGACCTGACCGACAAGCTGCCGCCCCTGGCCCGAGTGGTCAGTCTGCACGCGGAACCCACAGACCCGGTGGCCGACGAAAGCGGCTTCACCATCCTCAAATCCACGGGCGGGGCAGGACATTCGGTGCTCATCAGCGCGGACGTGGCCACCTGCCCGGACTGCATGGCCGACATCGCCACCCCCGGCAACCGCCGCCACCGCTATCCTTTCACCAACTGCACCAACTGCGGCCCGCGCTACACCATCACCCGCTCCATTCCCTACGACCGGCCCATGACCTCCATGGCCTGCTTCCCGCAGTGCCCACAGTGTCAGGCCGAATACGACGACCCCATGGACCGCCGCTTTCACGCCCAGCCCAACGCCTGCCCGGCCTGCGGCCCGCAGGTGTGGCTGACCGACCCTGCCGGGACCACCCTGGCCAGGGGCGACGAGGCCATACGGATGCTGGCCGAGGCGCTGGCCCAGGGACGCCTCGCGGCGGTCAAGGGGCTGGGCGGTTTCCACCTGGTCTGCGACGCCGCGTCGGACAAGGCCGTGGCCGAGCTGCGCCGCCGCAAGCACCGGCCCGACAAGCCGCTGGCGGTCATGCTGGCCGACCTGGAAGCAGTGCGGCAGTTGGCCGTGGTAGTGCCCGCCGAAGAGCCGTGGCTGACCGGCATCCGCAGGCCCATTGTCCTGGCCGCCAAGCGCGAGCCGCTGGCCGTGTCCCCCCTGATCGCGCCAGACACGAATTTCCTCGGAGTGATGCTCCCCTACACGCCGCTCCACCACATCCTGCTCGACACCTTTGCCCAGGCGGGCGGAAGCGAGATTCCGGCCCTGGTCATGACCTCGGGCAACCTGTCGTCCGAGCCCATTGCGCTGGGCAACCGCGAGGCCCTGGCCCGACTGGGCGAACTGGCCGATCTTTTCCTGCTCCACGACCGCGACATCCTCATCCGCACCGATGACTCGGTGGTGCGGGTCAACCCGGCCTCTGGCGGGCCGGTGCTGCTGCGCCGGGCGCGCGGCTTCGCGCCCGAGCCGGTCTTCCTGGCCGAGCCCGGCCCCACGGTGCTCGGCACCGGCCCGGAGCTGAAATGCACCCTGACCCTGACCAAGGGCGATCAGGCCTTCCCCAGCCAGCACATCGGCAACATGGCCAACCTCGAAACCCTCGCCTTCTATCGGGAAATTCTCGACCACATGCAGGACATCCTGCGCGTCAGGCCGGAGCTCATCGTCCGCGACCTGCACCCGGACTACATGACCAGCGCCCTGGCCGAAGAGCTGGGCCAAACCCTGGACATCCCGGTCATCAAACTCCAGCACCATGTGGCCCACATCCACGCCGTGCTGGCCGAGAACAAGTTCACGGACCCGGTCATCGGACTGGCCCTGGACGGCACCGGCCTTGGCGAGGACGGAACCATCTGGGGCGGCGAATGTTTGATGGTCGATCCGGAAAGCCTGGAACACCAGCGGCTGGCGCACTTCTCCCACATCCGGCTGCCCGGCGGCGAGGCTGCGGTGCGGCAGCCGTGGCGCATCGCCCAGGCCGCCCTGTGGGAGCTGGGCGTGACCGCGCCGGGCGCGTACCCCTGGCCCTGGCTCGCCCAGTTCGAGCAGGAGAGCGCATTTCTGCCCCAGATGCTCACAAGGGGCGTCAACTCGCCGCGCACCAGCAGCTGCGGACGCCTCTTTGACGCCGTGGCCGCCCTGTGCGGACTGACCTCGGCCATCTCCTACGAGGGACAGGCCGCCATCCTGCTGGAAAAGGCGCAGGACATGACCGAGACCGGAGCCTACCCCTGCCCGCTCAAATCGGCTGATCCGGTCTCGCTGAACACCCTGGAGTTGGTGGCCGCAGCCCTCGACGACCTGGGCCAGGGCGTGCCGGTTGGCACAGTGGCCCGGCGCTTCCACCTGGGGCTGATCAACGGTTTGACCGAGATGGCCTTTGCCTTCTCCACCCTGCTCGACATCCACCACGTGGCCCTGTCCGGCGGAGTCATGCAGAACCTGACCCTGGCCGCCGAACTGCCGCGCGCCCTGGAACGCGCCGGGCTCATCCCCCTGGTCCACCGCCACCTGCCGCCCAACGACGGCTGCATCTCGCTCGGCCAGGCCGTCTGGGGCCAGCGTTACCTGCGGCTGCACGAATAACCAGCCTCTTCCGCCTGACCGACGACACGAAAAAAGGCCGGAACTCGCGTCCCGGCCCTTGATATCTCCATGCTATTACAGGCTACAAGGAGACCCGGCTCACGCCTTTGATGGCGGTCAGTGCTTCGCGCACCGCATCGCCCGGCTGGGTGTGGACGATGTACACGGTCTGGACCTGATCGCCCAGGCGGCGGGAGTTGTTCTCGCGGATGTTGACCCCCATCTCGCCCATGACCGTGCCGAATTTGCCGAACATGCCGGGCGTGTCCTCATGGGTGATGAAGATGGTGTAGACATCCGAGCCCTCGTCATCCACGGTCTGGCCGACGTTGACCGAGTTGTTGAACTCGCCGCGCCGCAAGTAGCCGGTGACCACCTCGGCGATCTCCAGGCCGGTGCGGATGCCCGCGTTGCGGGTGGACGCGCCCAGGTGGGCGGACAGGACGATGTTGTCCAGCTCGCGCAGCTTGCACTCAAAGGGCATGCCCTCGCGCTTGGGCTCTGTCTCGTAGCAGTCGAGCGCGGCCCCGGCGATGGTGCCGGTCTTCAGCGCGTCATACAGAGCATCCTCGCTGACGTTCCTGCCGCGCGAGGCGTTGATCAGGAAGGCGGTGTCCTTCATGATCTTCAATTCTTCCTCTTTGATGACCGGCTCGGCGCCGCCGCAATGCAGGCTGACGAAATCGGACCGCTCCAGCAGCTCGGGAACTGTGTCCACGTATTCAAGGGGGGCGTCGATGGAGCGGTACAGGTCAAAACCGATGACCTTCATGCCCAGCGCGCCCGCCTTGCCAGCCAGGGCCTGACCGATGCGACCGCAGCCGATGATGCCCAGCGTCTTGCCGAACAGTTCCACCCCGCTGAACCGCTTCTTGTGCCAGACGCCGTCCATGAGGGTGTGGTGGGCAAAGGGCACGCGCCGGGCGATGGCGAACATCAGGCCCAGGGCGTGCTCTGCCGTGGCGTTGGTGTTGCCGTTGGGCGCGAACTTGACGATGACGCCAAGCTCCTTGGCCGCTTCAAGGTCAATGTTGTCCGTGCCCACGCCGCCGCGGCCCACGATCTTGAGCCGACCGCCGTCGCGCACGCCCGCTTCGAGCACGGCGCGGGTGACCTTGGTGGCCGAGCGCACCAAAAGCGCGTCAAAGGAACCGATCTCGCTGATGAGGTCGTCCTCGTCGCGCTTCTCGGTCTCGATGGTGAATCCTTCCTTTTTCAGATACTTGACGGCCTCGTCCACCAGCCCGTCGTTGGCAAGTATGCGCATGGCGTCTCCCCCCGGTTATTGAAGTTTCTTCAGTTCGGCTTCGAGCTTGCCGAGGTATTCGGCGAGCATGTCGGGCGTGATGTCGCCCATGTGGCCTACCCGGATGACCAGACGGCGGCCCTCGGCCTCAAGGGCGGCGTTGAGCTTGCCGTAGCCGGGATCCATCAGATACCCCTGCCCGCGCAAAGACTCCTTGACGCCCTTCTTGAGCTGGCCCGTGGTCACCCCTGCCGGACAGAGCACGGCAGACACCGTGGGCGAGCGATAGCCCTTGGGCGCGAACATCTCAAACCCGTCAAGTCTGGACACCCACGCCTCGACCATGCCCCGCATCTCGGCATGCCGGGCAAAGCGGTTGGCGACACCCTCCTCCTTGACGATGCGCTCCAGCTGCACGCACATCTGGTTGGCCAGGGTGCAGTTGGGAGTGGTCAGGGTCTGGTTCTTGCGGGCGCGCTCCAGCTGCTTGGTGATGTCCGTGGTGTGGCCCTTGCAGGTCACGGTCTTGGACTTTTCCTCGGCCTCGCGGCTGATGAAGCCGATGCCGAACCCGGCGGGCAGGGCCAGGGACTTCTGGGTGGCCGTGGAGTACATGGCCGCCCCGGAGTTGGCGAGGTCCAGGTCCGCGCCGCCGAAGATGGACACGCCGTCCACCAGGGGCATGGCGCCGTGTTTGCGGATCAGGGCGCAGACCGCCTTCATGTCGTTGGTCACACCGGTGGAGGTCTCGTTGTGGGTGAAGGAGACCACGGCAGGCTTGAGCTCGACCAGCTTCTTTTCCAGCACAGCCATGTCGATGGCCTGCCCGTAGTCGAACTTGAGATTCTCGGCTTTTTTGCCGTTGGCCACGGCGATATTGTAGTAATGGTCGCCAAACGCGCCCACGGACACGTTGAGCAACGTCTCGCCCTCGGCCACCAGGGAGCGGATGGACGCCTCCATGGCCGTGGAGCCGGAGCCAAGGAACAGGACCGGCTCGTAGGCGGCACCCGCCCCGGCCAGTATCCTCAGATTCTCCCGGATGGGACCGAAACGCAGGTCGTTCTCGGTGTCGCGATGCCCGAACTCGGGCAGCAACGCGGCCTGCTTGACATCGTCCCGAATATAGGTCGGGCCGGTAATGAACAATTTCAAAGGCGCAAAATTCGGCTTATTCATGGATCGTGTCCTTCACTGAATTTAACGGAAAGGGAAAACCCCGACCACCGTTCCAAAAATGTCCCCGTTCATATAACGGGACCGGCCCAATGTCCAGACAGGCCACAATGTCGCTGATTATTCCCCTGCCACTCCAATTCCCAGAACATCATTCTCTCCCCCACCAACCTCCCCACCATTCACTCCCAAAACCCCGCCCCCTTCCCAAAAAACTTCGGCCAGCCTGTCCCGAGGGGCAGGCTGGCCGATTCATCTCTTCAGCGCCGCAGGTTCGCCTGGGGTCACAGGCTCCCGGCCCTTGACGGGTCCAGGGCAGCGCCCTGGCCGCCAGAGGCATTCCTCCCCTACAATTCCAGCCCCCAGCGGCACCAAATCTCCTTGCGCCAGGCGGTGAACGCCTCGGCAAAGCCGTTGATGGGCAGTTCGATCTTTTCGCCGGTCTTGCGATCCTTGGCCTCGACGATGCCGCTTGCCAGCCCCTTGCCGCCCAGGACCAGCTGCATGGGGTAGCCGATGAGGTCGGCCTCGGCAAACTTGACGCCGGGACGTTCCTTGCGGTCATCAAAGCAGGCGTCCACACCAAGAACGCGGAGCTGCTCATAGAGCTCGGCCGCCTTGGCGTCCACGGCCTCGTCCTTGCCGCCCAGGGAGATGAGCACGGCCTCGAACGGCGCGATGGAGGGCGGGAAGCAGCAGCCTGCCTCGTCGTTGTTCTGCTCGATGGCCGAGGCCACGATACGCGAGACCCCGATGCCGTAGCAGCCCATGACCATGTATTGGGTCTTGCCGTTCTCGTCGAGGAAGGTGGCTTCCATCTTCTTGGAATACTTGAGGCCGAGCTTGAAGACGTGGCCCACCTCGATGCCCTTGGTGAACTCGATTTCGCTGCCGCACTCCGGGCAGGGATCGGTGGGTTCAATGACGCGCAGGTCGGCGAATTTCTCGATCTTGCAGTCGCGGCCCAGGGAGAGGTGGCGGACATGGGTGTCGGCACCGTTGGCTCCGGCCACCCAGTCGGTGGCGAGGCAGAGCTCGGCATCGGCGTAGACCGGCACGCCCTCGGCCAGCCCGACGGGTCCGGCAAAGCCCACGGGCGCGTTGGTGAGCTTGCGCACCAGGGCTTCGTCGGCCAGCTCGATCTCGTTGCCGCCCACGATGTTGCGCAGCTTGACATCGTTGACTTCGCGGTCGCCGCGCACCAGGGCGGCCACGGGGTTGCCGTCCACCACAAAGAGCAGGGTCTTGATGAGCGTGTCGGCGGTGATGCCGAGAAAGGCGCAGACCTCGTCCACGGTATGCCGGTCGGGCGTCTCCACCTGCTCGATGGGCGGGCACGGGGCGTTGCACAGGCACTCGCCCTGAGGCACGGCCACCTTGGCCTTTTCGAGATTGGCCCCGAACTGGCAGGATTTGCAGGAGGCGATGGTGTCCTCGCCGGTGTCGGCCAGGACCATGAACTCATGGGAAAAATCGCCGCCAATGGCCCCGGAGTCGGCCTGGACCGGCTTGAAGCGAAGCCCGATGCGCGAGAACGCGGCCTTGTACGCCTCGAACATGGCCCAGTAGGACGTCTCGGCCCCGGCCTCGTCGCGGTCAAAGGAGTAGGCGTCCTTCATGATGAATTCGCGACCGCGCATGAGGCCGAAGCGGGGTCGGATCTCGTCGCGGAACTTGGTCTGGACCTGATAGAGATTGATGGGCAGCTGCTTGTAGGACTTGATCTCGCCGCGCACGAGGTCGGTGATGACCTCCTCGTGGGTGGGTCCGAGACAGTAGTCGCGGCCATGGCGGTCCTTGAGGCGCAGGAGCTCCTTGCCGTAGTAGTCCCAGCGTCCGGTCTCCTGCCACAGGTCGGCGGGCTGGACCATGGGCATGGACACTTCCATGGCCCCGGCCCGGTCCATCTCCTCGCGCACGATGCGGGCCACCTTGTTGATGGAGCGCAACCCCAGCGGCAGGTAGTTGTAGATGCCGCTGGTCAGCTTGCGGATCATGCCCGCACGCATCAGAAGCTTGTGCGACACGACCTCGGCGTCTGCCGGGTCTTCCTTGAGGGTCGGGATGTAATAGCGGGAAAGACGCATGTATTATGATCTCCTTTCGCGTAAGAACGCTTCGATTTCCTTCATGAATTCCGGCAGCAGGTTGGCATCGCCCCGGACCTTGCGCACGACCTCGCCCCTTCTGAAGATGATGCCCAGGCCGCGGCCGCCCGCGATGCCGATGTCCGCCTCGCGCGCCTCGCCCGGCCCGTTGACCACGCAGCCCATGACGGCCACGGTAAAGACCTCCTCCACCCCGCGCAGGGCTTCCTCCACCTGCTCGGCCAGGGTGATGAGGTTGATCTCGGTGCGCCCGCAGGTGGGGCAGGAGATGATCTCCGGCCCGCGCTGGCGCAGGCCCAGGGCGCGCAGGATCTCGTAGGCCACGCCGATCTCGGCCACCGGGTCGTGGGTCAGGGAGACGCGCAGGGTGTCGCCGATGCCCTCCCACAGCAGGATGCCCAGGCCCACGGCGGATTTGACCGCCCCGCGCACCAGGGTTCCGGCCTCGGTGATGCCGATGTGCAGCGGGTAATCCACCCGCTCGGCCATGAGCCGGTAGGCGGCGATGGTGTTCAGCACCGACGAGGTCTTGAGCGAAATCTTGATGTCCGTGAAACCGCGCCGCTCCAGCATGGCCACATGGCGCAGGCCGGACTCGACCATGGCCTGGGGCGTGGGTCCGCCGTGGCGATGCAGCAGGTCTTTCTCCAGCGAGCCGCCGTTGACGCCGATGCGGATGGGCACCCGGCGCTCCAGGGCGGCGCGGACCACGATGTCCACCTTGGATTCGTCGCCGATGTTGCCGGGATTGATGCGCAGGCCGTCCATGCCCGCCTCAAGCGCGGCCAGGGCCAGCCGGTGGTCGAAATGGATGTCCGCGATGAGCGGCACCGGGGAACTTGCGCGGATGGCCGCAAGGGCGGCAGCGGCCTTGTCGTCGGGCACGGCCAGACGCACGATCTCGCACCCGGCCTCGGCCAGGCGGGTGATCTGGGCGACCGTGCTCAGGACGTCTCGGGTGTCGGTGTTGCACATGGACTGGACGCGGACCGGGTTCTCGCCCCCGATGCCGACGCCGCCGATGTCCACGGCCCTGGTCTGTTTTCTTTCCATTGGGAGAGGGACATTACGCAATTTCCCGGCGCAAGCCAAGGGGCGCTTTGTCACCGTCCCGTCATGCGAATATAATTGTTCTCGCATGAAAAACGGCTAGAGTTTTAGGAGAACGGGTCTTTGGGCTCGCCCTCAAAATTCCCAAGGGGAGGAAATCCATGCATCTTTCAATCCGAGCCAAAATCATCTCAACAGTGTCCGGATCGCTGCTGCTCCTGTGCGCCGCCATTCTCACGGTCAGCCTGAGCACCACCTACAGCGATTCACTACACTACAGCACCAATTCCGCCGAGGGTCAGTTGGAGCATATCGACGGAACCATTTCCATGTACATGCAGGAAGCGCTGAACAATACGGTCATGATGGCCAAGGATCCGCGCGTGCTCAGGATAGACGAAATCCTGACCTCGTACATCGACAGGAAGGAGGACAGGGTTGATGTCACGCCCTGGCCAGAGGATACACTGGGTCGGGAGATTCGCGGTTTCTACCAGATGATCCTTGGTTCCCACGCCAGCTACAAGGACTGTTATGTGGGCACGGCCAACGGCTCCTTCATCATCGGCGGCAACGATCCCATGCCCGGCGGCTATGATCCGCGCGCGCGTCCCTGGTACAAGGAGGCGGCGGCCCAGCCGGATAAGGCCATTGTCTCCAAGGCGTATGTCTCCACCACTGGCGACGCCATGGTCTCCACGGCCAAGGCGGTCCAGGGGGATGGCAAGATAGTCGGTGTGGCGGCCATGGACATCTCCCTGTCGCAGTTGACCAAGCTGATCACCTCCATCAAGCTCGGCAAGACCGGCTATGTCATGCTCGTGCAGGACGACGGCGTGATCATCGCCGACCCAAAGAATCCTAACAACAACTTCAAGAACGTCAGCGAACTGCCAGACACAGGGTACGCGGCTATTTTTGCCATGAATTCCGGCAGTATTGCTGAAACCCTTGGCGGCGTGGAGAGTCTGGCCGTGGTGCGGACCTCGCCCACGCTCAAGTGGAAGTTCATCGCCATCATCGAGACCTCCGAGATCACGGCCCCGGTCTGGGCCAACGGCCTGAGCGTCACCGGGCTGTCGCTGGCCGCGCTGATCGCCATCGCGGCGGCCATATGGTTCTACATGAACAGGCTGGTCAGCAACCCGCTGCGCAGCGTGGCGGACATCCTCGCCCTGGCCGCCGACGGCGACTACACCACCCGGGCCAGGGCCGACCGCCAGGACGAGATCGGCGACATCATGAACGCCCTGAACACCATGTCGTCCAAGCTCTCCGAGGTAGTTGGCGAGGTCATGGAAGGCAGTGCCAATGTGGCCTCCGGCAGCGAGGAGCTCTCCGGCACGTCGCAGGCGCTCTCCCAGGGGGCCACCCAGCAGGCTGCCGCGCTGGAGGAGGTCTCCTCGTCCATGGAGCAGATGGCGGCCAACATCCGGGCCACCACGGACAACGCCCACCAGACCGAATCCATCGCCAGGAAGGCGGCGGAAAGCGCCAGAATCGGCGGCACGGCAGTGGCCGAGACCGTGACCGCCATGAAAAAGATCGCGGAAAAAATCTCCATCGTCGAAGAGATTGCCCGCCAGACCAACCTGCTGGCGCTCAACGCGGCCATCGAGGCCGCGCGCGCCGGGGAGCACGGCAAGGGCTTCGCCGTGGTCGCCGCCGAGGTGCGCAAGCTGGCCGAGCGCAGCGGCACGGCGGCCTCCGAGATCAGCGAGCTGTCGTCCAGCAGCGTCGAGGTGGCGGTCAAGGCGGGTGAGATGCTCGGCGACATGGTCCCGGACATCGAGAAGACCGCCGAACTGATCCAGGAAATATCCGTGGCCAGCAGCGAGCAGAACACCGGGGCCGAGCAGATCAACGCCGCGCTGCAACAGCTCGATCAGGTGGTGCAGCAGAACGCGGCCGCGTCCGAGGAAATGGCCTCCACCTCCACGGATTTGGCCAACCAGGCCCACGGGCTGCAACAGGTGACCTCCTTCTTCAAGGTGGCCGGAAACGACATGGTTTCCCGGCCAAACGGACACGTCGGCAGGCTGACCAGCCGAGCTGCGGCAAAGCCCAAGCCCCTTCCATCAGGCGGCACGAGCCCGGATGACACGGAGTTCGAGCGTTTCTAAACGCGACACAGGAAACGCCCCGGCCTCATGCGAGACCGGGGCGTTATTCGTGGCAGGCGCTCAGGCGCTATTTCTTCTTGGACTCGGCCTTGTCGGCGTCGTCCGCCTTCGGCTCGGCCTCGGCCTTGGAGGTTTCAGCCTTGGGAGCGGTCTCGGCAGCCTTCTTCTTGGGCTTGGGCGGCTCGCCCTTCTCGACCATCATGGTTTTTTCGGTCAAGGGCTTGCGGTGCACGTCCTTCATGTGCAGGCACTTGGTCGGGCAGGTGTCCCGGCAGATGCCGCAGTAGACGCAGGCGTGGGGGTCGCAGGTCCAGAGCCCCTGCTCCTTGTCCACCTCGATGCACTGGCTGGGGCACTTGCGGGCGCAGGTGCCGCAGAAGATGCAGCCGTCGATGTCTATGTACAGCTCGCCCCGATAGTTGGGGAACGGGTCGCGGACAGTGAAGGGATACTGGCGGGTGGCCGGTTTCCTCAGCAGGTTCATGATGACTGTGGGTGTGAAGAGCATGTCGGTCCCTCCTTAACGTTCGGTGCAGCTGATGCACGGGTCGATGGAAAGGACGATGACCGGCACGTCGGCCAGCTCGCAGCCGGGCAGCATGGCCAGCAGCGGCGGGATGTTGGCAAACGTGGGCGTGCGGATGCGCAGCCGGTCAAGGTGCTTGGTGCCATTGCCCTTGATGTAGTAGACGCACTCGCCGCGCGGCTGCTCCACCCGGGTGTAGACCTCGCCCTCGGGCGGGTTGCCCTTGACCTTGGCCGCCAGCTCGCCCTCGGGCAGCTTGGCAATGGCCTGGCGCACGAGGTCCATGGATTGCAGGGTCTCGCGGAAGCGGACCGTGGAGCGCGCCCAGCAGTCGCCCGAGGTCTCGAACACCGGCTCGAAGTCGATCTCCGAGTAGCCGCCGTAGCCGAGCATGCGCATGTCCTGGGCCACGCCCGAACCGCGCAGGGTGGGACCGGCAGCGCCCAGGAGGTAGGCGTTCTCCTTGGAGAGCACGCCCACGCCCACGGTGCGGGCCTTGACCGTGTAGTCGTTCATGATGGTTTCCTGCAGGGCGCGGACTTCCTTCTCCACGATGTCGATCTCGCCCAGAATCCAGCGGATCTGATCGGACGAGAGGTCGGCGCGCACGCCGCCGATGACGTTCACGGACACGATGACGCGGCTGCCGGTGGTGGCCTCGTTGATGTCCATGATCCGCTCGCGGATCTTCCAGAACTGCATGAACAGGGACTCAAAACCAAAGGCATCGGCAAAGAGGCCCAGCCACAGCAGGTGGGAGTGGGTGCGGTGCAGCTCGGACCAGATGACGCGCAGCATCTGGCCGCGCTTGGGCACCTCGATCTCCATGAGTTCCTCGATGGCCTGCGAGTAGCAGACCGCGTGGATCATGGAGCAGATGCCGCAGACGCGCTCGCAGACCTGGATCATCTGGTGGTAGTCGCGGATGTCGGCCAGCTTCTCCAGGCCGCGGTGGACGTAGCCCAGGGCCGGAATGGCCTCCTTGACGATCTCGTCCTCGACCTTGAGGGTCAGGTGGACGGGTTCGGGCAGGACGGGATGCTGCGGGCCGAAGGGAATAACGGTGATAGCCATGTCAGCCTCCCCCTATTGCTTGGGCGCGATCTTGATGTTGGAGACCAGGGGAACCTGGGTCACCTCGGGATCAAGATAGAGCGTGCGGTTGAAGTCAAGGACCAGGCCGTCGAACTTGACGTCCCACTGGTCGCGGATCTCGTTCTCCACCAGCAGCGCGGCGAAATAGACGCCGGAGACGCTCGGGATGGAGGCGTTGCGCTTGACCGACAGGCGCAGGTGAACGGTGTCGAAGTCCTTGTCGAAATGATACAGGATGCCCAGCCCGTCCTCGCCAATCTGGTAGGTCGAGTACGTGACCAGCCTGTAGCCGTCGTTCTTCATCTTCATGACCTCGCCGACAACGGTGTCGATGGTCACTTCTATCACTTTACCTTTCACGATATATCACCTCTTGCGGACAGCCTAGTCGGCTTCTTCCACTTTTTGAGCGAACTTGGCCAGGCCCACGACCACGCCGTCGATGATGGCCTCGGGCTTGGCCGGACAACCGGGGACATAGACATCCACGGGAATGACCTTGTCGACGCCGCCGACCACGTTGTAGGCGTCGCGGAACACGCCGCCGGTATTGCCGCACGCGCCGATGGCGATGACGGCCTTGGGCTCGGGCATCTGGTCGTAGATGTTCTTGAGCACCTTCTTGTTGCGGTGGTTGACCGTGCCGGTCACCAGCAGCACGTCGGCGTGCTTGGGGTTGCCCACGTTGATGATGCCGAACCGCTCCACGTCGTAGAGGGGGGTCAGGCAGGCCAGAACCTCGATATCGCAGCCGTTGCAGCTCCCGCAGTCAAAATGCATGATCCACGGGGACTTGGCGCGAGACTTCTTGATGAATGAACCGAACATAACTTACCCCGCGTACAGCCAGATGAGGTTAACAACGGACATGCCCATGCCAAGCAGCCAGACACGCTTGAGCATCCAGCGCCAGGTCATGCGGGCCATGGTGTTGTCCACCAGGATTTCGAGCATGTAGGTGCCGAGCAGCAGCACGGCCATCCAGACCACGTTGGTGGACCAGAAGAGCGCGCACAGGCCGAGCACCAGCACGGTCTCGTACCAGTGAGCGATTTCGATCAGGGCCAGATACGGGCCGGAGTACTCGGTGAGCACGCCCTTGACCAGCTCCTGGTGCCCGTGGTGGGAGGTGGAGAAGTCGAACGGCGACTTGCGCAGCTTGATGGTCAGGGCAAAGCCCAGCGCCAGGTACAACAGCGGCATCTTGGCCAGCAGGGGCTGCTCCAGCTCCCACACGGCGCTGATGGAGAAGCTGCCGGTGACCAGATAGATGCCCACGAACACGAGGATGAGCACCGGCTCGTAGGCCAGTATCTGCATCAGCTCGCGCTGTGCGCCCACCTGGGAGTACGGCGACTTGGCGGACATGGCGCCCATGACCAGGAACACCGCGCCCACGGCCTGCACGAAGAAGATCACCAGCAGGTCGCCCTGGGCAAAGAAGAGCGCCACGGACACGGCAGCCGCGATCATGTACACCCAGGCGCAGAGGATCTGCCACTGGTTGACGACCATTTTTTCCTTACCGAGCAGCTTGGCCACGTCGTAGAAGGCCTGCATGATCGGCGGGCCCTGGCGGGACTGGAACCAGGCGGTGACCCGGCGATCCAGACCGGCGATCAGGCCGCCGAGAACCGGACCGGCCACAAGGCCGATGATGACGAGAATAAGCGTATCCATTAGAGAGCCCCTCCCAGCATGAGCACGATCAAGGCGACCGCCAGCGCGTTGAAGATGGGCGTGAGCTTGCCTTCGGCGAACAGCTCGCCCAGGTACATATTGCCAGCCGAGAACGGAACCGGGCTGTTCATGGGACCGATGTAGGTGCCCTCGTCACCGGTGTTGGAACCGGAGAGATAGGGAGCCACGATCTTCACCTTACGGAAGCCCGACGCGGCCTTGACCGCGTAGAGCGCGCCAAGCCCCAGGACGATGAACAGCGGCACCACGGCAAAGGAGCCGGTGGCCGCGTCCAGGGAGCCGAAGCTGACGGTGAACGGCGGGGCGTCGAACATGGGGGCCAGCATGGAGTTGTAGATCCACGGCGAGGCCAGGGAGAGGAAGACCGCGCCCAGGCACAGGACCGTGAGCGGCATGCGGATCAGGCCCGCCTGCTTCTCCGGGGCCGCGCCCGCCTCGCGGGTGGCCATGAGCAGACCACCCCAGCGCGCCCAGTAGACCATGGTCAGGGCCGAGCCCATGGCCAGCATGACGATGACATAGATGTTGGCCGATGCGGCCTCCATGGCCATCCACTTGCTCATGAGCACGCCAAAGGGCGGCAGGAGCATGGTCAGGATGCCGATGATGGTGATGGTCGCGGTGCGGGGGAACTTGGCGTACAGCCCGCGCATGTCCTCGATATCGCGCGAGCCGATGGCCTGCTCGATGGCGCCCACGCACAGGAAGAGCAGCGACTTGGAGATGGCGTGGAAGATGATCAGCAGCACCGCGGCGGTGATGGCCAGCGGGGTGTTGAGGCCCGCGCAGCAGATGATCAGGCCGAGGTTGGAGACCGTGGAATAGGCCAGGATCTTCTTGCCGTTGGACTGGCCGATGCACAGGGCGGCGCAGGCCAGGAAGGTGAACGCGCCGCACACGGCCACGCCGTCGGAGAGCAGCGTGCCCGAATAGGCCGGGGCAAACCGCAGGACCACGTAGACGCCCGCCTTGACCATGGTCGAGGAGTGCAGCAGGGCCGAGACCGGGGTGGGCGCGACCATGGCGCCCAGCAGCCAGCTCTGGAACGGCACCTGGGCCGCCTTGGTGAACCCGGCCAGACACAGGAAGCCGACGCCCGTGACCATCAGCGCGCCCTGGGGGCCGCCCGCCAGGATGGCGGAGATGTCGAGCGTGCCCACCTTGGAGTAGACCAGCATCATGCCGAGCACAAAGGCCAGCCCGCCCAGGGAGTTCATCCACAGGGCGCGCACCGAGTTCTTGACCGCGACCTCGGTGGCGTCGTGGCCGATGAGCATGAAGGAGCACAGGGTGGTCACTTCAAAGAAGAAGTAGAGCCACAGGATGTTGTTGGAGAGCACCAGCCCGTTCATGGCGCCCAGGAAGAGCAGCAGGAAGAAGAAAAACTGCGGCTGGCGCGATTTCTTCAGGTGCAGATGCTCCTCGTGTTCCTTCATGTAGGGAATGGCGAAAATGCAGATCAGGGAACCGACGATGGAGATAACCAGGACCATGATCAGGGAGAGCTGATCGCCGGCAAGCGCGGGGACCGCAGCGTGCTTGACCATGACCAGCTCGAACCAGACAAGAAGCGCGGCCTGGGCCAGGGTGAAGCCCTGGATCAGCAGGTTCCTGTGTTTGACACCATACATGAAAATGACGCCCAGCAAGGCGAAATCCAGGACTGTGACCAGGAAATCGCTGGGGATTCCAAGGACCGACCCCACGGTCAGTGGATCAAAGATCCCCTGCCCCAGCAGCGCCAGCGACGCAGCCGTGAGGACCGCGCCGGTGGCCAGCACGGTCAGCGTCCGCACGGCACTGGACCGCACGAAATAGCAGACCGCAGCAGCCACTGCGGGAAGCAGAATGAGAAGAAACAGCAAATTCGACATGATGACCTCGTTTCAGAAGATTGACACGAGTACAACGGACACCAGAAAACGGTTCACCTCCAACCGTTTTCGGATACGAATGCACCAAACCCTTAGCCTAGTAACCAAGGGCTATTAGGGGAAGTTAATTGATTGGTCAAGACCCCTCCAGCGGAAAAGACGCGCAAAAGGAGAGCGTCTAACCTCCTTACTTTTTTGTAAAATTCGGATTAAGAATATCTGCGGTCTGGTCGTGAGCCCTGGGGGAGCGGTTGGCGGAAACGAATTTTTCCCGAATCGGACCGGGACTTTTTCCCGGCCCTGCGCCGGGGTACCACCCCGCGTTCTTATATTAGAAATAGCCGAGGCTGGTCAGGGTGTGCAGGGCGCGCTCCTTGGCCTGGTCGCGTCCGCCGCGCTCGCCCTCGGCTGCACCGGGCAAGGCCGTGCACGGGCGGCAGCCCAGGGAGCGGTAGCCCTGGTCGTAGAGCGGGCAATGGGGCAGGTCGTAGCGGGCGTGGAAGGCCCAGATGTCGGTCTCGGTCCAGTCGAGGATGGGATTGACCATGACATGGGGCGGGTCCTGGCGCGGCTCCAGGGCGAGGCGGCCCGCCCTGTCCGGGTGCTCGTCGCGGCGGATGCCGGTGATGAGGTGGCTGGCCCCGGTCTGGCGCAGGGCGCGGGCCAGGGGCTCGATCTTGAGATCGCGGCAGCAGGCTATGACATCGCGGGCCACGGGGTAACCATCGAGCACCACGCCGGGCCGGGCAATGTGCAGGTCCACGCCCCACCGGGCGGCCAGCTGGTCGCGAAAGGCGATGATCTCCGGAAACTTGCAGCCCGTGTCCAGATTGATGGCCCGGACCGGCCCCAGGCCGTGGTGGTCCAGGAGCGCCTTCCAGATGAACAGGACCACGGTGGAATCCTTGCCCCCGGTCCAGGCCACGCGGATGCGGGCCGGGTCCGGCCCGGCAAGCAGCCCGGCTAGCAGGGTTTCAGTGGCGCGTATGGCGTCGTCCAGGCTGGGCATGGCTCCTCCAGCGTTGAGAGTGGCGGGAAAGGGTCAACCGCGCACGTTATAATTGCGCGCCGACGTTGACTGCCATATATGGGTTGCATGAGCCAAGACAAAATGCAAATCATCGACGACCTGATCCTGAGCCGGGAGCTGTGCGTGCTGGCCACGTCCGACGGCATCGAGCCGTACACTTCCCTGATGACCTACCTCTTCGACCACGCGTCCATGAAGTTCTTCTTCCTGACGCGCCGGGACTCGCGCAAGAGCCGCAACCTGCGCAAATGCCCGCACGTGAGCCTGCTCATCGACAACCGCGACAAGCACCTGCCCAACTCGCCCGACACGGCCACGGCCCTGACCATCCAGGGGGTCTTCATCCCCATCCGCAAGGACCAGACCGTGGACGCGATCATCAAGCGGTTCATCATGAAATACCCTTACATACAGGACTTCGCCACCCACCCGGACACCGAGCTTGTCCGCATCCAGGCCCGGACCGGCCTGCTCCTCCAGGGATTCGAGGACAAATTCGAGACCAAATTCGAGAAATCCTAAAAAATCGCTTGACCTCACGGCCGCCTTGAGCATAAACAGGTCTTCCTTTGCGCGCCCGTAGCTCAGCTGGATAGAGTGCCGGACTACGAATCCGTAGGTCGCACGTTCGAATCGTGCCGGGCGCACCACAAAATCAAGGGACTCAGGATAACACCTGAGTCCCTTTTCCTGTTGCTGGGGGGGGAAGAAATGCTGATGGGACTAGGACTATAGCGCAACCTACATAATAATTAAAACCACACATTCACGGCTTGTTTCCCGACCAAAATCTCCTGACCCATAGTTCGGCACCGTCTCAACGGCTACGATCTTTCAATCGCCTTGTACGTGGGGTGTTTTTGCGGAATAACATCAACGTGATGTGGAAAAGTCCCACTACTTCCCCCGATATCACCAAATGGAACAGGGGAAATAGTCACAAATCACATATGGGTGTTGATCAACCCAATGATATAAGGTACGATTTTCAACAGCACAATCGGTACTCTGGGACCAGTGGAGGTGCGGCGTGCGTTTATGGTCTTTTGGTTTACTAATCCTTGTTGCTTTGTTTGCCTCTGGCTGTTTTGGAAATGGGTATAGGGGAAATGTAGACTCTTATTGCTCAACCCCAATTTATAATGGCATGTCCTACGTCCTCCTCCCCGGCAACAAGGATATTTCAGTAGATGACCTTCAATTCAGAGAGTACGCCTCCTATGTGTCAAGGGCTTTGATAAGCAGAGGAATGCGCCCAGCTGAAGGCAATAGCCCAGCAGACTTAGCGATCTTCGTTGGATATGGCATAAGCGACCCCAAAGTTTCTACCATTACGCGATCAACCCCCGTTTGGGGGCAGACAGGGGTGAGTTCTTCTCATACATACGGGACATTAAACACATACGGCGACTATGGGACTTACCAAGGCACTACGATCTACACGCCTCAACATGGAATCAAAGGATACAGACAGATAACAGAGACTCACACCAATTATACTCGATATCTATTTCTGGATGCCTACGATCTAAAAGAATTCTTGAAATCAAAGAAAGAAGTTCAGGTCTGGAGGGTGACTGTCACTAGCTCCGGAGAAACAAACGACTTGCGTCATGCTATCCCCTTTCTTGTCGCTGGTTCAATGGAGCACCTTGGGACTAATACCGGGCAAAAGGTCGAATTCAAAGTTAGAGAAGGGTCTGACGAATTGCTACTCGTTAGAGGAGCACCTGCCCGTTAAGTACCCCCCATCCACTCACATATAGAGCTTACTGCCATGAAAAATCATATTAACTCTCGCGGCAGCCTTCTTCCTCTTATTATAGCCGCCTACCCCAGCGATCAAGCCTCTTAAGGCTTAGAAGCTGACCAAGCGAGGGCTGCGGCTCTTCGAATCACGGAGCCGCTTCGGCGACTTGATTCGGGTGACCTTACCCCGCCGAGTATACCACCCGTAAGTTTGGGTTCTGGCTGGTCCGGTTTTCTTCATTCATGGTTCTTCCGTATTCCTCTGGGGCCAATCCGCCAAGTGCGCTGTGTGGTCGGGCTGTGTTGTAGTCCTGCCTCCACGCCTCGAGGATGTCCCTAGCCTCTGCGAGTGACTGGAACGCATGGGCGTTCAGGCACTCCTCACGGAATTTGCCGTTGAAGCTCTCCACATGCCCATTCTCCATCGGCCTGCCAGGCCGGATGAATTCCAACTGCACCCCCACGCTGGTCGCCCACTGATCCAGGGCCCTACCCGTGAACTCTGGCCCATTGTCAGAACGCAGATGCTTCGGGTATTCGCCGCGCTGGCGCAATTGCTCCAGCACCCGGACCACGCCCTCGCCCGGAATCGATGAGTCCGCTTCGAGCTTGGGGCAGCGGCGGTCCCACAGGTCAATGATCGTCAGCACCTTGATTCTGCGGCCATTGTCCAGGCTGTCACTCACGAAGTCCATGGCCCACTGCTCATTTGGGCCTGTGGGCGCGGGTTGGACCACCCGCAGGTGGCTCTGGCGCTTGCGCTTTGGCCGCAAGCGCAACGACAGTGCCTCTTCCCTGTACAGCCGCTCAACGCGCTTGTGGTTCACCACCAGACCCTCGCGGCGCAGCAGCAGATAGAGTCGGGGGCATCCGAACCGCCTACGCTCCTCGGCTAGCTCGCGTAATCGCATGCGAAGATCCTTATCGCGATCTGGCGAAGGGACGCGCCGCAACGTCCTGCGATTGAGGTCGGTCAATTGACAAGCCCGCCGCTCGGAGTAGCCGTACACCTCAATAATCTGGCGTGCGGCATGACGGCGAAGGGCGGGCTCAGTCATTTTCGGCCCAGCACCTCTTTGAGCACCTGTATGTCAAGCGCCTGATCGGCCACAAGGCCCTTGAGGCGCCGATTCTCTTCCTCAAGCTGCCGCAACCGTCGGGCCTCGGATACCTCAAGGCCCGCGAATTTGCTGCGCCACTTGTAGAACGTCGTGTCCGTGATGCCGATCTGGCGGCACAGTTCTGCCACAGGACGTCCAGCCTCCGCCTGCTTTAAAAGCCCGATGATCTGCTCTTCCGTGAACCTGCTCTTTCTCATCTTCGTGATCTCCTTTGCCGGAGTCACAAACTTATAGCTGGGATACCAAACGGGGGGAAGGTCACGGGAGCAGCCCCGATTGGATCAGATTCTTGGCCGTAGAGTGCTGCGGCCAAGATGGGAAAGGCCCTTTTCTTTGGTGACTTTCTTTTGGGCCAACAAAAGAAAGTCACCCCGCCGGGAGGGCAATCAAATAAACTGGAGGAGCGCCAGCGACGGCTCTTCCCTTCCTCTCCTCCCTTCCCCTCCCCGCTCCTTCTCCCCTTGATGCCGCGCGCGAAAATTAACTCTGAATTGCGCGATAATTGACCCTGTCCCGGTGTTTCACAGTGTGCAAGAGCATTTCAAAAAAACTGAGGGTGCGCGTCAAGGAGATTGACGCGCACCCTTTTAGTCTTCGCAGAGGCCGAGGAGGCCGCGCTTGGGGGTGTAGTTCATGATCAGCAGTTCGTTGACCGGTTGGTTGCTTCCTCGGCTCACGGTGTAGAGGGTCTCGACCTCCTGCAGGGCGAAGAGGCTGAAGGTCTGGCGGATCTCGGGGGTGTCGTTGATGGACAGGAGAAAACGGCCCTTGAGCCCGGCGAGCTGGGCGGCCATGGCGGAGAAGTCCTCGCGGCTGAACAGCCCCTTGCCGTAGTCATCCTCGCAGCCCCAGTAGGGGGGATCGAGATAGAAGAACGCTCCGGCATCGTCATATCTGGCCAAGTAGTCATGCCAGGGCAGGTGCTCAATGACCACGTTGGTCAGGCGCAGGTGGACCTGCGAGAGCTCCTCCTCCATGCGTACCAGGTTGATGCGCGGGGGAGACGACTTGTCCACCCCGAACACCCCGTCCCTGCGCCCGGCAAAGGCGAGGCGCTGCGTGTAGTAGAAACGTGAGGCCCGTTGGATGTCGGTCAGGCCCCTGGCGTCCTGCTGGCGCTTGAAGTCGTCGAACAGCTCGCGGCTTGTCAGGAGCCATTTGAACTGGCGGCAGAACTCCTCCAGATGGTTTTGCAAAACGCGGTAGAAGGCAACCAGGTCGCCGTTGATGTCATTGAGGCTTTCGAGCCTGGTTTGCGGCTTGCGGAAGAAGACCCACCCGGCCCCGGTGAATGCCTCGCCGTAGCGATCATGGGGCGGCATGAGCTTGATGATCCGGTCTGCGAGGCGGGACTTGCCGCCAAGCCATGGAATGGGCGAATTCACTTGTGTTCCTTTACTTTCTGGCCTTTGCCCTGCTAAGAAAACTCCACCCTGATCAGGGGAATGGAGCAGCTGGCTTTGGCCGGTGGACCGGTGGGCCTACACCGGACCAGTGGGGGCGTTGGCGCGCCCCCGCCTGTTCCTCTTGTCATTATCCTTTATATATGCTCGGCCTCCTCCTGGCAGTCGCGGCAGAGGTTGCAGCCGGGGATGGCGATGAGCCGGGCCGGGGCAATGGGCTCGCCGCATTCGTGGCAGATGGCCACGCCGTCCACCATGGGTGCGCCGGGGCCGATGCGGCGGTCTCTGTTAGCCAGGGCGGCGGCGCGCTCCAGGGCCTCGCATGCCTGGGCCATGTCGACGATGTCAGCCATGTGCCTACTCCACCGCCACGGGCAGCCCGTCCGCGCCCAGGGCGGTGCCAGCGGGCCAGCCGTAGTCGGCCATGAGCAGGGAGGGCACGTCCTCGGCAGGCACGGGCACGCCGCCCGCGTCCTGTTCGGCCTCGAATGCGGCCAGCACACGCCCGTCGTGCTCTGCCATCCAGGCATGGGTCTGCGGGTAGCCCAGGAACCCCTTGTGCTCGAACCGCTCCTCGTCGCGATTGGACAGCCCCCATATCTCGGGCAGCGGGTCGATGCCCGCCACCGGGGCGCGGTAGCCGAGGTCGGTCAGGGTGTATTGCGCGTAATTCATGGAGCCTCCTTATGCGGGGATGTAGCAAGGCCGCTTGGCCAGGGTGAGAGATTTTACAGTCTGGCCTCCTGAATAGTTGCTGCCATAGCTCAAAAACGAGCCGAGGATGCACTTATAAACTCCAGCGTTATAAGCCGTAATCTGGTTTGGCCCGGCAAAATCCTCCGAGAATTGATTGATTGAGAAAGTCAGGAAGTCGGTCAGCTTTGACGGGAATACCTCGTTGTCTTGAAGTATGCCTGCGAAGCATATGCCTTTGGCATAGTCCAAACTGGCGATGGTCATGTAAGGCTGGCCGGTGACGGGCCAGAGTTCATTGGTGGCAGGGAGTTTTAAACCAACCCCCAAGCCCGACACATTGTTTGACGAGCCTGCCGAGAGCGTAAATGTCGAGGAGTTTTTCAGCAGCCGCAAGTCCATGGCTTGAAAGCCAGCCGCGTCTTGGCCCAGCAGGTTGACCAGATATGCGTTGCTTCCAACCAGATTCTTGTGGCGCAGTACCATGGACCATCCCAGTGGGGCCTGGGCAAAGGCGTTGTAAAACGCCATTGTCCCGTAAAACGATTGGAACGTCCCGTCTTGAATGGTTCGATAGGTGCCGTCAGAGCCGGGGTTGGCGTTTTGCGTTAGTACCAGGTCCGCGCCGGTCAGCCCGCCCCCCACGCCCACCTCGTTGGCTCCGGCTGCGCCGGTGAACTCGCAGACGTAGGTGGCGTCGTTCGCCCCATCCTCTGTCCATGGCAGCGGCACAAATTTATATTTGCCCTCAATGCCGCTCTTGCCCTGCCCGCCAAATGCCAATCTGCTCATAGAGCCTCCTACCAGCCGGTGACGGCCTGGTTGCACGTGTACTGTATCCAGATGCCCATGAGCTGGCAGTCCGCCGCCATGGGGGTGGCCCCGGCGTCCACGTCGCGCGTGATGCGCAGGTGGATCAGGTTGCCCAGGGCCGGTGTGCCCTCCACGGTCAGTTCGGCGGACGCGGGCGAGACATGGGCCGCGCCCACTGCCTGGGCCTGATCCGCAATGGTCACGCCCGCAGCCGCATATGCGGCGTCCAGGCTCTCGCCATCGCCCAGGGCCACGGCCTGGGCCACCAGGGTCATGTCCTCGCCAGCCGCTGCGCCCTCGCCCGGCGTCCAGATGGCCTTGAGTTTGATCGGCCCCCGATCCCACGCCTCGGGCATGGGGTAGGTGATCTCCACGCTTGCGTCCGCGTCGCCGGGCAGCGCCCGGTAGCCATACCGCTGCCCGTGGGTGGCGGTGGCGATCACCCCGCTGGCCGCGCCGCCGTCCTCGGTGGGCAGCAGCGCGCTGGCGTCGATGTAGTCGGTTTCGATGGTGGGGTGGGCCGCATATGCTTGGGTGCCTAGATGGCTGGCCGGGGCGTATTCGGTGTCGTCCTGGGCGGCCAGGATCAGCATTGCGATGGCCGTGGCCAGCTGGGTCAGGTCGCCGCTGTCGGGCTCGAGCCCGGCGGTGGTGATGACGTTGACTATCTCGCGCTGCGCGTGTTCGATGGCGGCGGCTGAAACCGCAGAGCCTTCAATGCCGGATGCCGGGACAGCGTCCACGTAGCTGTCGTCGGGTGCGCCGCCAATGGGGGGTACGTACTGCATCACTCCTCCTCGTATGCGAAGATCAGGGTTGTGTGGGCCGGGGCCAGGCGGGACAGGATGCATTCCAGGTCCTCGGCCGTGGCGATGGCCCCGAGCTTGTCGCCGCAGGCGGATGCCCCGGCGCGGAAAAAGGTCACGCGCGGCCCGTGGACGCGCATCCTCCACGTGTGGCGGATTGTCGGCGCACCGTTCAGGGTGTCGCCGCAACGGGACAGGCCGGTGATGAACGGGCGGAACTCATCAATGGTCACGGCGTAGCCAAGCCCCTCGGCCAGTCTCTGGAAATAGGCGCGGCTTTGCCCGCCCCGAGCCGTCCACACCGAAACCACGCGACTGCGCCGCTCCTGCAGGGTGGTGGCCGCGCCGGTGCAACCATCGGGCAGGCCGCAGACCCGCTCGTAGTCGGAGAGCATCTCCAGAGCGGTGCGCGGATCCGCCTCGTCGAGCAGGTTGTCTGCCCGCGCGTCGACGTCGGCCATGCCGTCGGCCAGGGCGCGCAAGAGGCGCACCCAGACGCTGCCCAAATCCTGAGGCATGGCCGTGCCCACAGGGGCCAGCGCCATCAGCTGCGCGAGATAATCGTCAGACGACAGGGCCACTAGATGTCCTCCCAGGTGGTGGTGCCGAGCACGGCGATCTCGCCGGTGGCGTGGGTGACATTGGCGGACGGGCTGACCAGTACGTGGTCGGATTCTCCAGCCGCGACGGACACGGCCTCGCGCAGGCGGCTGATGAGGATGGTGCCGCCCGGCTCGGCCTCGCGCAGCAACAGATCGGCCAGCTCGGCGGCCACCGCCGCCCGGACCGCCGCCGTGTTGGGGACCAGGGCAATACGCGGATTGAGAGGCACCGGGATGGGAGCCACGGCATAGACGTCAGCCGTGATCGGGCGCACGCCGTCCAGGTGATCCTGCAGGGCGGCAATCGTTGCGCTGGCGGGAATGCCGTCATCGGTCACGCCGTCCGTCATGGCCCGCACCGTGACCGTGCCGGACCCCATCTCCTTCGGGTAGACCCAGGCGCGGGTGACGCCCGGCACCTCCAACGCCCAGGCCTTGTAATCGAAATCCGCGCCGCCATGCGGGGCCTGGCGAATCCGGGCCAGCAGCCGGGCCAGCAGGGATTGATCAGGCTCGGCGTCCGCTCCGCCGGTCACCTCGCTGCTCACGGCAGTCGAAACCACCCCGGCCACGGGGCTGGGCAGGGACAACATTGTCCCGGCAGCCAGGTTGCCGTCCGCGCCGGTCACGGACGCCTGAATGTCCAGCGTGGCCGCTCCGTCTGCGAGCACGGCCTCGGACACGACATTGTACTCGGCCCCATCTGCCCGGCGCAGCACGGTCCCGGCGGGCACCACTGCCCCGGTCGTGCCGGATACCGTGGCCGTGCCCGTGGCCGTGGATGCGCCGGTGCGCTCCACGCCCCAGATGAACGCCCCTCGCTCCATGATCTCGGCGTCCGCCGTATCGGGCATGATCTGCCTGGATATCCAGTCCAGGTAGCCATAGAGGCCGTGCCGCCCGGCGGCGTCCATGCGGGCCAGCACGCCAAGCACGCTGCGCCGCAGTAGCGACACGGCTCCGCCGAGCCGTGAGGTGATGGTGGCGGAAGATCGCGCGATGAGCGTGTCCAGGGTCGGTCTGTCAAATGGCATCACGCCTCCCAAAGGGTTGCAAAGGTGTAGACGGCGTCCGAGCCGTCTGTGCGCTCGATAACCACGCGCAGGCCGAGCACGCCGGTGCGGACAAACGACGCCTCGACCCGGACGGCGCGGGCCACGCCGTCGTCGAGCATCCAGGCCAGAGCCTCCTCGGCATAGGCGCGGGCGCGGACCAGCACGCGCGGCAGCTGTTTCTCGCGGCTCAGGAGCCACAGCCGCGAGCCATACTTGTCGCCGATGATGTCCGGGTAGGTGTCGCCCCACCAGCCGCGCCGGTCGCCGGTGCCGTCCGGGATGACGTCGTCCGCCTCGGCCCGCCGGTCTATGAACAGCGACAGGACCACGGCGGTCTGCAGGCCGTCGTCCCGGACCAGGTCGAGACCCTCCAGGGCCAGGTCGGCCCCCATCTCCTTCCAGATTAGCCGTACGTCCATCACTGCTCCTGATACGGCCCGCCGGTGACGCCGCCGCTGTCGCCGGGATGGGTGTGCCCGTTGTAAACCTCGCGCATGCCGCGCACGGTCCGGGTGTTGCCTGTGGTGGTCTGGTCGAGGATGTCTCCGGCGGCGCGAATGCCTCCGGTCGTGATCACCTCGGGGGTGTCGAGGATCAGCCGGGTGGCGGCCTTGAGCGTGACGATGCCGCCGCGCCCGAAATGGATGCGGTCGCCCTCGTCGGTGTACAGGGCCACCTCGCCGTTTTTGAGGCCCTTGAGGCGATAGCGGCGATCGTCCACGGCGATGAGCACCGTGTTGGAGCGCTGCCCGCCGACGGACAGGGCGATGCCCTCGGCACCGGGATGCGGCACCGAGGTGAACCCGTACTCCTGGAATCGCTCCAGGCCGTCCATGACCTCGCCAGCCAGCAGCCGGGCCTGCATTGCCTGCATCAGCGCGCCATCGTCGGTCAGGGTGATCACCGCCCTGGTCACCACCATGGACAGGCGGCGGCGGATGGGTGCCAGGAGTTTGGAGAGTGCGCGCATCACATCAATCCCTCGTCTTCGTCGGGCTCGGGCAGGGCCAGCAGGGCAAACGCCTCGGGCGGGCACACGGTCAGCTCGGCCAGCTCGCCCTGGCCGGACAAGATCAGCGACACGCCCGAGATGAGCAACGTCTGGTCCACCCCGATAAAGGCGTCCCGGAGCGTGACCAGCCGGTTGGGAGCCCACAGCCCGCCCGCGTGGGACCAGCCGCGCACGGTCACGGTCATGGTCCGGCCACGGCCATAGCGGACGTTGCGCTCCCACTGGGCGCGCTCCGCAGCCGCTGCCGGGTCGATCTGCTCCTCGGCCAGCACGGTCAGCGGACGGTGGCGGCCCACGCCCTTGTCGCGGGCCTGGCCTGCGGGCTGGGCTGCGGACTCGCCAAACCAATCATCCGAGCCGGACGACTGGCCCTTGACCGTGTAGACCGAATAGCGGTCGCGCCCGGAAAAGCGCGCGCCGCACGACAGGATGTTGGTCCCCAGGACCAACGGGGTGGAGACCCGCGAGGACGAAACCCGCGACAGGACCAGATTGCCCAGGCCGTCCGAGAGCAGGAGCACGGCGCGGACCCTGGCGGCGGCCTCCAGTGTCTCGTAGACTGAGTCGCCCTCGTTGTTCTTGAGGCGCTGGAAAGCGGCGGCGCACGGGGCTTCGATCTTCACCCCGATGCCGTATGGCGCGCACAGCTCGCGGGCCACGCCCGGTAGGGTGCGCCCGGAGAATTGGATCGACGGGGCCGAGCAGTCCACCAGGTCGCCGGTGGCGTCGCGGCCGGACACGGTGACCGTGTGCGATCTGGCGTCGTAATCCACGGACACGTCGTCCACGTGGCCGGTGATGACCGGCGCGCCGTCCACCAGCACAGAGCAGGTCATGCCCGGCCTGATCGGGCGGACGACGTCCTGCCCGGCCCATCGCTCGGACACGGCCAGCTCGAAGGAGCCCGCCACCTGCTCCATGGACCTATTGATGGTGATGGAGGTCCAGCCGCCATACAGCGTGCCGTCGACCTTGAGCCGCACGTCATGATCAGGCATCGACCAACACCTCCAGGGGCATGCCGCCGGGTACGGCTCCAGGCCGCCTGACCCGGTTGCGGGCCACGATATCCTCGGCGCGCCCGGCGTCGCCGTATATCTTGTGGGCCACGACCAGCGCCGGGATGGTGGAGGTCGGTGTCCACGTGCCCAGCCGGGCAAGGTCCGCGCCACGGGCGGTGATGTCCACAACCATGGCCGTGCGCAGGTCGGTCAGGGCCAGATAGACGGCGTCCGGGGCTGATGCGGCAGTCGTGTCCAGGGCATCGGCCAGCGAATCGCGCAGGGCGGCGGCCTGGTCGTAGCTCTCGTACTCCAGCGTGGCGCTGCCCCTGGCCGCCTCCACCAGCGCGGCGCGGCGCACCAGATCGGTCACGGCCTGATCGTTGGCAGCGGCTTGTATCCGGCCCGGCGTTGCGGGCACGACGGTGGACGGAGTGGCCCCGGAGTAGAGACTGGCCAGGGCCGACTGGGCGGACCATCCGACAGTGCCTCCGGAGGAACTGCCCAAAAAAGAAATCAGCCCCAACAGGCGGGAGGCCAGGGATTGCGGCATGCCGACCAGAGAGGTCACGTCGCCATGCAGGGCGGTGGCCTGGGCGAACAGCGTGGAGGCCGACATGGCCGGGAGGGCCGCCAGCTCGGCGGCGCTGCGGATGGAGGCCACACCCCTGCGCACCGACACGATGCCGGACTCGCGCACCCACTCCGAAAACTTGGAGGTGGACCAAGTCTCGGCAAAATCCTCTTGCAGTGTCAGCCCGGCCTGATCCGCCTGCGCGCCGACCGCCCAGGAGGTGTCACGGACCGAATCCGGCTCGGCGCTGTCGCCGGTCTCCACAAAGGACACCTTGAAGCGCACCAGGCCGCCCTCGCGGGTGGACTCCTGGCGCGAGAACTCGGCCACGGCCACACGCCTGGAGCCGAGATAGGGATGAACCAAGGTGGCTGGCCCGCCCTCCTCCAGCGCACCCATGAGCTCGTCGGCACGCGACAGGTAGTCCGCTCCGAGCAGATAGCACTCCACACTGTACATACGGCCCTTGCGGCCCATGTCCTCGGCGTAGGGCAGATCGCGCAGCGGATACTCGTGCTGGACCAGCCTGCGCCCGCCGGTGAGGGTGTGTGCCTCGACGAAAAAGGCGACGCCCCGGAAGGAGGCGTCATGCAGCATGTCGCGCCAGCTCACCGGCCCACCCCCGGCATGTAGGGGCCGGTGTCCACGTCGACATTATCGAAACCGCGCTGATTGACCCGGCTGACCTTGACACGGTCATCCGTGACCGTGATGTCGAGGGTGGCCTTGGCCGGTTCCGCGCCGGTCCACTGGCTCAACAGCTCACCAAGCCGGTCGCCCACGTTGCCGCCAGCCCAGGCCCCGGCCAGTCCACCGCCGATGCCGCCGACCGCCGCGCCGATGGCCGTGCCGAGTCCCGGCACGATGCTGCCCAGGGCCGCTCCCAACTGTGCCCCGGCCACGGCTCCGCCCCAGCCGCCCAACCCGCTGCCCACTGCACCGCCGCTGGCCTGGATTTTTTGCCCGGTCGACAGCTCGTCGTCTGTCCAGGCGTTGTAGAGACCGTACCCCGTGCCAGCCAGCGCCAGCGCGCCCCCGGCGCGACCGGCCCACTTGCCAGCGCCGGATATGGCACCGCTCAATCGCGCCCCACGACTGGCCACTGAACGACCGGTTTTGGTCGAGCCGCCGCCCATCTCGCCCGGCAGCAGCGACATCTTGGAATTGACCACGTACACGGGCAGCGGCAGCTTCATGCCACCCAGGCCAGCCGCCCCAGCGGCTCCGGCCAGCCCGCCGCCCCGGCCAAACAGGGACCGCACCCCGGTATACGCCTTGCGGGCCATGACCAGTGCGCCCAAGCCAGCCGCCCCATAGCCGAGCACGGACATGGCCGTGTCCGCGCCCTCCGAGCCCAGGGTGTCCAGCGCGCTGGCCACGGCCCTGATAGGCGTGGCCAGATTGCTGTCCGCAAACTTCGACCACGCTGTGTACAGGGATGTCAGAGCTGCAGAGGCATCCTTGGCGGCGCGTGCTGAGTCAGACAGAGACGTTGTCCCGTCTCCCTGGACCTCCATGAACTTCTGCAGGTTGTCTAGCGACCCGGTCCGTTTGAATTCACCTGCAGCCTGGTTGAATGCCCTGATTGCCTCGGCGTCGAAAATCTTGGCCAGAGCGCGGGTGGAGCCATCGGCCTTTTTGATGACCTCTTCCATGATCTCGTTGACGGGGCGCAAAATATCGTCATCACCCCAGACCTTGACGCCTAACCGGGCAAGGTCTTTCAGCTTGCGCGGGTCCGTCATGGTGCGCATCACTGCCTCGAACGCAGTAGCCGCCTGCTCTGACGAACCTGTACCCATACGGATCATCTGGAGGGCCGCACCCATCTCGCGCAGAGCTTGCGCGCCGGTTCGCCCTGTCGCGGTATAGGCCGTGATCACACGAGGGCCAAGCGCGGCGAGATTCTGCATGGTGAACGCACCCATCTTGCCCTGCTCGTTCAAAGTGTCGAACGCCTCCAACACCTCCCGAGAAGAGGCAATGCCCATCTTCTGGAACTCGGCAAAGAGCTCGCCGATGCTGGCACCAGCCGCCCCGGCCGCCTGGATGGCCACGCCGATGTTGCGCACGTTCTCTTCCGCAAACTTGAGATCACCGGTTTTCTCGACAATGGCCTCGATGGCCGAGGTGATCTCACCGGGATCCACCCGGATGTCCGACATCTGGGCCGTCTCGTAGATGCTGCGCTTGAGCTCGTCCATCTGCGCGGCTGACGCTGACGCCTGGATGCCCAGGCGGGTGAAACGCGTTTGCAGACCCATGACCATCCTGGCTGTGCCCGCGCCTGCCGCGCCCGTTATCAGGGCGGTGTAGCGGTTGCCCAGGGCGTCGAGCCCACGCCCGGCGCTGGCCGCCGCGCTGCGCAGTCCGGCAAAGGCACGGGATCCACGCTGGCTCATGGAGGCCATGGCGTCGCCGTAGCGTTTGGCGCTGGCCGCCAGGTTGCCGGCCAGGTCGAGGGATATGGAGGTGCGCAGGTTGCTCATCAGGGACTCACTTCAGGTGATTGAGATAGCGGATCAGCCGCCGCAGCGGCAGGCCGAGAATCTCCGCCTCGGCCCACCGGGTGCGGCTGGCCAGGGTCAGCACGAGCCGCTCCAGGTCATTCGTGCGCCCCATCAGATCGCCCCCGGTCCGCCCCCTGGCGGGCCAGGGCCATGGCCACGGCGGCGTCCAGCCGGTCGGCCTCGGCCTGGATCATGCCGAGATCGTGGGGTGTCAGCCGCTTGAGCTCCTTGAGGGATATCGGCCCCTGCACGTTGCCTATGCTCACTATCTGGCGACGCAGGACACCAAGGCCAAGGAGCGTGGGGCTGGCCACCAGGGCCGGACCGCCCGGCGTGTGCACCAGCTTCTCGGCCTCCTCCTGGGCCTCGATGATGTCGCCCGCGCGCACCTCGCGCAGGGTGACATCGCGCAGGAACTCGTCGCCCACGGGCAGGCCGGTGACCAGGGGGAAGGTGATGTTGTCGGCCATGCTAGGCCCCCTCGTCGCAGCTGATAGCGGACATCTTGAGGCCCACGGTGCCGTCCTTGACGTTGAGCGAGGGCACGTCGGTGACAAACGCCTCGCGCAGGACAAAGACCGCGCCCGTGTCGGTCTCGAACATGACCGTGGCCGAGGTGATCGCGCCCAGCGCCTTCAGGGACAGGTCGGCGGTGTGGAAGACCTGGCACTCCAGCTCGGGGGCCTGGGTCTCCTCCTTGTAACCGTGGACCTTGCCGTTGCCGACCTGCGCCTCGCGCTTCTCGCCGCCGGGGTTGAGGGTGGCGCCGTCCTGCGTGCGCAGTTCGGTGCCGTCCACACGGATGATTGCCTTGCCGGTGACTTGCATGATGGATTCTCCTTAGATGATGAACTGGATCTGCTCGGCGAGGATGCGGAGCTGGTTGACCAGGTTGGGCGGGGACAGGACGTCCACACGGTTGCGATCGTCCGCGTTGCGCTCCACGAGCAGATCGGCCTTGTACTGGTCGAAATCCTCCACGAGCCCTTTCTCCTCCAGCTCGCGGAACAGGGCGAGCAGCTCGGCCCGGACGATGGACGGGGTGACGATGGCCTGGCCCGGTCCGAACCGGGTGCCGTCGTCGGCCAGCTTGTGGCGCGGGAACTTGCTGGTGATGCGCACGCGGGTGGCATAGCGGATGTATCCCAGCGTGGCCGGGGTGGTGACGTCCAGGTAGCTGGTGTCCGCCAACCCGTAGCTGTTGGTCTGGTACGTGGTGATGGCGCGCTCGATGCGGGCCGTGCCATCGCTGCCCACCGTGAAGGTGGACAGTCCGTCGTACAGGAGCAGGTTGCGCTCCTCCATGGTCCAGCGGTCGCCCTTGGCCGGAGGAAGGAAGCCGGGCAGCGTCAGTGTCTGCAGCGGGCGGGCCGGGTCCACCGAGAGCGAGGCGGCGGCGACCACGGCGTAGATCGCGGCCAGCGCCCAGGGCGGGGACGCCGCCTTGCCCGTGGGCAGGCAGGTGACCAGCTGCATGTTGCGCCCGGCGCTCCATGCCGATGCCTCGCCAAGGGTGCCGCGCACAGCGGTGTAGGCGATGCCGTCCATCTGGCGCATGGGGCCCCAGCGTTCGGCCAGCTCGGCTTCCAACGCCACCATGTTGGCCGCATCGGTCCAGGGCATGACCAGGCCGTTCCACCATTCGTCGCCGAATGCGGCGATGGCGGCGGACACGTCCGGGTTGCCGGTACCGCCGGACATGGCCGCCACGGACACGCCGATACCGGCGGGCAGGGACTCCCCGGTGTAGTAATTGGTCCGCAGGTCGATATCGTTGCCGGACTCGCCTTTGTGCCGGGCGGTCAGGGTGACCACGGCCTCGGCGGCCAGGGCGGTGACAGGCAGGTCCGCATCGCCGTTGACGGCGGCAGCCAGGGCAGTGGCCACCTCGGCGGCGGTGTCGCCGCTGGCCACCGCGATACGCACCCGCTGACCGGCAATATAGCAGTTGAGGGTGCCCGCAGCCGTGGCCGCGCCGGTGACGGTCAGCGTGCCGGTGGCCGCCGTTCCCGCTTCGGCATCGGCCAGCGGGATGGCCCAGGTCTCCTGGTAGCGGTCGGCCTTCTTGCAGGCCGCGAACATGTCGGCCAGCATGGAGCCGCGACCGAACAGGGCCACGGCGTGGTCGGCGGACAGAACGCGCACCGGGGTGCCGGGCGCGGCGGTGCCGGTGGCCAGCATCTGGCCGAGCACCAGGGTCTTGTAGTCGATTTCCGGAGTGCCCTGCATGGCGCGCGAGCTGTCAAACTCGATATACACCAGAGGGACGCGGAGCTTGTCGGGGATGGTGTTGAAGCTGATGGTCATGGACTACTCCTTGTCGGTCTTGGTTTTGGCCTTGGCCTGACCGATGGCCGATCCGGTGGACAGGACCACGTCGCCGTCGCGCAGACGCCGATGCCAGTAGGTCGTGGCAGGGACGATCGCGCCCTGGGCGGGCACGGCCTGGCCGGTCCGGGGGGCGCGCACCTGGCGGCCCGGTGCGGGCTGGACGAAAATATTCTGCATGATCAATCCTCTTGGGGCAGCTGCACCGCATCCTCGGCAACGGGCGCGTCGTCCGAGATGGGGTATTGCAGGTCACAGGTTGCAAACAGGTCCAGGGCGGCCAGGGCGGCGGCGTCCATGGTCTGGCCGATGACCATCCGCTGCTGCCAGGTCACGGCCCAAAGGGACACGCCGATGCGATCAACCTGACCGGAGTAGAGATTCTCGGACCGGACGCGCTCCGGGTTGCTCACGGACTCGGCCAGCCCCCAGCGGTTGCCGGGCACCAGCAGGGCCAGGGCGTCGACCATGGCCAGGGCGGCGGCGTCCCGGTCTGCCACGTGGCTGTCGCCCGCCAGGGCGTATGCTCCGAAGGTCAGCGTGCCCGTGACCTCGTCGTGCTGCACGGACTGGTCTGTGATGCCGAGCACGGCGACAAAGATCGCCGGGGACCGCGTGGCCAGCCTGGCCAGCTCACCGGCGTCGAACCGACCCGGATGGGTGGCGCAGGCCTTGAGGCTCGGCATGGCCGCCTTGATGGCATCGGCCACGGCCTGCCGCAGGGTGCGAACGCTCATATGTCCTCCATGGTTCGGGTGGCGAAGTCGTCCATGATGGCCTCCAGGTCGGCCTCGTTCTCAATCGACAGGCCGAGGTATGTCCGGGCCGCGATGGTCACCCGACGCCGGGAGCCGACAATGCTCATGTCCAGACCGAGCTGATGCGTGGCGGCGTAGACCAGGTTCGACCCGATATCCACGGACCGGCCATCGAGGCCGACGACGTGCTGGATGGAGTCCCACAACCCGCCGCGCGCCACCAGCAGGCTCTGGTTGCCGTGCCGGGTGCGGGCGTAAGACTCGCTCCAGGGCTGCCAACGCTGGCCGTCCGGGGTTGTTTTCTCGGTATCAATGCGGCGCTGCGTCTGGGACGCAACCTCCGCGCCCAGATCGTCCATGAGTGCGCGGGTGTCAGCCGCGCCCAGGGACTTGATGCGTTCGGCCAGGCGGGTCAGCCCGGCGTCGTCCACTCGCAGCGAGACGCTCATCGGATCCCCCGGCGGAAGGTGCGCGGGGCGGACACCACGCTGGCCGAACCGCTTGAGGTTTGCGGTTCAGGCTGCTGGCCCAGGGCGATCTCGCCCGTGCCGATGCGGCGCAGCAGGGACACGGCATCCTCGTACCGCTTGCGGCGGCCTTCGGTGGCCATGGCGTCCGTGTCGCACATGCGGTAGACGGCGATGTCCACGGCCAGACGCGTAAGCACCGGCGGCACCTCGGCCAGGGGCAGGTCGTACCGCTTGGCCAGATAGGCGTCGATCTCGGCATCGGCATCGGCCAGGCCACCGGCTATCACCTCGGCATCGGCCAGACCGTCGCCGTCGCGGTCGGCCAGGACCAGCAACTGGTCCTGGCCGTAGCGCGCGATGATGTCCGTTTCGGTCGCGTAGCTCATGGATTATTTCCCGGTTCCCTTGGGCGTGGTCTTGCTTTTGGCCGCAACCTTGTCAGCCGAGACCTTGGCATCGGCCACGACCTTGGCGTCCGCCGTGGCCTTGACCTGGTGAACCACCAGATTGGGGTCGGCCTTGAGCACGGCCAGTTCGGCCTCGGTAAACCTGTCGTCGGGATGCTCGGTGGGCTTGGCCGGATGGGCCACGCCGCAACGGCGGAACCCATCATGCTTGGCAGTGATGATCACGGGCATCGGTCACCTCCCCTAAGCCAGCCACGGGGTGACGAGCACCTCGGCGGAATCGCGGTAGACGTTGGTCGCACCGTCGGCGTTGCGCTCGGCCTTGACCACTTCCAGGGCCGCTTTTTCGAGCGTGGGCGGCACCACCAGGGTGGTGGGCCGAATGCCCAGCGGGCGTCCGTTGTCGCCCTTCATGCCCATCATGGCGGCACGAGCCGCGCCGTAGTTGGTGGCGTCGAGAGCAGCCTTGGAACCAAAAGCCATCTGCCACAGGCCGTAGCCGACGTTGCAGCGGGCATCCACGCCGTAGAGGTACTCGCGCCGGTTGAACACGTTGGCGTCGGTCTCCTTATCCAGGGACACGAACGTGTAGTCCTTGCGCTTCTGGAAAATGAGCGGCTTGATGACCCTGGAGGTGTCGAGCAGGAACCAGGGCGTGCCGGAACCGGCCTGCATGTTGGACACGCTGGTGACAGCGCCGCCAGCGCCGACCACGGGATGGTCTGTATCGAAGAAGTACTGGCCGTCGTAGCACCGGGTGGCAAATCCGGCGGCAAGCAGAGCGAAGATGAGCGTGTCCGGGTGTGTGCGCGCGTCCTCGCCGAGCTGGGCGAAGAGCGGCGAGTACACGCCGATCTGATCGTCTTCGATGTTGTCGCGGGCAACGCCGACGGTGTTCTCGAAGGGTTCGTTGACGATGGTGAAATTGTGCGACTTCAGGTTCTGCACGACCCGGTCGCCGACCCACTTGCGGAAGCCGGTAGTCATGCCCAGCCAGGCGTAGACCTCCTGCGAGGTCGTGGAGGGCACGATCATGGCCAGCTTTTCCCAGTCGCTGCGCGTGCCCTCGAACGCCTTGTTGAACAATACCTTGAAGCCCGTGAACAGGGCGGACAGGGTGGTGTGGTTGATGATCATCGTATCCTCCTAGATGCGGACCCAGACGCCCGAGTCGTCCACGTCCATGATGATGCCTGCCGCCGGGCGGCTGGCTGTGTCGTCGGTCTTGGCCACGGTCTCGTCGTCCACAACGTAGGCGGTGGAGCCGATGTCCGCGCGGGTGATCTCGTCGGCACCGGCGCTGTTGCCGTAGTGGAAGCAGCCTCGCCGTACGGTGACGGCCATGTCTCCGGCGTTGCCGGACGAGTTGTCGGCTGAGGACTCGGCCCGGCCCACCACGGTCAACGTGGCGTCAGCCGAGGCGGGCACTGCGTTGCCATCGGTATCCAGCGCGACCATGCCCCCGGCGTAGATGCGCCCGGAGGCCGCCACGGGAAACTGAAACTCCACCCCCTCGCGGGAAACGGTGTTGCGATCAGCGGAGAGGGCCATCATGCGCCTCCTTCATTGGGGTTCTCGGCCTTGAGGCTCTTGGTGTACTCGCCCTCGGCGATGCCCAGCGACCGGCACACGGCGCGGTCCGCATCGGACAACGAGCCGCCCTTGTCTGCGGGAGCGTCGGGCAGGACCGGGTTGGCGATGACCTTGGGCGCGCTGGCGGCAAACTTCTTGAACTCGTCCAGTCCGCCGTCCTTGCGGCACATGGCCACGTAGAACTCGCGGCTGGCCGGGGCTATCTTGCCCTCGGCCATGGCCTGATTCACGGACCGTTCGATATCCTCGCCGATGGCCTTGGCCTCAATGTCGGCCAGCTTCTGCTCGGCGGTCTGGGCGCGGTTCATGGCCTGGTCGTAATCCGGCCTGGGCACGTAGCGCCCCAGATCCACGGCGGTCTCGGGGTCGGCGCTCCGCGTGGTGCCGGCGGTGTTGGCGGCCTTGGCGGCCTTGGCCATTTCGCTGATCTTGGCCAGAGCCTGTTCCGGGGTCGCCCCGGCGGCCAGTCCCAGAGCCTCGGGCAGTCCCTCGGGCAGCGCGCGGTTGGCGGCGCGGCCGGTGTCGCCCTTGAGCTCGGCGACTGCCGCTTCGATGTCCTGGTCGGTCGCCGTTTCCGGCAGTCCGAGCAGGCGGCACAGTGCCTTTTTCATGTCATCGTCCTCCATGTTGCGCGCCTGGTTCCGATTCAAGGCCGTCAGGCGCAGGTTGGGGGTATTGGTCAGGCCCGCCGAAAGGAGGGCCTGGATTTTGCGATCTGTCTTGGTGTATGCGAACACGGGCGAGAGATATCGGTATTCGCGGTTTTCGACCTGCTGCCTGGCGCGCGGCGTCCATTCTACGCGGCCCCAGAGCGCACCCTGGCGGTCAGCCAGCTCGACGATCCACGCGGCGGCCGGGGCCTCCTCGCCCTTGGGCGCGCGGTACTCGGTGGAGTGTTCCCAATCGATGGGATACGGCAGGCCACGGTCGGCGAAAGCGGCCAGAACGGCCCGCACCTGTTCAGGGCCGGAGTACCAGCTGCGTCCGTCCACCCCCTGGACATTGGGACCGGCCGGGATCAACTCCACCCACTCGGGCGCGCCGTTGGGGAGTTCCACATTCAGGGCTACGAATTGATGTTTCATGCGCCCAGCATGGCGCAGGTTTGGGGCGGGGTCTTGTAACCGAGGTTAGAAATTGCCGGGGTGCGATCAGAGGGCTGGGATCAAACTGCGGGCGAGAGGGCCATCATGCCCGCCGTCTGGATGCGTTCACGATGCGTTCACATCGATTCATGAACGGCCTTGGCGGCACTTTCGGTCCCTTGGCCGACCCAAGGCGCGGGCGAAGGGGCTTGGGTTCGTTGTAGGCCGTTTTTCGCGACCACGGCATTGACTCGGTTGTTGATCGGTCGTACACATATACTAGCTGGCCGCGACACGGTGATGAATCTCCCGGCCGTAACACGGCGCTTGCGCCGGAGTGCCATGCGGGGTTGCCGGACCTGGTCCGGGCAGGGAGGCCCCGCCGGTCAGCTCACAATGAGCCCTGTTCGCAGGGCTCATTTTTGTTTGGCCCTCAGGCGGCGCAGCTCGACGTCCCGCTTGGCGTCGCTGGACGGCAGCCGCCTGAAACTCGTCATGAACAGAGCCTTGCCCGTCCGGGTGGCCTTGACCACCGCGACATACCCGTCCGTCTCCAGCAGATAGATCAGGCTGCGCAGCCCATCCTGGATGCGCTCGCCCAGGTCCAGGGCATCCTGGACCGAGGCATACTCGCCGATGACCAGCTCGGGATGCTCGCGCAGTTGTTTGGCCATGGTATCGGGCGACAGGCGCACCACCCGCGCACCGGCTTTGACCAGGGCCGCGTCCTCATCCTTGAGCACGCCGATGGGATAATCCCCCTTCGGCGATGCGGCCCAGGCGTCGAAGGACGGCCCGGCGGCCATGGCCCGCGCCGAGGCTGCCGCGATGTCGCGCCCGGTGGCCGCCAGCTTCTGCGCGGCCTGATCCAGCCCGGAGGCCAGCCGCCCCACAGCGCCGGGGTTATAGTCCCAGCCTGGATCAATACCCACCGGTACCTGATGCACCTCGCCGGTGCGGCGGTTGACCCACTCGCGGGTCTGTGGCGGGGGCGGCGTGGTCCGCACGGGCACGCTGGACGCCTGGATATGCCCGGTGGGCAGGCCGGTGTCGGGGTTGATCTCCTGCATCGGTTCCGGGGCGCGCACGCCTTCGCCCTGGAGCCGCTCGTATTCCCGTTTGCTCACGGGACGCACCCGGCAATTGCAGCCCCAGCCGTTGGGCGTCATGTGGCTGATCCAAAACGGATCGTCCACGGGCAAGAGCAGGCCGTGCCAGGCCACGTGCTCCGGCCTGTGCTCGCGCGAGGGGCCGAGCTGGTAGAGCAGATACGGCAGCGAGTCCTTGGTGCGCTGGATGCGCTCCCATTGCCCGGCGGCGCGCGCCGTGCGCATGTTGGTCTCGTAGATCACCCGCAGACGGCGCGGGCTGCCCAGCTGCACGCGCCGGGTTTTGCCGGTCAGGGGATCAGCCATATCCTTTTCGCCCCACCAGCCCTTGCGCTGCAGCGTCGGGGTCAGGTCTTTGGCAAAGTCGCGGAAGGTGCGGCCGTCGCGCAGGGCGCGGTCCACCTCGGCCCGGATATCGGTCAGGATGTCCGTCTGCATGGCCTTGGCCACGGTAAAGGAAGTGGCATGTTCCTCGCGCCAGACATCGCGGTGATCAAAGGACGGCGTAACCGACTTGGACCGAAAATACTCCAGGGCCTCCTTGGGCACCGGGCCGGGAAAGTTGACGGCCATGCGCTACTCCCCGCCGTCGCCCAGGCCGCGCGCCGTGAAGGTGGCCAGGGCCAGGGACCGCACCAGGGCATCGGCGTTCATCTCGCCCAGCAGGCCGGGCAGCCCGGCCAGGAATTCCTCGTAGCTGGCGCACCGGTCGGCCAGGGACTGCACCGGGTCCAGCACGGGCCGCATGAGCTGCTCCCAATCGGCCATGGCGACGTCCAGCAGCTCGTCATGCTCCGCGTCCGGTCCAGCATCCCGCGCGGCCTGGGATGCGCGGTTGACCGCCCGGCTGCGGTTGGCGGCCTGGGCTGGCATGTCCGGTGCCACCGACATGGCCTGTCCGAGCAGCACAGCGTCCGGTCCGGGGTCCGGGAAGCCGAGGCGGTCGCGCACCACGCTGGCCTCGATGCCCAGCCCGCCCAGCGGCACCAGTTTGTTCAGCGCGTCGGCCAGCGCCGCGATGTCCTCGGGGTCTTCGGGCCTGATCACCACGCGCGGATAACACTGCTGTGGTCCCCAGTTGAGATCCACATACGGCTTGACCAGGTCGCGGTTGAGGGACGCCGCCACCTGCCGCCCGTCGTCGGCGACGATGTCCATGCGCACGTCGTCATGCACCGTGGCCTGGGCCTGGGAGCTGCCGTCGTCCGTGGTCATGGTCTGGCCCAGCACGCCCTTGGACACCTGGCGATCCAGCCACTCGGCCAGGCGGGGGAACAGCTCCGGCCCGCCCGCCGCCTTGGCCGCCTCCTGAAATTCGATGCGCATGGAGTCAGGCAGCACGGCGGCGGCGTCCGATCCCAGGTTGGCCACGGCCTGCTTGAGGGTCTCGATGTCGCGGTCCGAGGCGTTGACGCCGTAGCGGCCAATCCGCAGCGGCATGCCGAACACCTCGGCAAACGCCATCCAGTCCGAGATAGTGTAACACTTGCACATCCAGCTGACGGCGGCCAGCCGGGCCAGCCCGGACCGTATGGGCAGGCCGGACTTGATCTTGGGCAGGTGGGTGACGAATTTGTACGGCGGCAGAGGGCGGCCCTCGAAGGTCGCGCCCTCGTCCAGCAGCCGCAGGTGCTGGCCCGACGCCCGGTCGAAGACGAAAAAGCGCGGATCGCGCCACACGTACTCACGCGGAGTCCAGGCCGAGCCGCTGGTGTCCCACATTATCTCCACGGCGGCGAAGCCCTTGGCAATGGCGTCGAGCATGTCCGTGACCAGACCGGGAAACTCCGGCGCGCGGATGAGCTCGCGCACCGCGTCGGCTATCTCCACGTCGCGGTCATCGTCGCTGGCTGCCTCCACAGAGGGCTCGATACCGGCCACGGCGCGCTTGCGCGTGGAGAGCACCGAGGCATAGTGCAGGTCGCGCTCCTCCATCTCCTCGGCCAGGATGAGGTATTCCAGGGCATCGCCGTCTGCTGCGGCCCGCAGGATGCGCGCCAGCTTGGCCGGAGTCATGCCCTGGGCCACGGACTCGCCCGACCAGGCCGTGCGGATGCCGGTCAGGCTCGGAGCCGCATGTTCCCGACGCAGGGCGGACAATTCGATCCGCCGTCCCAGATGGTCATACAATGTGGGCATTACAGCACTCCTCGGCGGAATCCGGCAGTGACCCGCACTGGCCGGTTTTGGTTATCGTCGTCGGGATCACGGCGGCGGACGGGGTGGTAGGCGAATATTTCCTCCACTCGGTTGCTGGAGGCGTACCACGTCAAGGTTAGTGCGCTGGCAGCGTCTCCATGGCGGTAGAGTTCCGGGTCTTTGATGTCCTGAACCCGGATGGACGGGACGCGCGGGATGCCGTCAATATCTTCGACAGTCCGCAGGTCGCTTTCCACATCCGCATCCTGGGGGAGATCCCACATCCCATCCTCAAATGCCTGCACGAATTTGGGGTTCCAAGCCCGGTACCATGCGATATTCATCTGCACCTGCTGAATTACATCATGGCCGTACTTGTCCGCTGTGTACTCGGCCAAAATCGCGCCGTTGCCTGTAGCGTCCATGGCTCCACCGGAAAACCTGGGCAACCCGTCAATGATGTTCCACAAAATTTGTTCCTGCTGACGAGTGGGGACGTTATGCATCTCGACCATGAACGGCACTCGGCGACGCAAATCCTGGGCTATCTCCGCTGGAGTGATGATGCTGAAATCCCGGTGTCTGGCGAAATCCTGACCAAAAACATGCTGACGGCGGCGATCAAGGCCCGCCAGCAACGGAGTAATATTCCCCGCGATCCAGTGATCGGCCCACTCCCGACGCTCCCAGTCCGGGCGGCGGGCAAAATCGTCAGCCAGGGCGATACGTAGAACGGGCCGCTTCTCTCGCATGGCCTCTTCAATCCAAACGCCGGGGATGGACTGTCCGCCGGAGTCGCGCGGCACTGCGTCCAACTCCTCAAGCATGGCCGCCCGGCGCGGGCCGTAGCGTTTGCGGATGCGGTCGTACCAAGCCCGCTTGCCCTTCTCACTGGCGGTCCAGCCTTTCATCAGACAGACGCGTTCATAGAGGCCATTGGCCACGGCCATGTCGAAAGTATGGGTATGCACTGTGGCACCAGCTCCATAGCGCCCGGCGCGGATGTCCTTGATGAGCTGGTTAAACGGGTTGCGCTTGCCGTTGTGGGTAGAAATGATTCTGATCTTGCCACCCCAAATCAGCAGAGCGGTAGTGGCTTCTATGACCGCCTGGACGTTGGCGTGAAAAGCGGCCTCGTCTATGACAACGATGCCCTGCAAACCGCGAATGTTGGCCGGTCGGCTGGACAGGGCTACAATCTGGAATCCCGAGCTGAACCGAATGCGGTAGGCGTTGATGTGCTTGGTGTGGCCTTCCCCGTCCTGGTCCTCAAACAGAAACTCCTCGATGCCGGACAAACCCAGGCTCTGCGCCTGGGCGATAATCCGGGCGAACTTAGCGCAGTAGCCGATAAATTCCAGGCCCTTTTCCTTGGTGTCGCCGATGTAGTAGACGTTGTCGCCCTCGGCGTCTCGCCTGGAGGATGCAGTGATGGTGTCATCCAGAGCCTCGCCGAAGGTGATGCCTGTACGCCGCCCTTTTTCCTCCACCTTGAAATCGGACGGGTCTTTGATCCACTCCACTTGGTGGTCCATGAGTACCCCTTCGGCCAAGGGGTCAAAGCCTTCAGGTATCTCGCGGACCCTGGGCGGCAGTTCGTCAAAGGACAGGACGCGAAGCACGTCTCCCAAGGGAGCAAGCTGATCGTTCATCGGACACCCAGAACTTTTTCTCGCCAGAATCGGGCTTGATCCTCGGTCATGCCTTGGGCTGTGGCCATCTCGTCCACCAATTCGGCAGCGCGATCACGCTCCTGTTGGCGCGCCTCGGCCATCCACTTTTTCTGTGTCACGCTGGCCCGGCCCAGCTCGGCAATGGACTTGGCCAGGGAACCGATGTTGATCTTGCTCGGGTCGATTTCGATGTCTTGGAGCACGCCGAACAGCCGCTCCTGAACCAGTCGCATGAGCGCGTCGTTCATGGTGTTCTCGTCGTCCGGCGCAGCGTCCACGATGGCCCGTGCCTGCTCGCTGGCCAGCTTGAGATTGGACAGCCGCTCCTCGAACTTCTGGCCGTATCGGTGGATGGCGCTCTTGGAAATGTCATACCCGCGCGCCTTCAGCTCGTCGGCCAGCAGCTGGTAGCCCGCAAAACCGTTCTCGGCCAGGGCTCGGTCCAGCCACTCTTTCACGGACTTTGGCAGGGTCTGTACTGCGGAGCGTTTTGCCATGGCCGCCTACCAATACTTGGCGGGCCGGGCTATGCCGGGCTCGCAGCTGACGGTGTACTCGGCCACATCCACGCCGTGGCGGTTGAGCCTGGCGAACCACCTGCCATCGGGCTGCTTTTCCAGCTCCACCAGTTCGCGCTCGGCCAGATAGTCCAGCTCGCGACGCACCTCCATCTGGGTGGTGTCGGTGTACACGCCTTGGACCGTGGCCAGGGCGACCTCGTCATAGCAGCCGATGGGCCGGGCGTTGTTCAGGGTCAGGATGAGCATCCAGCGCATGTGCTCGCGCCGGACTTTGGCATGATCAACAGCCACGGGGGCCTCCTTTGTCTATCTTCTCGGCCAGGGCGTCGAGCTTGGCCTCGATGACGGTCTGATTGCGGATGAAATCTTCGCGTCGCACGTATTCGAGTGGTAGCTCGGCGCGCAGCCTGAGTAGATTTTTCTCATTGTCCTGGGCCAGACACTCGGCAGCACACGCTTTGTCGTGGGCGGTGTCCGCTGTGCTCCGCGCGCTGTCCGCGCGGGAACTTGCCAGAGCCATGGACAGCTTGCTGACGATCTTCCAGACCGCGAACACGAAGCCGAAAAACGACAGCAGCACGGTAGCCGACAGCATGAGCAGCTGCCACATGGGGATGGTCACTTCCATGTCTCCTCCCGCGTCGGGCGGCCTTCGGCCCAGTCGATCAGCCCATTGAGCTGCGCCTCCAGCTCGCGGCAGCGCGCGCCGTAGTCGCGGATATGGGCCAGGATGTCTTGCGGTGTGACGGCGGGCATTAGCGGGCCGCCTCCTCGTGGTATCCAGGCACCAGCGGTCTGGGCGGCTGTGGCCGCTGCATCAGGGCCGGGGGCGGCTCCGGGCACGGCGCGATCACTGTCACCGGCACCGATGGCCTCGTTGTAGAGGCGCACCCAATCAGGCCCGAACAGGCAACGGCCATCAACAGCAGCAACGTTGCGACTCGCATCCTCAATCCTCCGGTTGGTTATCTGGCGGCGTTGGGCCGCGATGGTTTTGGTGGCGTCCAGGTACTGCCGCTCCAGAGCATATGTCCGCGCGGTTTCGGCCTCCAGCATGGCCCGAGCCCGGCTCTCGGCCTCGGCCAGGGCCAGGGCGTGGTCCGCGCGGATCCCGCTCACCTCGGCCCGGCGCTCGGCATCGGCCCGCTCGTATCCGGCGTGGTAGCCGCGCCACGCGGCGTAGCCGGTCAGCAACCCCACCAGGAGCACGGCGGCCAGGATCAGGGCGATCATCCGCCAGCGGCCAGTTACGGCAGTGGACACGGCAGAAAAAATGGTCATCAGGCTCATGGGCACACCCCCCGGCCCCATCCGGCGGCCTCGTACACAGGGGAGAGCGTGAGCAATATGCGGCGCGGGTAGCCCCGGTTTTCGCGGATGGCCCAGGCGGCGCGGCCCGCGTTGACGGTCTCCACATGGTCCCACCACCGGGCCGGATCCAGCCCGCTGGCCTCGGCCAGCCGCTTGTCCCGGTTGAGCCAGCCCAGACCGCCGTTGTAGGCGGAGAGCGTCATGGCCATGCGGTGGCACTCGGTCACGGCTGTGATGCGCTGCCACAGCCACAGGTCGTAGGCGACCATGGCCCGCAGCGCCCAGCCGGGGTTGTACGGCGCGGGTTCGCCCGTGTGCGGGGCCACCTCGGGTAGCCAGGCCGATGTCGCGGGCATGAACTGGGCCAGCCCCTGCGCCCCGGCCTGGGAGCGGGCATCGGTCCGCCACAGCGACTCCTGATGCACCTGGGCGGCAAAGGTGGCCACCGGCGCATTAAGCCCCCACTCGGCGCGGGCGCAGCGGATGAGCGTTGAGCGGTACTGATGGGCGGCGCGGGGGATCTCCTGGGCGTTGGCAACGGCCACCCACAGCAACAGGTTTGCCACGGCGCAGATCAGCATCAGCCACGGCAGCCACTCTTCCCAGCGACGGGGCACGGCTACAGCCCCAGGCCCACGGCCAGCATGGCGGCGGCCACGATCATGGCCCGGCGCAGCTGGGCCACCACGCATGGCACCCACAACCGGGGCTGCGCGGTGGGGCCAAGGCGGCGCAGCGGGCCAATATATTCATGGGGCCGGGCATACGGGAACAGGGCGCGGTCCAGGCAGTATCCGGCCACGCCCGCGATGGTGATGAGCGCCACCTTGTAGGCAATCACGGCCAGCTGCTGCGGGGCGGCCAGGGCCACCACGGCCAGCAGGGCCAGGGCGGGGATGATGATGGATGTCATGCGGGGCGCGGTCATGTCGGTTGTCTCCTTGCGGTTGTGCAGGTGGTGCGGCGCGGGCGGCCCGGCCAAAGGAGCGACAAACACCAGACCGCCCGCCCGCACCGTGTAGACATGACCATAGGCCAGGACCAAGGGCTGGTCCTGTAACGCGGGTTACAAACTGAAGAGGGGTAAAAGGAACGGAGAAATGAAAAGGCCGCCCGGAGTGGGCGGCCTTGGGGGTTATTCTGACTGAGAAGCCTCGCCGTTTATTCCGCAGGCTTTTCTTTGTTCGTCGATCAGTTCGTCATACCGACGCATTTGAATGTTCACCAGCGCCCAGGGCAGTCGGAACGAGAGGACAAAAGCCATGACCGCAAGGCCGAGGTAAGCCCTTTCTATCCAGATTGTGACGGCGGAGTGGTCCTTGATCAGCGCTGACAAGAATATGAGGGTCAAGGTGATCAGGTAGAGCACGAACATCCATTTGTTTCGGATGAGACGGCGGTTGACGTTGTTCCTGTTGAGCTCGGAAAAACGCCAACTGTTTCTGCTCGCCACGCCTGACGGATCGCCGATGATGGTGATGACTGCGATCAGGAAGCCGGAGAGAATGGAAAAGACGGTTACGATAATATTGACCGCGCTCTCGTTGCCATGAATAAGCGGCTGCCCCCAGATGGCGGCAGAAATTCCTGACAGCAGGGCCAGACTGAAAAATGCTATCCTTCCAAAATCCATTTACTGATCCAACAATCCCTTGTTCCGAAGCTCTTTCAGGTAAGTTCGCATCTCTGCCCAGACCGACTCATGTCTTACGGTTTTTCCATACTTGGGCACCTTGATCTCCTTGCGCAGGGTGATGGTGCTTGCAGAAATGGTTTCACCATCACCGGTGACAATTTTAAAGCCGTCGTCCCCTTCATCTACAGCCATTTCGGCGAGGCTTTCAATCCTTTTTTGCCCCAACTCGCCGCCCTTGAATCTCCTGTCGTATTTGAGAATGATTTCGGCCGTCAGGTTCTCAGCCTCGGAATACTGCGCAAGAGATTCATCCTTTTTGCATATCTCCAAAAACTCTTCGGTGACAGCCTTAACCACCTTCTCCGACATGGTATTGGTCGTCCGCTTGAGGTGGTCCAAGGTGGCCGGGAAAAGTCCGGCGCTCAGGTGGAGTCGCTTGACACCCTTCTCCCGAATCATCCTTACCTTGTCAACATCGGCCACGCTTACGAGCGAAAACGCAAGCGCCTCTTCCGGCTGACCGGTCTTTTCCAGAAGGTGCATCAGGTATTCCTTTGCCTTGCTAACCCGCAGACCTGTGGAGCAGAACAAAACATGATTGTCCTGGACAAGGAGCATCAAGTCACCGTCCATGAAGTCGTTGCCCTGGGGAGGGACTGCTGTTCCGAGGTCGACCTCCTTGTTTTGCCCGCCCTGGGGGACAAGCGAAACGGGTTCGCCCGGAGTGGAGACGGAGACGTGGACGTATTGGCGTCTTTCCTTGGTGGAGGGGTCACGTTTTCTTTCTTCGTGACAGCACTTCACCTCCTGCCCATCAATGGTGAAAGTGCGATCCGCAACGGTCGTGACCCGTCGGTGTGCCGCCGCAAGATATTCGCACAGGGTGAGTGCCTTATTGTCAGGGAAGAATGCCCTTAAGTAGCTCATCGTTCTTGATTTGTCTCCCTCTGCCATGGATCCTCCTTGTTGTTTACCCCACATCCTTCAATCGCTTCCCGCCCCGTTACGCCCACAAAGCCGCCTTTCCAGAGGCTCGCTGTCAAGGTCTAAGCTCCTCTTCAATCTACTCAAACTCCACCAACTGTCAGAATTCGCCGTGTGCGGGCAGGGCTGGCAGATCCACCTCGACCTCGGTTGTAAATGTCTTATTCCCATTGGCCGCGACGGCCACGCCCGGACCCGAGAGCCATGCGTTATTCGGTCCCAGAACACTGTTCTGCCTTGGCAGCACGCCTATCTGCAAAATGTAGATTCCGGCGACCAAGCCTTTCTCATAGGCGCTGGGGAACCAGCTTTGAAAGCGACCGTCTGTCACGATCACATCCCACTTGGCGGGGTCCATAGCGGTGTCGAGGTACAACACCTTTCGCTCGGGAATCGTCTGGACAATGCTTGAGCAGAGTCGAGTTCCGTCCGGCAGGTTGGTCTGGCCGGAGAGCATAAGACGTTTATCATCCGCAATGCGGAGGCGGACATCGGAAAAAGACGGGGTGATCGTCGGCTCGGGCTTTATCCAGCCGCTTACTCTCTCGGGAACGTGCTGCGCAATCGTTGGGAGGATGAGAACAGCCCCGCAGATAAACAATGCCGGGCACAGCTGTAAGCGGGAAGGGATGTGGTTAATGATCAGCCAGCCGACAAACCAGCAACCAACCCCCAGCAGAGCAATGACAAAGTAAGGGATCGTCATCTCCGGCCCATGAGGGAGCAGGAACGCGCCACCAATTGCGGCCAAGCTCCAGCGCGCCCAAACAGGGAGCAACCAGAAAACCACAGCGAATAGAATGATAAGAACAACATACGCCGTCATAACTGCCTAACGCCCCCTTGTCAGACGATTTACCCCGCGTTCTTCAAGTTCTTTTTCCCAGGACGTTGCGCGAGCAGAGCGCTCGTCTTGATAATCGCGTCCTGCTCATCCGTCGGGCAGTGGCGGAAATTGTCCAGCAACGCCGCCTCCACAGAGGTCAGCTCCGGCTTGGGCGGCTCTCCCACTCCGAGCAACAGCCAGTTGGCGTCCACCTGGAACACCTGAACGAACTTTATCAGAAAGTCTTCAGGCACTCGCTGCTTCCCATAGACCACGGAGCGAACCCTTGATTCCTTTTCATCAAGCATTTGCGCCACTTTGGCCACAGACAAGCCTTCAATAACCTGCTTAATTCTTGTCGGAATAGACAAAATTCACCCTTGTTAATTATTTCAACTTGACAATTGTTGAAATAATTAACTACAACTGTTTCACGACAGTTCGGAACAAGTTCACACATTGACATCGACAACGGAAAACAAAGGATCACGACATGATTCGCACCTCAGAGGACGTAAAAAACGAGTTCAAGCGCAAGGGTATCTCCATTTCTCAATGGGCAGTTGCCAACGGCTTTCAGCCGAATCTGGTCTACGACATCCTCGCCGCCCGCCGTAACCCCACACGGGGCCAGACCCACAAGATCGCCGTGAAGCTCGGCCTCAAACGGGGCGAGATCGTGGATGACCGCGAAATCGCCACGGCCATCAACGCATAACGACCATGCCCTATTGTGTAACGACAAACCAGCGGCCTGACAATGTCTAAGCTGCGGCCAAAATTTGACCAGGGAATGGTGCAACTGACCCTGCCCATGTCCACGCTGGCCTCGCAAACCCACAAGGCTGGCGGCCTGCGGTGCAAGGAGGCCGTCAAGGAGGCGTTGCGCCGGGCGCTGGCCAACTGCGGCCTGTCGCGCGAGGTGGTGGCCGACGAGCTGTCGCGCCTCACCGGCGAGGCCGTCTCGGTACACGCCGTCAACAACTGGGCCGCGCCCGGCAAGGGTGACAGGTCCATCCCCCTCGACCAACTGGCGGCACTGACCGTCATCACCGGCGACCCCGGCCCGGCCAGGGCCGCCCTGGAATGCGCCGGGCTGGCCGTGCTCATGCCGGAACAAACGCCGCTCTACGAGCTTGGGCGGATCACCGCCGAGGATCGGGAGCGGGCCAAGCAGCGCAAGGCGCTGTGGGATCAAATCAACCGCTAAAAGGAGTGTGTCATGTTTGACGAGATCAGGGATTTGCTGGCCGATGCCGATCTGCAGATGGAACGCGTGATCATACTCGGGCTGCTGGACGCCGACAGGCCAGAGGGAGACTTCCTGGAGCTGCTTGAGGACCACACCACCAACGAGCTGGCGGCGATGTTCGGCTTGTCCCCCGAGGCGTTTGGGGTGGTGGGCGAGGATTGTGACGAGCCAGGCTGGGCCATTCTGTCCCGCAGGTTCGGCTACCTGCTGGAGCTGATGCGACCCTTGCCCCAGTGCATCGCGTTTGACGACGACGGCGAGGTCATCGGCTACGCCTTCACGGGCTTTTATAAAATCATCTTCGCCTATGGCGACACCCTGCCCGACGCCGTGGCCCAGGCCATCCGCAAGTCCGGGCAGGTCTACGACGAGGCCGTGGCCCGCGCCCGCGAGGCAAGAGGCATCAACCATGTCTAAGGCCACCTCCACCTCGGCCCGGCGCGTCCTGCGCGTGCTCAAGATTCTCAAGGGCCACTCCCTGCGCGGCCTCTCCAACGGCGATGTGGCCAAGGCCCTGGGCGAGAGCCCGGTCAACGTGACGCGCGCCCTGCAGGCGCTGGCCGAGGAGGGGATGGTCACGCAGCTGGACACGGGCCGCTGGGCACACTCCGTTGCCCTGCTCCAGATAGCCCAGGCCCACGCCAACGAAATGGCCGGGGCCCAGGACCGCATCATGGAACTCAACCGCCGCATCCTCACCGGATCGCAAAACTAGAAAGGAGACACCCATGAGTATGTTTGACGCAATGAATGACATCCTGAACATGACATTTGGGGAGCTTGTGGAGCTAGGGGAAGTGTCCTGCACCATCAAGGATGGCGACAATCCGGTTGCCGTCATGGCTGTGGTCAAGGGCGAGGACGCCTGCCGCGAAGTGCTGGCCGTGATCGCCAAGTATGAGGAGGCCGGGGATGACGTCTAACGATCAGAAAACGCTGGCCGAAGTGTACGCGGATCAGGGCACCCTGGCCATCCCCGAAGCCGAGCTGATGCAGGTGCAGAATAGCGCGGCCGTCGCAGCCCAGGCCGTCATGGATGTGGAGGGCGTTCTCCGCGACCTCGGGCGACTGGACGCGACCCTGTTTTATGCGAATGTCGCAGATTCCATGCTCGTGCAGATTTTTGAAAAGGTAAAAAAAGAAAAGGCTTACAAAAAGCTCCACTACTTCGACGAGGCCAAAAACCTGCGACAGTTTCAGACGCTAGAGGAGTTCTGCGAAATCAAGCTCGGAAAGTCCTACCGCAGACTGCAGGAACTTTCCCAGCACATGCAAGCCCTCGGCTCCGACCTCTACGAATCCGCCGAGCGCATCGGCTTCCGCAATCGCGATTACCGCGCCCTCAAGGCACTGCCGCCCGAGGATCAGGCCGTGGTCAAGCAGGCGCTGGAGAGCGAGAGCAAGGACGAGGTGCTGGACATCCTGCAAGACCTGGCCGCCCGACATCAGAGCGAAAATGAGGCCGCCAGGAAGGAGCGCGAGAACCTGACCGCCGATCTGGAGGCGCGCAGCAGGCTGCTGGAGGACAAGGCCAAGCGGCTCCAGACCACTGAGGAGGAGCTCTACAAGCTCAAGTCCCTGCCGCCGGACGCCAACCTGGAGCTCAAGCTGGCGCGGGAAGAGGAGGCGGTCAAGGCGCTGGACGCCGCCTACATGGGCGCGCTGGCCGAGATCAACCGGTTCCTGCTCCAGGTGGACGCCGTGCTCGGTGGCGAGGGCATCTCGGCGCAGACCGCCGAGTATGCCGTGGCCTCGGTGCAACACTACTGCGAGTGCGTCAACGCGGCCCTGGTCGAGCACGGCATCCCCGTGGACTTTGAGAACATCGTGGCCCCGGAGTGGATGCGCGGCGCGGCCAAGGCAGACCTGGAAGCGGGCCGCACGGGCCACGAGGCGTAACATGAAAGCGAACCTCGGCGAGATCGACACCCTGCGCGCCCTGGCCGCCCGCCTGGATGAGGCGGGACACGGTGAGCGCCAGCCTTTGGTCGGGCAAGTGGCCAAACTACTCTGCTGCTCGGAGCAGACCGTGTACCGCCGCCTGCGCCAGGAGATCGGCTGGGCCTCGGGCCGCAAGCGGCGCACGGACGCCGGGCGGATCAGCGTCAGTGAGGATACAGCCCTGGCTGCCGCCCATCTGGTGCATGTGGCTACCAGGAGCCATGGCAAGCGCACGCTGCCTGTGACCGTGGCGCGCAAGGTGTTGCGCGACAGCGGGTACACCGAGGCGGGTGTGTCTCCCTCTACGCTCTCGCGCGCCATGCGCCGATATGGCTGCCACCCGGACATGCTGGCCCAAGGCAAGCCCGCCGTGCGCCTGCGCAGCCTGCACCCCAACCACTGCTGGCAGGTGGACCCCTCGCTGTGTGTGCTGTTTTACCTGCCCAAGGGCGGATTGTCCGTCTGCGAGGAGAGCAAGTTCTACAAGAACAAGCCGAAGAACGTGGCGAAGATCGAACGGGAGCGCGTGTGGCGCTACGTCATCACCGACCACTACAGCGGCACCATCTACGTCAAATATGTGCAGAGCGCTGGCGAAACGGCGCAGTCGCTGGTGGACGTGTTCCTGGATGCCATCTCGGATCGCGGTCGGCACGACCCCATGCACGGGGTGCCGCACATGCTGCTCATGGACGCTGGCAGCGCCAACACCAGCCACCTGTTCCTCAACCTGCTCGACAGGCTGGGCGTGCGACACACGGTGCATATGCCGGGCAACGCCCGCGCCAAAGGGCAGGTGGAGCAAGCCAACAACTTGGTGGAGACCCAGTTCGAGGGGCGGCTCCGGTTCATGAACGTCCAGACCATCGCCGAGCTCCAAGCGCGAGCCGACGAGTGGCGCATGCACTACAACGCCCGCGCCATCCATACCCGCACAGGCAAGAGCCGCAACGATGTCTGGATGACCATCATCGAAGCCCAGCTGCGGCTGGCCCCTGACTTGGCCCTGTGCCGCGAACTGGTCACCACCCGGCCTGTGCAGGTGACGGTCCGCACGGACATGACCATCACCCACGCCATCAAGGGCTACGGCCGCAACGAGTATGACCTGCGGCTGGTGCCGGGGCTGGTGCCCAAGCTCAAGGTGGGCGTGGTGGTCAACCCGTACCGTGCCCCGGCCGTGGACGTGATCGTCGCCGATCCGGAGACGGGCGAGGACCGTATCTGGACCGTGGAGCCCATGAAGAAGAACGAGGCCGGGTTCTGGGAGTCCGCGCCGGTCATCGGTCAGGAGCACAAGGCCCAGCCGGACACCGTTGCCGACAGGCATGTCAAGCGCATTGTCGAGGCCGCTGGCGATGACCCCAGGCACATCCGGCCCCCTGCGCACGTCAACGTCATGGCCGACATCCGGCCCGCTCCCGAGTACATGCCGCGCCGTGGCCGCGACCTGGGGCTGGACGCCAGCCGCAGGGAGATCGCGCCGCTGACCGTGGCCGAAGCCGCGATCAAGCTCAAGCGGAGCCTGGGCGACCTGTGGCCCACAGAGGGCTACGCCTGGCTCTCGCAGCGGTATCCGGCTGGCGTGCCAGCCGACGAGCTGGACGCCATAGAGCATCGGTTCGCCGGGCGCGCAGCTGCCGTCACGCCGCTCAAACTGGTTGTCAACGAGGGATAAACCATGACGCTCAAGGATTTGCTCGAAGGGTGCGGACTGTCACAGCGCGATCTGGCGAGGGCTCTGGAGCTCTCCCCTGCGGCTGTGTCCGACATCGTCAACCATGACCGGTGGCCCAAGACGGCTGACACGCGCCAGCTCCAGGCCGCCATCCGCAAGGCATTGCGCGCCGCTGGCGCGAACGAAAGCAGAGTGAAGCACCTGTTCCGCCCGTCCAGGGCACGGGTGAAGGCTGAACCTCAACCAAAGGAGACGATCATGTTGCTGAGAAGACAGGGGCTGTTCCCCAAGACCAAAAAGCATTTCGGGCTGATGGCCGATCCCTTCGACGAGATCCGCGGGGCCGAGGACGTGTTCCTGTCCTCGGAGATCCGCTACGTGCGCGAGTCCATGCTGCATATCGCCAAACACGGCGGGTTCCTGGCTGTGATCGGCGAGAGCGGTTCCGGCAAGTCCACCCTGCGCCGCGACATGGTCGACCGCATCATCCGCGACAAGCTGCCCGTGCATGTCATCGAGCCCTACGTCCTGGCCATGGAGGACAACGACACCGAGGGCAAGAGCCTCAAGGCCCTGCACATCGCCGAGGCGATCATGGCCACCGTGGCCCCCGGCGAGAGCATCAAGAGCAGCCCCGAGGCCCGGTTCCGCCAGCTGCACCGTGTGCTGCGCGACAGCGGGCGCACCGGCCATGCCCATGTCCTGGTCATTGAAGAGGCCCACGGCCTGCCGCTCAAGACGCTCAAGCACCTCAAGCGGTTCTTGGAGCTGGAAGACGGGTTCCGCAAGCTGCTCTCGGTGATCCTGCTCGGCCAGCCCGAGCTCAAGCACAAGCTCTCCGAGGCCAATCACGAGGTGCGCGAGGTGGTGCAGCGCTGCGAGGTGGTGGAGCTCAAGCCCATGAACGGATCGCTGGCTGGCTATGTGGCCCATCGCTTTGAGCGTGTCGGGGCCGAGGCGGGCAAGGTCATCACCGAGGACGGCATAGAGGCCCTGCGCAGCAAGCTGACCGGTCCGGCCTCGCGCGGCGGGGCTAACGACTCGGTCAGCCTCGTCTATCCGCTGGCCGTCGGCAACATGATCACCGCCGCCATGAACCTGGCCGCCGATGTCGGCGCGCCGGTGGTGGACCCCGGCATCATCGCCCAGGTGTAACCCATTACCAAGGAGGAAAACGACATGGAAATGACCATCATTAACGGCAGCGAAACCCGCAGACAGACCGGCAATCAAGCATGGCCCGGCAACGCCGAGGGCGAGATTGGCCGCAAGATCGCGAAGCTGGCCCTGGCGCTCAAGGGCCTGATCCAGCGCGACATGGCCAGCGTCACCGTCACCGATGCCAACCGGCTGTGCGACGACATCATTGCCGAGGCCGAGCGGGTCGAGGGACTGGAGACTGTCGCAGCATTCGGAGGTGCGCATGGCTAGGCTCAAGCCCAAGACCACGGTCATCGCGGACAGCAAGCAGGCCGAGGCGGCCATGATGGAGCTGGGCGGCCTCGGCAGGGAAATCACGGCCATCGAGCACGACGCCCAGGAAAATATCGACCTGATCAAGGCCAATGCGGTGGCGGAGATGGAGCCGCTCCAGGTTCGCAAGAAGGAACTGGAAGACGCTTTGTGCACATACGCCACCTTGAACAAGGGCAAGTTGTTCAAGGAGCGCAAAAGCCAGGAGACTCCGTTTGGCGTCTTTGGCTGGCGCAAGGCGACCAGACTCCTCACCGCAAGCAAGGTGACTCTCGCCGATGTCCTGGAGCGACTCCGCGAACTGGGTATCAGAGAAGCCATCAGAACGAAAGAGTCTGTGGACAAGACTGTCCTTGCGGACTGGCCGGATTCCCGGCTGGAAGGCGTGGGTATGAAGCGCGTCTCCAAGGACGAGTTTTACATTGAGATCCACGAGGACACCCTGGGGGCCGACCAATGAGTGATGCCGGATTGCGCCGCGCGCTGCATGCGGCGGAGGCCCAGACCATCCGCCACGGCAAGACCATCCGCGAGTTGCTCCGGCTGCTCCGGAGCGTGCGCGAGGACGGCGGCCTGAACAGCGCCCAGTGCGAGGCCCTGGACCAGCTGGTGGCGCGCAACGAGCTGGTGATGACCGGCCTGCTGGACGAGGCCGACACCCTCCACCCGGAGTCGGGGGTGGCCCGTGGCTGACACGCTCGCCTACACGGTCCGGGTCAAGTCCGACACGGGGCTGGCCGTGCTCGTCCTGATCCCGGCCCTGGGCATCGTGACCTGGCTGCCCAGGAGCCAGGTCACGATGCCGGAGACCATCCACTTCGGCGACACGCTGGAGGTGGAAATTCCCCGGTGGCTGATTCGTAATGAGCGGGAATGGCTCGGCTAGGGTTGAACCCACAAGCGTCAAGGAAACCCATCATGCCCAAGTGCCCACAGTGCAAGACCATGCGCCCCAAGGAGGCGTTCTACACTCCACGCGGATACCGGTGCATCGCCTGCCGGGACTGCCGGACAGCCAGGATCGTCAAGCAGGCACCGGCGCCCGAGCCGCAGCCCAGGGCGCTGCCGGAGCCGAAAAAGCCGGTGGCGAAGTACCAGAACCGGGCCATGGGCTTTTGCCCCTACGATGGCGGCGGCAGATGGGCCGGGGTGGACATGCAATCAATCAACTTCGCCCCGCTGGGGTGAAAACAAGGAGAACGAGATGAACAAGAGCGAACTGATGGATGCCGTGTTCGAGCGGCGCACGACAGGGTTTTCCAAGTGCCACGTTGAGAAGGCCGTCAATGACGCGCTGGACATTATCGCCGAGCAGCTGGCCAAGAGCGACAAGGTGGTCATTACCGGCTTCGGCTCTTTCGAGGCCGTGACGACCGCCCCGCGCCTCGGTCGCAACCCGCACAACGGCGAGGCCGTGCAGATCCCGGCTGGCAAGAAGATAAAGTTCAAGCCGGGCAAGGCACTCAAGGAGGCGGTGAAGTGATGTTCACCGCATACTGCTTCCGCACCGGCGAGATCGGCGTGACCGACGGTGGGTTGCCCGAGGGCACACTCCCCATCGCGCAACACCACGACAAAGCTACGTTGGATGAGGCCATATCCACCTATGCCACGCATTCGTGGCAGAAGGGCCTGCTCATCGTCGGGGAGCTTCGCATGGCTAACACCGATGACGATGCAGCCGAGGCGCTGGATCAATTCAAGGGGCGGGTTGAAAACCACCTGACCAACTCCACGCAATAAGCGAAACCGCCCTGCGGGGCGGTCGCCGGGGCGTGGCGGCCTCGGCCTGATGAGCAGCCAAGGGAGACGCATATGCACGACCTGCCTCGCACACCCTACAAGGAAAAGGCTGAAAAGCTGGAGGTGGCTCTAGCCCATGCCCAGCGGCGAGCGGCCTGGGCCGAGACGGTAGCCAAGGCCGCCAAGTTCGACCTCGCTGAAGCGCGTGAGGAGATTGAGCGCCTCAAGCGGCTGCTCAAAGCCCCGCGCCAGGCAACGCTCTTTCCGCAGGGGCGGGCATGATGAGGACTAGGGACGAAGGCAGAAAACTCAACATGCGGTTGCATATGGGTAGGGGTTACACCAACCCTCGGTGTTGCCCAACATTTTCCTATTTTTTCTTAGCTGCCAGACACCCTATATTTTCAATGGGGATGCTCACTGCTTGGAACTCATCCCGTCCTGGACACCGTCTGTTCTGGGCCATTGTTACGGCCGTCGAGGCAAACCAGAGAGGGAAGGCACATCAGGAGGATACTCGTAGGCAGTACCCCAATTTTGAGTGTTACCGATTGCTAGAAGCCGCCAGACGCGAGGTGGTGGAGGCTGCGCAAAGGATCGGTGCGCAGGTGTACCAAGACAGATGCAAGGCTAAATGGGCAAAGCTCTTTCAGGGGCAGGCATGAACGACAGATTCAGCGTTGGCAGAGATGAGGGCTATCTGGTCATCCGGGACAACGAGCGCGGAGGCCGCGCCGTCATCGCCTTCCTGCCCAATGACCGTAAGCCCGACGCCCCGCTCAACATGGCCAGCGTCTGCGTCAAGGCGCTGAATGCAGAAGCCGAGAAATACAGAAAACGCAGAGACACATGAGCGACCACTACCACTGCAAGCGGTGCGGAGCATCACTGATCTACGACCCACCCTGCGACTGCTATAAGAAAGGAGCACATCATGAAGAAACCCGGAATGAGCCCCCAGGCCCGGCGCGGGATGATCTCCAAGATCAAGATCGGTCAGAAGCAGCTCGGCATGACGGACGACGCCTACCGCGACATGCTTATGGATCGGTACCAGAAAAACTCCGCCGCGACTCTGTCTTTTCGGGAGTTGGTTGATCTCGTGGCCCACATGGAGGCTCTGGGAGCGCAGTTCATCAGCAAGCAGGCTCCCAAGTCGCAGCAGATCCGCGACCCGCAGTCGCGCCTGATCCGCTCCCTGTGGCTGCAGCTGCACGATGCCGGGCTGGTGCGCGATTCCAGCGAGGCCGCCATTGCCGCCTACGTCAAGCGCCAGACCGGCGTCGAATCCCTGGCCTGGCTGTCATCCCCCCAGGCGTCAAGCGTCATCGAGTCCCTCAAGCAATGGCTGGCCCGAGCTGATCAGCCGGTAGTATAAGGAGGATGTATGAGTGAAGGGCGCGAAATCGGGACTGAACTGCTGATCGACCTGGCCGAACAGATCGGCGCGTTGGCGCGGTCATCGTTCGGGGTATCACCTGCTCGCGCGGCGGAATTCGGCCAGGATGCGGCAGCCATGTTAGCAGATCATTGGGGAGGTCAGCATGTTTACATCCCCAAAGACGTGGCAACCAGACAACGGGAGCGGTATCATCAAATTTACAGCGAGTTCACAGGTTCAAACCAGCATGATTTGGCTCGCAAATACGGTTTGTCAGTCCAGCACGTTTATCGTATTCTCCGCCGAGTTAGAGATGAGCGGCGGCAGCGGCAGTACTCGTTAATCTAGTTACTCATAGTGAAACAGTGTTTCCTTTTCGACATCCCGACACATCCCGGCTCATCCCAGGTAGTCCCGATTTATCACGCCCGTCTCTCTAGATTATAACAGTGGGTATCATCCCCTGCCGCGCCGCAAACACCTCCCCCCTCCCCCTCCTTGCCAACCCCACCCCCACCCCCTATACTTGCCATCCAAGCAAAAACCACTTACCCATTCCCCTTTCACGAACCGCCCGGAGAATACCGCCATGGCCCAACTCGGCCCCCACATATCCATATCAGACGAACAGCTCATCACCCGCGCCCTGGGCGTGGTGGACATGGAGCGCTACCAGCACTGGCCCGAAGGGGTGAAAAAGCTCGCCTCCAATCTGGCGGCGGAGCTGTTCATGGTCCGCTACAACCCGTTCATCGACCCGGAGCTGGTGCGCACGTCTGTGGAGCGGCGGCTGAACATGTCAAAGCCCATGCTTTCCAAGGGATTTGCCAAGATATTGTCCACGGGCATCGAGTTGTTCTGGGAGAGTTTCGACGCGGATCAGGCGTTTCGCGACACGCTCATGGAGCGGCTGGGGGCGTTCATCCCGCGCGAGGCCATTGGCGACGCGCCCAACTGCCGCATCGAATCGGCCACGGACGCCACGGACCTGCGCATGGAGCTGCCCCTGCTGGTGCTCTTTCCCGAGACCGAGGAGCAGATCAGACAGGTGGTGCGGCTGGCCAACGAGCTGAAATTCGGCGTCATCCCGCGCGGGGGCGGCACCGGGCTGACGGGCGGGGCGATCCCGGCGGTGGGCCGCTGCGTGATCCTCTCCCTGGCCCGGTTCAAGCGGATCATCGACATCGACCCGCAGGCGCGCACCATCACGGCCCAGTCGGGCGTGATCACGCTGGACGCCATCAAGGCGGCTGCCGGGCAGGGGCTGCTCTTCACCGTGGACCCGGCCTCCAAGGCGGGCTCATCCCTGGGCGGCAACATTTCCGAGAACTCGGGCGGGCCGTTCGCCTTTGAATACGGCACCACCATCGACACCATATCGAGCTACCGCATGATCACGCCCGACGGCGGGCTGATCGAGGTGCGGCGCAAGGACCACCCGCGCCACAAGATATACACTGACGAGGTGGCGGTCTTCGAGGTTTTCGACGAGCGCGGCGCGCTCAAGGACACGGTCAGCCTGCATGGCGGGGAGATACGCGGCGCGGGCCTGGGCAAGGACGTGTCCAACAAGTATCTGGGCGGGCTGCCCGGCGTGCAGAAGGAGGGCGTGGACGGCATCATCACCCAGACGAGCTTTGTCTGCTATCCGATCCCGGCCCACTCGCGCACCCTGTGCCTGGAGTTCTATGGCCGGTCCATGAAGAACGCCATGTACGTGATCAAGGACGTGGTCGGCCTGCGCGACACGATCCGCCGCAAGGGCGACCTGGTCAAGATTTCGGCCCTGGAGGAATTCGGGCCCAAGTATGTGCAGGCCATCGAGTATCAGGCCAAGTCCATGCAGTACGAGGGCGACCCCATCTCGGTGCTGCTGCTCCAGCTCGACTCGGACGACAGGGGGGCGCTGGACGACGCCTGCCGGACCATCGTGGCCCTGGCCCAGCCCTATGACGGGGTGGACATCTTCACCGCGCGTGACGAGCGCGAGGCAGAGCTTTTCTGGGAGGACCGGCACAAGCTCTCGGCCATTTCCAAGCGCACCTCGGGCTTCAAGATCAACGAGGACGTGGTCATCCCGCTGGAGGTCATCCCGGAGTTCTCGGACTTTCTGGAAGACCTGAACCTCATCTATCTGGCCAAGATATATCGCAAGACCCTGCACAAGGTGCGCGACATGGACGGCGTCAACTACGAGGACCCGGACATCCTCGAAGGGTTGTCGCGGGCCAGGGCGATCATGGGCGGCGAGGTCACGGCCAGGGACATCTCTGACCAGGAGCAGGACGCCCAGTGCCGGTTCCTGTTCATCAAGCTGCGCGACGCCTATCCCAAGCTCGACCGCGAGATCAAGGCCATGTGGCAGGAGATGCAGCACAAGCGCGTCATCATCGCCAACCACATGCACGCGGGCGACGGCAACTGCCACGTCAACCTGCCGGTCAACTCCAACGACCCGGAGATGCTCGCCTCGGCCCACGAGGCGGCGGACGTGGTCATGCGCAAGGTGCTCACGCTCAAGGGCGAGGTCTCGGGCGAGCACGGCATAGGGATCACCAAGATCGGCTTTCTGGGCGAGGAAAAGATCAAGGCCCTGGCCGAATACAAGAAGCGCGTGGACCCGGGCAATGTCCTCAACCCCGGCAAGCTGGTGCGGCGCGAGCTGCCGAGCCAGCCCTTCACCTTTTCCTTCAACCGGCTGATCCAGGATCTGGACCAGACCGCGCTCAAGGACAAGGAAGCGCTCATGGCGCTCTTGCGCAACATCCAGACCTGCACCCGCTGCGGCAAGTGCAAGCAGGTCTGCCCGATGTATCAGCCGGTCAGGGGGCTGATGTACCACCCGCGCAACAAGAACATCAGCCTGGGCGCGCTCATCGAGGGCATCTACTACTCGCAGATCCAGTCGGGCGAGCCGTCGGCCCGGCTCATGGCCCAGTTGCAGGACCTCATCGACCACTGCACGGCCTGCGGCAAGTGCACGGCGGTCTGTCCGGTCAAGATCGACTCTGCCGGGGCCGCCCTGTCCCTGCGCGCGTTCCTCGATTCCAAGGGCAGGTCTGGCCACCCGCTCAAGCAGATCATTTTGAAGAATCTCGCCCGCAACCCCTCGGGCAGCCTGCCCCTGGTGGCCAAGGCGCTCTCGGTTGGCCAATCGATCCAGGACAAGACCCTGGGGCTGATCCCGGCGCGCTGGCTGTCGCGCATGGAGTCGCCCGCGCTTTCGGGCCGCAGCCCTGGCATGGACTTTCGCAATCTGCACGAGGCGCTGGGACTCGACTCCGGCCCGGTGCTCAAGAACAGCCAGGCCGCCTGGGACGAGACCGTGCTCTACTTTCCCGGCTGCGGGGCCGCGCTGTTCTCGCGCTCCATCGGCATGGCCACGGTCTACCTGCTGCTCAAGGCCGGGGTGAACGTGGTCCTGCCCGACCGCCACATGTGCTGCGGCTACCCCCTGCTCTCCAGCGGCTGCGAGGAGGCGTACAAGACCAACCGCCACCGCAACGTGCGCGAATTCATCGACCTGCTGGTCAAGACCGGCAAGGCGGGCCTCAAGGCGACCACCCTGCTGACGGCCTGCGGCACCTGCCGCGAGTCCCTGGAGAGCTACGACTTCTCCGGCGAGCTGGTGGACCCGCTCCGGCACCTCGACGTGGTCCAGTTCCTCATGGACCGGCTGCCCGTGCTGCGCCAGAGCGAGCCGGTGCTCTACCACGCGGCCTGCCACGCCGAGTGGGTGGACGCGCCCAAGATCAAGGCCGCCGAGATATACCGCGCCGGTCTGGCCAAGCTCACCGGGGCCGAGGTCGCGCTCTCGCCCGGCTGCTGCGGCGAGTCGGGCCTGGGGGCCATGACCAGCCCGGCCATCTACAACCGGCTGCGCGAGCGCAAGCAGGAGCAGCTGCACGCCGACCTGACCGACGACCGGACCCGGCCCATCGTGGTGGGCTGCCCGTCGTGCAAGGTGGGCATCAAGCGGTCCATGCTCCAGATGAAACGGCCAAACCGGGTCATGCACACCGTGGAATACCTGGCCGAATGCCTGGGTGGCCGCAAATGGCGGCGCGAATTCAAGGATATGATGAAACAGATCGAGCGCAAGGGCGCGGGCAACTGACGCCCTCTTTCCTTGGACCCACCCCGCGCCCAAGGACCACGATCCGCCTCCTCATGGGTGCGGACCGATTGCCAAACCCGCGTGTCCCATGGCATGCTGGGAACAGGGAACCCATGCAAAAACTCGTCGAAGCCATCCTCGCCAACCTGCCAGTCGGGCTGATCATCATCGGCCCGGACGGACGGATCGTGGAGGCCAACAGGGCCGCCTGCCTGATACTGGGCTGTTCCCTTGAAGAGTTCAGGAACAGCACCTGGGGCGAACTGTTCATGTCGCGCGGCGATAATCTGGAATTCTCCGAGGTGGTGCTCGACGCCATCCAGAACGAGACCCCCAAATCCGAGCGCGTCACCCCCTACCGCACCCCGGAGGGCGAGGAGCGGTTCCTTTCGGTCATCTCGTCGGCCCTGCGTGAGGAGGGCAAGATATCCTCCATCGTGGTCCTCATCGAGGACATGACCCGGCTCAACGCCCTGAACCAGCGCGAAAAGAACATCCTGGCCCTCAACCACCGACTGGCCGAAGAACGGGCCGAAAGCCTGATCGCCTTTGCCCGCTCGGTGGCCCACCAGATCCGCAACCCGGTCATGACCATCGCCGGATTCGCCCGCCTGCTCATGCGCAAGGCCGACCCGTCCATCCTGGAGCCCCTTGAGGCCATCGCCGAGGAGACCCTCAGACTGGAGACCATGGTCCGCTCCGTGGCCGACTACAGCGCCATCACCGTGGGTCAAGCCATGCAGGTCAACCTGTGGGTGGTCATCGAGGAGGCCAAGCGCCGCATCGAGAACCACCCGGCGGTGAGCGGCCAGAACCTCCGCTGGAAGACCGACTGCCCGGACATGAATATGCGCATTGACCGCGACCTCATGGTCCAGGGGCTGGCTGAGCTGTTTCTCAACAGCGCGGAATTCGCCGGACCAGGGGCCCAGATCGCCCTGTGCGCCCGCGAGCATGACGGAACCCTGACCCTCACGGTGACCGACAGCGGCCCCGGCTTCACCGACGAGGGGCTGGAGCTGGCCTTTGACCCGTTCTACACCACCAAGACCGTGGGCGCGGGCATGGGCCTGACCCGGACCAAACGCATCGTGGGCGAGCACCAGGGAACCATTGCCATCGCCAACACCGACGACGGCCACGCCCAAGTGACCATCGACCTGCCGGTCAACGGGCCGGAAATGATCGTCTCGGGTTGACCCGATCACTGTGGCATGTTTTTCTGCCCCATGCACAAACCCACGCATCACGCCGCCGGGCAGGACACAGCATCCATGAGCACAGAAGACATCAAGACCCTGCTTGAAACGAAGAACCGTTTCGCCGCCCTGCTCGGCATCGCCATCACCGACATGGGCGACGGCGCGGCCACGTGCGTCATGCCCGTGCGGCCCGAACACGGCAACCTTTACGGCACGGTCAACGCGGGCGCCATCTACGGGCTGGCCGAGACCGCCTTTGGCGCGGCGGCCCTGAGCCGTGGCCAGGCCGTGGTGGCCGTCAACCTGACCATCGCCTATGTCCGCCCGGCCACGGGGGCCACGCTCACGGCCAGGGCCGAGGAGCTCTCGGCAGGCAGGCTCATGGTCACCTACTCGGTCAAGGTGTTCGACGAGACGGGCGGGCTGGTGGCCGATGTCCAGGCCATGGGCTACAACACTGGCAAAGCCCTGATGGAGCTTGGCTAGGTGCGCGCCCTGGGCATCGATTTCGGCCTCAAGCGGGTGGGGCTGGCCATCAGCGACCGCTCCGGCATCCTGGTCTCGCCCTACCTGACCTTGGAGCGCACCACGCGCGACGCCCTCTTTGAGGCGATCATTGAAATCATCCGCCAGGAATCCGTGGAGGCCATCGTGGTCGGGCTGCCCCTCTCCATGGACGGCGAGGACACCCTGACCACACGCCAGGCGCGGAACTTTGCCCAGAGCCTGGGGCGGCGGACCGATCTGCCCATCCACCTCGCGGACGAGCGGCTGACCTCGGCCCAGGCCGAGGAAGAACTCAACGCCGCCGACCTTCGCGGCACCAAACGGAAGATGGCCCTGGACAGCCAGGCCGCCGTCATCATCCTGCGCACATGGCTCGAAAACGCACTCTCCTCCTGACCCTGACAGGTCTTGTCCTGGTGGCCGCCCTGGCCGGGGCATACCACGGCTTCGTGCTGTGGCAGGACCACCGGTTCATGACCGTGCCGCCTGAGTCTCCGGGCCGCGAGGTGGTCATCCGGATTGAGCCGGGCCAGCCTTTTTCCGCCGTGTCGGCCACCCTGCGGAAAAACGGGGTGATCACCGACAGCCGCCGCTTCACCGCGCTGGCCGCCTCGACCAACAGGACCGGGGCCGTGCGCGCCGGGGAGTTCGTCCTGCACACGGACTGGACGCCGGAGCAGGTGCTGCGCGAGCTGACCACCTCGGCGGGAGTCATGCGCCGGGTCGCAGTGCGCGAGGGGCTGACCTGGTGGCAGACCGCCGCCTTGATCGAAAAGGCGGAGGTCGGCTCACGCGACGCCTTTGCCGCTGCCGTGACCGACCCGGAGATGCTGGCCGGATACGGCATCCGGGCCGAAAGCGCCGAGGGATACCTCTTCCCGGAAACCTACCTGCTCACCCCGCCGCGCGGCGACTCCTCGCGGGCCATGGCCGAGCTCATGATCAGGGAATTCTTTGGCAATGCGGCCAAGGTCTGGCCCCAGGGGCTGCCGGAGTGGGATGAACTGCACAGGGCGGTGATCATCGCCTCGCTGGTGGAAAAGGAGACCGGCGTGCCCGACGAACGCGCCCGCATCGCCGGGGTCTTCCACAACCGGCTCAAAAAGCGGATGCTCATCCAGGCCGATCCGACCATCATCTATGGGCTGGGCAAATCCTTTGACGGCGATCTGGTCAAGAGCCACCTGCGCGACCGGAGCAACCCTTACAACACCTACGTCCATCCGGGCCTGCCGCCCGGCCCCATCTGCTCGCCCGGCCTCGAATCCCTGCTGGCGGCGGTCCATCCCGAACAGCACCACTATCTCTATTTCGTGGCCAAGGGGGACGGCTCGCATTATTTCAGCAAGACTCTTGAGGAGCACAACAGGGCCGTGGGCAAATACCAGATCAGACGCAACCCGGCCACTTACCGCTCCACTCAATAACGCCCTGCCAGCACCGACACGATCAGCGCACTGTCTCGCCGAACCGGGATGCCCACCCCGCGCCGGACGGGCCGGGATAATAGACGTAGAGCGCGCGGGCCATGATCCTCTCGCGGGGCACGGGACCGAGCCAGCGCGAGTCGTAGGACTTGTCGCGATTGTCGCCCATGAGGAAATACTGGTCCGGGCCAAGCCGCAGCGGCCCGCCATCGGCGAGGTGCGGCGTTGATCCGCCGGTGTGGCGCGCATAGGGCTCGTCGAGCCGCTGGCCGTTGACGACCACCTCTCGCCCCTCGACGCGCACGGTCTCGCCGGGCAGCCCCACCACCCGCTTGACGAAGTGCCGCCCGCCCCCAGGCTCGATGAAGACCACCACCTGCCCGCGCCCGATGGGCGAATCGGGCCGCAGCCGCGCGGCCAGGAACCGGTCGCCCACGCGCAAGGCGGGCTGCATGGACACGGACGGCACCTTGAAATTCTGATAAAATTGCGCCTTGAGCGCACCCTCCACGCCAGCCCCGGCAGCCGCGCTGATGCCCACGGCCAGGGCATACGCCCACCACCGGTTGAACCGCGTCGGCACATATCCGCCCCGGCGCGCGCAGCGGTAGGCATCCACAGCAGCCGCGATGTTGTAGGTCGCCAGCACGCCCCCGGCCAGGACAAGCCCGGCAAAAGTGCGCAGGGCCGGGATCAGGGCCAGGGCCAGAACGACCTCGCCCGCCAGGAAGCACGCGCCCTTGCGCCACTGGCCGTTGTAGAGCTGGCCCACTCCGGTGGCCATCAGGGAAAGGAGCGCGGCAAGCCACGGCCTGCGCCGTTTGCCGGAAACGCCCGAAGCCATGGCCGCGAAAGCGGCGTCGTCGGTCCGGGGTGTCTGGTGCGTCATGGGCCCTCCTGCGTCCTGATCCGTGAAGCCAGGCGTCCATCCTGCCGGAAATGGGTGGGAAAGGGAATGGTGCGGCCCGGTCAGGCCACGGGGAGGTAGTCGCGGCCCAGGACAAAGCCGCGCCCGTCCAGGAAATCCGCGATGTCCTCGCGCGCGCCCCGGCTGGCCACATAGGGCAGACAGAACGCCTCGCCCGGCGGCGGCACGGCCTCGCGCGGGCGCACCTCGATGCCGCCGATCACATGGCCGATTTTGCGCGGGTCCACGTCGTAGTAGGCGGCAAAACGGACCCCGTGCTCCAGGAGCATGTCCGCGCGCTTGCGCGTGGTCCGGCCCGAGCCGAGGATGTGGACCTCGGGGTGGTTGCGGTTGTAGCTGGCCAGCCAACGGGCCAGATACTGTGCCTTGACGCGGTAAAAGGCGTCCGCCCGGTAGCGCGGATGGGTACGCGAAAGCCGGTCGGGCGGGTCGTTCCAGACCAGCAGCTCGGCATCGACCTTGGCCATGCGCACCCCGGCCTCCAGCCAGCGCAGCAGCAGCTCGTAATCCTCGGGAAAATCGCCGTCCCGGTAGGGGCCGTGCGTTTCAACGCAGGCGCGACGGCACATGATGGAGGGATTTGGCACCGGAAACTCCACGAACCGGTTCAGGCTGATGGCCTCGTGGGTCAGGAGCGTGTTGGTCCAGTCCACATACCGGGCGTATCCGGCGCATCGGTGCCGGTCGCCGCCAAAACGGATGCGGCTGCCAGCCAGCCCGATCTCGGGGTGCTCGTCGAGCAGCCGGGCCTGGGCGGCCAGCCTCTCGGGCAGCATCTCGTCATCGGCGTCCATGCGGGCGATGTAGCGCCCCCGCGCCAGACCCATGGCCGTGTTGGCAGCCACGGCCACCCCGCCGTGAGCGGCGTGGACCACACGCACCCGGTCGTCCCGGCGCGCGAACTCGTCCAGGACCGCGCCTGTATTGTCCTCGCTCCCGTCATCCACTGCCACCACCTCGATGGCCCGCAGGGACTGGGCCAGGATGCTCTCCATGGCCCGGCCCACGGTGTCAGCGCAGTCGCGGCAGGGCATGGTCACGGTGACGACCGGTTCAAACACGGCTCACCCCTCTGCCGCCAGGGCCGCGGCCTTGTTGGCGCGCACGGTCTCCTTGATGCGGCAGACCGAGCAGGTGCCCGCGCTGGTGGGCGAAGCGCACTCGACGCACGGGGCCAAAGGCTCGCCCACCTCGGCCTCGCGCGCGGCAAAGGCGGGTTTGCCTTTCTTGAGAAACCCCTGGTAGAATTGGAACTTCTGCCCTGGGCTGCGGTGCTCAAGCTCGCCCCACAGCTCCTTGTGGCTGGTGAAGCTGGCGCCCGAGGCATAGGGGCAGGCTGCCGAGTGGATCTCGATGCCCTTGAGAAAGGCGTAGTTGGCCGTCTCGAACTCGCTCAGACGGAACAGGGGCTTGACCTTGCGCACAAACCCCTCGCGCGCGGGCAGCGTCGGCCCCTGGTCCGAGAGGTAGGCCGTGTCCCAGCGCAGGGTGTTGGCAAAGAGCCGGGCCACCTCATCGTCGAGGTTGTGGCCTGTGGCCAGGGCGTCGTAGCCGCCCTCCATGGCGATGCGGTTGAAGTGATGGCGCTTGATGCGCCCACACACCGAGCAGACCGGGCGGTTGACATACGCCTTGATGTCCGGGATGGGCAGCCCCTCCTTCTCCATTTCCAGCACCTCAAGCTTCAGGCCGTGGCTGGAGCAGAACGCCTCGACCTTGACGCGGGCGGAAGGCGACGAACCAGGGATGCCCAGATCGATATGCAGGCCGGTGACATCGTATCCCTGGGCCGCCAGCTCAAGCATGAGCGAGAGGGAATCCTTGCCCCCGGACAGGGCCACCAGGATGCGCTCTTCGTGGGTGAACATCTTTTCGCGGCGGATGGCCGTCTCCACCTGCCGGGTGAAGAAGAGCGGATAGCACTCGGCGCAGAAACCGGAGTGGTGGCTGGGCAAGGTGACGCAGGCGAGTTTTTTGCAGCGCGAGCATTTCATGGCGGTTCCTCCTAGCCTGCCGAGGTCACTTTGCGTACCATGATGGCATCACCGGGGTTGAGACGGCGATCCGGGGTGAGCAGTTCGCCGCTGCGGGCCACAATGGCCATGGTGGGACGCAGCTTGAACCTGTTGAGGACGGCCAGCACGGTCTTGACGCCGTGCAGCTCGACCACCTCGTTGTCCGGCTCCAGAGTGACTGTGATCATGCGTTCTCCTTTCCGCCAGCCGGTTGAAAGCCGACGGGGTGCAGCGGACCCTACCCACGAAGGCGCGTGAATTCAAGAAAAGATGGCGCGACACCCCGGCTTGGCCCGGCCCGGCAAGGGCAATGTGATTAATAGGCCAAAAAGATGAAACCTGTATTGACCCAAATCCAAAACATCCATTAGAGTGGATTCTAGGGTAAATTCCCAAGGAGGATTCCATGAGCCAACCGACGATACTCGTTGTCGATGATGAAAAGCACATACGCATGCTCTACCGCGAGGAACTGGAAACCGACGGATACACAGTGGCCACCTCGGACGGCGAGGAGGACATCCTTGATGTGATCCACCGCGAAAAACCGACCATCGTCATCCTGGACATCAAGCTGGGCGTGAACCGCTCGGGACTCGACCTGCTCCAGGAGATCCGCTCCGAAGACCAGCAGATACCCGTGATCCTCTCCACGGCCTATGATTCGTTCCAGCACGATCTCAAAACCATCGCCGCGGACTACTATGTGGTCAAGTCCGTGGACCTGACCGAACTCAAGGACAAGGTCAAGATGGCCCTGAACAAGGCCAAGTCCTGAGCGCCCCGAACAGAGCGTAAAAAAACGACGCTCCCCGGACTGGTTCCGGGGAGCGTCGCTGTTTGCATTGCCTGGCCCGGCTACACGGCCTGGGCGTCGATCCAGGCGTTGGCCTCGCGCACGTCCAGGGTGCCGACATAGATGGCCCGGCCTGAAATGGCGCCTTCAAGCCCGTCCCTGCACAGCGGGTGGAGCGCCTTGATGTCGTCGAGAGTATGCACCCCGCCTGCCGCGATGACCGGCACGCTGGTTTTGGCGCACAACGCCTTGAGCCCGGCCACGTTGACGCCGGTCTGCATGCCGTCGCGGGAGATGTCGGTATAGACGATGAAGCGGATGCCGTCGCGCTCGAGCCTGGGCAGCACGTCGTCCATGGTCAGCCCTGCGTCCTCGACCCAGCCCTTGGTCTTGAGCCTGCCGTCAACCGCATCGAGCGAGACGCCGATCTTTCCGGGCAGCGCCCGGCACAGGTCCGAGAACAGGTCCGGCGACTCCAGGGCCATGGTGCCGATGATGAGCCGGTCCACCCCGGCCTCGATGTATTTATGCGCGGTGGCGATGTCGCGGATGCCGCCGCCCAGCTGGACCGGGATGTCGATGGATGAGCATATGGAGCGGATCAGCTCGAAGTTCTTGGGAATCCCTGAGAACGCGCCGTCGAGATCGACAACATGCAGGAAGCGCGCGCCGAGATCGGCCCAGCGGCGGGCCTGCGCAACAGGGTCGGCGGCAAACACAGTGACCTGATCCTCCCGGCCCTGGGCCAGTCGGACACATTCACCGTTCTTGATATCAACGGCGGGGAAAAGAATCATAATCCAAATCCTCGTATCTAACTATTTAAATTATTAAATATTTAAAACGCATTTTCATGCTTTACTCACCATTTTCCCAACACTAGGTTGGCCCAGATGTATGATTTTCACACAGGATCGAAGTCCAGCCTGTACGCAGATAAAAATCGAGTATTATCCGCATCTGATTTTCTATGCAGTTGGACGTTCTTTGTGCTAGAGAATTCTTGCGGTTGCAGCTCTTGTTGAGAACTCAAACCAGAGAGATTTACTCATGGCCCTAACCCATATCCAGATCATACAATCTCTAGCGAGGCCTTATCCTGGATGGAAAAAGAAATCAATTGTGGAGTGCCCGTAACTGAGCTTCACCACCTTTCTGGCAGGATCGGCATGTATGTAGCCCTGATTTCAAATGGGCAGATGGCAACCGAGGTCAATCAGAGGGGCTATGATGTCGTCAGCGAAAGTCGTGGTCGAATCTCAGTCAAGACAACGGCTCAGAACACCTATGTCGGACACTTCAGCTTCAATCCCAATACATTGGATCAAGTGGACTGGATCAGCGCTTTAAAGATCGACGCTGACGAGATGGAAATCCAGCTTCTCTTGGATACCGAGAAGGAAGAAGTTCTCGAACTCATGAGGGAGTCAAAAGGCCAGTATACTTTCCCAATGAGTAAACTAACACCAACGCCAGAAAGCTCAAAGCCAATCAAATACGTCAACGAAGTTCAGCATACAGAATACACTGTACGAGAAGCGGAGACTGGGACATTTGAAATTCTGAAAGGCTCTGAAAGCATCTCGCCGATAAAACCAACTATGAGAATGATCGCCAAAGAGATTGGAGTCGATCTGACCAATACAAATGGGAATACGAAAAACACGCGCCAATTGGGGGCGAGTGTTATTCACGCGTTGCAGGATATTAGTTAAAGAAGTCGTCTGGAGTTAAAGAATTTATGAGTGACAATCAGTGGCTTAAAGACGGGTTAAGTTGGTTCCTTCAATTCATTCCTCAAACAGAATGGGAAACTCGAAAGACTGAAATCCTGAACTATCTTGACGAAGCCCTTTGGAACCCTGATGGACGAACCCGACGAATATCCTATGATACTGATGTCTTTGCCTGGTATTTAGTGCTGGTTGATTTGTATCTCAACCAATCAACAAAGTATGATTTTTTCCAAGGCAGTCGAGTTATCCCATATATTCTTACAATTGGAAAAAACGCTCACCAGCTCGATACAATAACGGGGATTGAAGAAAGGGCTAGCAGGATTGTAAAATGCAAAGTGTAAAGTCCCCTTTCATAGGGCCAGTTAACGGTAGAGACTCCCGACAGTTTTCGGGGGGGTTGCCCAGAGGGCAGGGGGTACCCCCTGCCCTCTGGGCAGCAAAATTTATCGGCGACATATTCCCCAGGGATTCATGAGGACGTCCCTCGTTGTACTCACGGATAAAGTCCTCCGTAATGGCCCGAACTTCGCTCAGGCTGTTGAACACGTACAAATCAAGCACTTCTTCTCTGTAGGTCCGGTTGAACCGCTCGATGTATGAGTTCTGGGTGGGCTTGCCAGGCTGAATGAACTCCAGATTCACGCCATGCGATTCTGCCCAGGCCGCCATGACAGTCCCCGAGAACTCCGGACCATTGTCCATTCGCAACCTTTCGGGATAGCAGCCACGCTCTTCGGCGACCCGATCCAGCACCCTTACCACTCTTCCTGCTGGCATATTGGTATCGATTTCCACGGCCAAGGCCTCACGGTTGTAATCATCTACAGCGTTGAAAGTCCTGAAGACGCGACCGCTGTAAAGGGTGTCCCGCATGAAATCGATCGACCAGCAATGGTTTGGCGCAAGCGGCTGGGCCACTGCCGTCCGAGAGGCTTGCGGAAGCCGCTTCTTGGCCTTGCGCTTCAGGTTCATTTTCAAGAGGCAGTAAACCCTCCAAACCTTCTTGTGGTTCCAGGGCTTGCCCTGCTGTCGAAGGACGTTGAAAAGTTTACTGAAGCCCCATGTAGGCTTTTTCTCGGCCAGTTCAGTCAAGGCTGCGATGACATCGCTATCGTCCCGCGGGTGCGGCTTGTAGGCGTAGTAGCTCCTACTGATGCCCATGGCCGCGCAGGCCTTGCGCGAGCTCAGCTCAAACGCGTTGACCATGTGCGTGACAACTTCCTTGCGTTGAACTGGCCTCAGAGTTTTTTTCGATTACATCCTTGAGCGCCATGTTTTCCAGGCTGAGGTCGGCGAACATCTGCTTGAGCTTACGGTTCTCCGCTTCGAGATCCTTCATCCGTTGGATATCGGATGCCTCCATGCCGCCATACTTTGACTTCCACTTGTAGTACGTGGCGCTGCTCACGCCGTGCTCGCGGCAGACATCGACGACAGTCCGTCCGCCTTCCACTGCCTTCAGGATCTTGACGATCTGGTACTCACTGAACTTCGATTTACGCATACAAAACTCCTGTCCCATTTTGGGCCAGAAGTCTCTACTTGGCAATGGACCTAGTTTACGGGGACTTTACAAAACGACATCTGGCAAAAGCCCTGAGTCAAATACCTAAAGGAGAAATGGGGGCGATACACTTTGGCATAGAAGCCATCGAAGGGGATGAGATTGAACAACTCAGGTTATTAAAAACAAAGGGGCTGTCCTAGCTAACTAGGATTTTCCCCGCTGATTAATCCACTTTTTCAGTTGCTTGAGTAACATTTTATGGTCACCACAATTGAACCGCCACTCACACTCTTTAAGGAACAGGAAAAAACTGTCCCTGGGGATGCCGTTGAACCGGCGGAGGTGGCGCTTGGCTTGGTTCCAAAAGTTCTCAATCCCATTGATGTGGTTTTGCCTGTCCACGAACCTTTCAGAGTGATTGATCCGCACATGGTGGAAGTCCGAGACATCCAGCGCATCATAGCTTCTGAAAGCGTCAGTGTACACGATACTGTCCGGCAAGATCATGCGCTCCATGATGGGGAGAAGTGTCGTGCTCCGGGCGTTTGGGATCATGACCGTATAAACCCGCCCTCCACGCTTCAACAAGCCGAAAACAGGGACTTTCCCTGCAGCACCTCGACCGCGCTTGCCTTTCCTGACTCCTCCGAAATAGCTCTCATCAACTTCAATCTCACCGTCGAATGGCGATGCCTTTTCCATCTCATCGGCAATGATTTTCCTCAGCCGAGTGAAAAACGTGGCCGCCGTGTTCTTGTTGACGTCCACCAGTTGAGCGGCAGCACGTGCCGTTGTGCCGGCAATGAAGTGCTCAATGAGCCTGGCCCGCTTCTGTGGGCTGAGCCTGCTTTTCCTTTCGTACATGATGCCATCCTAAGCCTAAGCGGAGTGCTTAGCTAGGACAGCCCCAAAACAAATAATGAATTACAAAAATTTAATTTTGGAGATAAGAACATCCAATGGCTATACTACCATTTACTATCTCCCATGACCTCTCCTGACGAAAACTGGGCTTTTGAAGAATCAACATCTTCTGTCTGCCACGACCGAGTAACAATCCCTCAGTTAAATCCTTCAGCATTACTGCACTACGAAAGCGTAAACAATGGTTTCCCATGGGAAAACAGATAAAGCTAAGCGCCATCGCATAAACGAGAGGCGAATCACTCTTGTGAGCAAAAATCATTGAGGAGTTGAGAACGACTTCCCATTAATCATCACTATCATCAAACTAAGAAGCCGGTTTACCGACTGTCCAGTCACAGCTCAACACCACACAGAAAACCATCCAGTTTTCACTTAAATCGTCAACACAACCAGCCAGAAAAAGCTGAAAACCTCAGATCAAACCAAGCCTGGAACAACAATGCCAACCATACAGGTTGGCATTTCCGGTTGGCAGACAGCCATAAAGCTTGAAAAAAGGGTTAGCCGGAGCAACCAGCTAACCCTTTGATTTTATTTACCAAAAATAGTCAGCGCGTCCCATCCAACGCGCATCGGAATCATAATCCCAGTTCCATGAGCTTTTCCTCGATGCCCTCAGTGGCCAGACGCGTGGCGGTCACCCATTTGCCGCCGCGATCCATGAACTTGCGCGCGGTGAAGAGGTTCTCGCTTAAGCCCACCTGGGTCTCCTCATAGCGGGCGCGGGTCATGCGCTCGTTCTTGACGTCGATGAGAAAGAAATCAAGGGCCACCGAGGCAGGGGCTTCCACCCCGTTGGGGCCGCCGTCGCGCTCGCGCCAGTAGGTCACCTGCGGGACCAGCAGGGTGTCCGCCTGAATGCACTTGGCCACGCCGAGCCAGTACTTCCAGGCCGATATCTTGGGCAGGCCCGACTCCTCGAAGACCACCACATCCTGACACTGGAGCACGGCGGTGGGCGTGATGAAATCAAAGACCTGATGCCGATGCAGGGCGTCCACCAGGGCCGAATCCAAAGCCTGGAGGGTGCCGTCGGGCACGGGCTTGCCCTCCTCCTCAAGGTAGCCGGCCAGGATCTGCCAGTTGTAGATGGGGTTGCTGAACCCGGCCACGGCCAGCTTGCCTTCGGGCCTGGGCACCGCCGCCGTCCGCTTGGACGTGGCGCAACCCGCCGCCAGGAGCATGGACACACACAATGCCGACACCGCCATGAAAGAGTATACGCGTCGCATCAGTCAAGACTCCCTTTGGTGCTGGAGACGCCCGCGCGTCCGATGCGGACGGCCTGGGCCAGGGCAATGCCCATGGCCTTGAAGGCGGCTTCGAGCAGATGGTGGCCGTTTTGGCCGTATTCATACCTGACGTGCAGGTTCATGCCCGCTTTATAGGCAAAAGACTTGAGAAATTCGCGCCAGATGTCCTTTTCGTCCCCGGCGATGATGTCTGGCAGCAGGGCGTCGTCATAGACGATGTACGGCCTGCCTGAAAGATCGACCACCACCTCTGCCAGCGCCTCGTCCATGGGCACCTTGGCCGAGGCCACGCGGACAATGCCCCGCTTGTCGCCAAGGGCTTCGGACAACGCCTGTCCAAGGCACAGACCGATGTCCTCAAGACTGTGATGGGAGTCGATTTCAAGGTCGCCCTTGCAGGTCAGGTCGAGGTCGAACCCGGCCCAGAAGGCGGCCAGGGTGAGCATGTGGTCGGCAAAGCCGATGCCCGTGTCCACCTCCACCCGGCCCTCGCCCTCAAGGGTCAGGGTCAGGCTGATGTCTGTTTCCTTGGTGGCCCTCTTCACCGTGGCCGTGCGCTTGCCCATGGCGCTCTCCTTGTGTTGCGCGGCGTTCGGAGTCAATCTCCGAGCGCGACTGTATAGCAATTCTCTAGAAAAGAAAACCGGGCAGTTGCGTCGCCTGACGCCCCTGCCCGGATATTCGGCGCTATGCCTTGTCGTGTCCGGATTCCGGCTCGCCCGACGGATTCCCGGCCTCGGCTCCCGCCGTGGTCTCGGCTGCCGCTGCGGCTGCGGCGGCGTCCATCTCGGCCTGGGCAGCCGCCTCGGCAGCGGCCTTGCGGTCCAAATGCCGCTTCTCGTTCTTGCCGAAGAAGTACGTGACCCAGATGCCCACCTCGTACAGGAAGATCAGCGGCCCGGCCATGAGGCACTGGGTGAACGGATCCGGCGGAGTGAGGATGGCGGCCACGACAAAACCGATCAGGATGGCGTACTTGCGTTTCTTGCGCAGCCCATCGGACGAGACCATGCCCATGCGCGCCAGGAAGAAAATGAACAGCGGCAGCTCGAAGACGAAGCCAAACGCGAACAGCAACTTGAGGCAGAAGCTCAAGTATTCGTTGAGCTTGGGCGTAAACTGGATGCCCTCGGTGGAGAAGCTGGCAAAGAACTCAAACCCGAAGGGAAAGACGATGAAGTAGCCAAACAGCGCGCCCGAGGTGAAGAAGATGGCCGAGATGACGGCAATGGGGATCATCCATTTGCGCTCGTGGGAATACAGGCCGGGAGCGATGAAACCCCATATCTGGGCAAAGACGTACGGACTGACCAGGAAGAGCCCGGCCACAATGGATATCTTGATATACGAGAAGAACGCCTCTGCCGGGTAGGTGTACTGGAAGTGCCCTTCCTGGGCCACCTGCACCAGGGATTTCTGCAGCGCGTCCACGAACAGGTCGATCTTGTCCATGTGCTGGAAGCCCTGATCACCCAGGATCTTGGTCAGGGCGCCCCGCAGATCGTCGTAAAAGCCGATGGGCAGCATGGGCTTTTCCGCCATGCGCTGCTGGAACACGGTGATCATCGGCTGCATCAGAATGTTGAACATCTGCTCGGCAAAGCCGTAGCAGGCGACCATGCCCACCGCGATGGCGATGAAGCTGCGCGTCAGTCTGACCCGAAGTTCGCCCAGGTGATCGAGCAGACTCATCTGGGTGCCTTTCTCTGCTTCATCGTCGGCAGCAGCGTCAGGGTCCTTTGCCTCGGGCTGCTCGCCCGCGTCCGGGCCGCTCCCGCCCGAACCGCCGCCCGAACCGCCGCCCGAACCGCCGCCCGAACCGCTGCCGGAACCTCCACCGGGACTGTCGCCACCGGAGCCGTCGCCGGAGCCACCACTGGAAGCATCCAGGGCCTCCCTGGCCTCGGCAAGCCCCTCGTCCGTGATCACCGGCCCATCCGGATTGGTCAGGGAAGGGTCATCGGCGTTCATGAGCGAGGGATCGTCGGCAGAAGACGCCCCCGAAGGCTCGGCCACGGGTTCCCCTGGGGCTGCGCTTTTCACCTCGTCCTTGTCGGAGCTCATGCCGATTCCTTGGTGTCCTTGGTCATGTCAGGCCCGGCAGGTGGCGCGCCCTGTGCGGCAGCGTCGCCAGCCGTGTTGCCAGCCGTGTTGTCAGCCGTGGTAGTGGGCGCTGTCGCGGCTTCGGCCTTTTCGGCCTTGCGGCGCTCCATCTCCTCGTCCACCTCGCGCTTACGGGCAGTGGTTTCGGCCTTTTTGACCTCGTCGTCCAGCGTGCTCTTGACGTCGTTGCTGACGCGTTTGAACTCCGCCATGCCCTTGCCCAGCGAGCGCAACAGGTCGGGCAGTTTCTTGGGCCCGATGACAATGAGAGCCACCACACAGATGATCAGAAGCTCCGGTCCGCCTACTCCAAACATATGTCCACCCTGGTTACAGGAAGTTGACGTTAACTATTCCCACTCAATGGTGCTCGGCGGCTTGGACGAGATGTCCAGAACCACGCGGTTGACGCCCTTGACCTCGTTGATGATGCGGTTGGAGATGCGGGCCAAAAGCTCGCTGGGCAGCCGCGACCAATCCGCGGTCATGGCGTCCAGCGAATCGACGATGCGCAGGGCGATGACGTTCTCGTAGGTGCGGTCGTCGCCCATGACGCCCACAGTCTTCAGCGGCAGCAGCACGGCAAACCCCTGCCACACCTTGCGATACCAGTCGGACGCCACCATCTCGTTCTGCACGATCCGGTCGGCCAGCCGCAAAATGGACAGCCGCTCGTCCGAGACCTCGCCGATGATGCGGATGGACAACCCCGGCCCGGGGAAGGGCTGTCGCCAGATGATGTGCTCGGGCAGGCCCAGTTCATAGGCGGCGCGGCGCACCTCGTCCTTGAAGAGTTCGCGTAGCGGCTCCACCAGCTTGAGGTGCATCTTCTCCGGCAGGCCGCCCACGTTGTGGTGGCTCTTGATGACCGCCGAGGGGCCCTTGAAGGATTCGGACTCGATCACGTCCGGGTACAGGGTGCCCTGGCCCAGGAACCTGACACCCTCAATGGCCTTGGCCTCGCGGTCGAACACGTCGATGAAGGTGTAGCCGATGATCTTGCGCTTCTGCTCCGGGTCGGTCACGCCCACAAGCTTGTCCAGGAACTCACGCGAGGCGTCCACGAACTTGACGTTGAGGTCGAAATGCTCGGCCAGGAAGCCGACCACCTCCTCCTTCTCGCCCATGCGCAAAAGCCCGTTGTCCACGAAGATGCAGTGCAGGTTTCTGCCGATGGCCCGGTGCAGGAGCACGGCGGCCACGGTGGAGTCGATGCCGCCGGACAGGCCGAGCACGACCTTGGCGTCGCCCACCTGCTTCTTCAAGTCTTCGATGCAGGTATCGACAAAGCTGGCCATGGACCATGTGGGCGTCAGCCCCGCCACCTTGAACAGGAAATTCTGGATGATGGTCGCGCCGTCGGTGGTGTGGGCCACCTCCGGGTGGAACTGGAGGGCGTAGAGTTTTCTGGCCGGGTCGCCCATGGCCGCGAATTCGATGGAGTCGGTCCTGCCCATGGTCACGAACCCCTGGGGCAGCGCCTCCACGCGGTCGCCGTGGGACATCCAGACCGTCAGGTTTTCCTTGTCCTCGATGCCCTCGAACAGGATGCAGTCGTTCAGGGCCTTGAACTGGGCGCGGCCATACTCGCGGTCGGTGGAGGCCACGACCCGCCCACCCATGTTGTGGGCCAGCAGTTGCATGCCGTAGCAGATGCCCAGCACCGGGACGCCCATCGCGAGATAATCCATGTTCAGGGCCGGGCAGCCGCCCTCAAGCACGCTCGACGGCCCGCCCGAGAGGATGAGCGCCGATGGCTTGAACGCCTTGACCCGCTCCGGGTCCACATTGCAGGGGTGGATTTCGGAGTAGATGCCCGCCTCGCGCACGCGGCGCGCGATGAGCTGGGTGAACTGGCTGCCGAAATCCAGGATGAGTACTCGGTTGTTGTGCATGTGTTTCTCTCTAATTCACATCAGCGGAAATGAAAAGGCGAAAACCCCTGGCGTATCGGACAGGCCTAGCCGTCTCCGCGATAATTGGGGGATTCCTTGGTGATGGTCACGTCGTGGACATGGGACTCGCGAAGCCCGGCGGGCGATATCTGCACCAGCTTCGACTTCTCGTACAGCTCATCAAGGTTGGCCGAGCCGGTATAGCCCATGCCGGAGCGCAGGCCGCCCACGAACTGGTAGAGCGACTCGCCCACCGGGCCACGGTAGGGAACCCGGCCCACAATGCCTTCGGGCACCAGCTTCTTGGATTTCTCCTGAAAATAGCGGTCCGAGCTGCCCTTCTTCATGGCGTCGATGGAGCCCATGCCCCGGTACTGCTTGTAGGTGCGGCCCTGGAAGAGGATGGACTCGCCAGGGCTCTCGTCCGTGCCTGCCAGCACAGACCCCATCATGCAGCTGTGCGCGCCCACGGCCAAGGCCTTGACCACATCGCCGGAGTATTTGATGCCGCCGTCGGCGATGATGCACTTGCCGGCCTCGCGGGCGGCGCGGGCCGCCTCCATCACGGCGGTGATCTGGGGCACGCCGACACCGGCCACGATGCGCGTGGTGCAGATGGAGCCGGGGCCGATGCCCACCTTGACCGTGTCCACGCCCGCCTCGATCAGCGCCTTGGCGCCCTCGTAGGTGGCGATGTTGCCGCCCACCAGTTGGAGGCTCGGGAAGGCGGCGCGCAGCTCGCGGGCGGACTTGAGGATGTTCTCGGAGTGGCCGTGGGCCGAGTCGAGCACCAGGAAGTCGGCCCCGGCCCGCAGCAGGGCCTCGGACCGGCTCAGGCAGTCGCGCCCCACGCCGATGGCCGCGCCCACCAACAGGCGGCCCCGGCCATCCTTGACCGCGTCGGGATATTTCTTGTGCTTGTTGATGTCCTTGATGGTGATCAACCCCTTGAGGCGGTTCTCGCTGTCCACCACCAGCAGCTTCTCGATGCGGTGCTGGTGCAGCTTGCGCTTGGCCTCCTCATTGTCGATATTCTCCGGCACAGTCACCAGATCGCGGCTGGTCATCAGCTCTGACACCAGTGCCGAGTCGTCCCGCACGAACCGGATGTCGCGGTTGGTGATGATGCCCACCAGATGGTCGCCCTTGACCACGGGCAGGCCGGAGATGCGGTACTCGGCCATGATCGCCTTGACCTTGCCCAGGTCGTCGTCCGGATGGACCGTGAGCGGATCGGTGATCATGCCGGACTCGGACTTCTTGACCCGGTCGATCTCGCGCGCCTGCTCGCGCACGGACATGTTCTTGTGGATGACGCCAGCCCCGCCGTGGCGGGCCATGGAGATGGCCATGCGCGACTCGGTGACGGTATCCATGGCGGCGGAAATGAGCGGTATGTTCAACTTGATTCCCGGCGTCAGGTACGTGGACACGTCCACGGAGTCCGGCAATACGTTCGAGTAGCCCGGCAACAGCAGGACATCGTCAAAGGTCAGGGCTTTATCGAGTATTTTGCTCATCTCAATCCTCCAGAGCGTTTGGGTCCCATATATGCCAGAGGCCGGACAGAAGGTCCGGCCTCGCAGCGTTCTTCTCACAGGCCGAGATAGGCCTTTTTCACCTGCTCGTTGGTCAGCAACCTGTCGCAGGTGTCCGAGAGCACGATCCTCCCGTTTTCCATGACATACCCCCGATGCCCTATCTTCAGGGCGAGGTTGGCGTTCTGCTCCACCAGGAAGATGGTGGTGTTGTGCTCGGCGTTGACCTTCTGGATGATCTCGAAGATCTGGCGGACCACCAGCGGGGCCAGCCCCATGGAAGGCTCGTCGAGCAGCAGCAGCCTCGGCTTGGCCATCAGGGCGCGGGCGATGGCCAGCATCTGCTGCTCGCCGCCGGACAGGGTGCCGCCCTGCTGTTTGCGTCGGGCCGCCAGGATCGGGAAGAGGCCAAAGCACATCTCCATGTCGCGGCGGATGCCGTCGCTGTCGTTGCGCAGGAATGCGCCCATGTCAAGATTCTCCTGCACGGTCAGTTCCGGGAAGATCAGCCGCCCCTCGGGCACCTGGCAGATGCCCCTGGCCACCAGTTTTTCCGGGCTGACCCTGGTGATGGGGTCGCCCTGGTAGAGCACCTGGCCGTCGCGGGCCTGAACCACCCCGCACACGGTCATCAGGGTGGTGGACTTGCCCGCGCCGTTGGCCCCGATCAGGGTGATGATCTCGCCGCTGTCGATATGCAGGCTGATGTCGTAGAGCGCCTGGATGTTGCCGTAAAAGCTGTTGACGCCCTTGAGTTCGAGAAGCCTAGTCATCGTCGCTCTCCCCAAGGTAGGCCTTGATCACTGCCGGGTTGTCGGCGATCTCGCGGGGAGTGCCGTCCGCGATCATCCGTCCATAGTCGAGGACATAGATGCGGTCTGACATGGACATGACCATCTTCATGTCATGCTCAATGAGCATGATGGAGAGGGAGTACCGCTGCCGCAGGCCGACAATGAGCTCTTCGAGTTCGAGCGTCTCCTGGGGGTTCATGCCGGCGGCGGGCTCGTCGAGCAGCAGCAGGAAGGGGTCCGTGGCCAGGGCGCGGGCGATTTCCAGCCTGCGCTGCTTGCCGTAGGGCATGTTGGCCGAGCTCTCGTTGACGTATTGTTCAAGCCCGACAAGCCTGAGCAGTTCGTAGCTGCGGTCGATGACCGCCTGCTCTTCGGCGCGGGTGGCCTTGTTGCGCGAGATGGCACCCCAGACAGCCGAATGGGTCCGGCAGTGGGTGCCGATCATGACATTCTCAAGGGCAGTCATGGACGGAAACAGGCGGATGTTCTGAAAGGTCCGGGCCATGCCCAGCTCGGTGACCTTGTTGGGCTTCTTGCCGTTGATGCGCACAGGATTGCCCGTGGCGCCGGGATCGACCAGCACGTCGCCGCTGGTGGGCGTGTAGATGCCGGTGATGCAGTTGAAGAAGGTGGTCTTGCCCGCGCCGTTGGGACCGATAAGGGCCACTATCTCGTTTTGACGGACCACGAGATCAACATCGTCCAGGGCGCGGATGCCCCCAAAGTCCTTATCCACGGCCTTGACGTTGAGGACCGGATTACTCATGGGCCGCCCCCGCGCCATTGGTGGCTGTGTAGGTGTAGACCTTGCGCTTGGCGCTGATCAGCCCCTGGGGCCTGAAGACCATGACCAGGACCATGATGGCCCCGAACAGGAGCATGCGGAACTCGGCGAACTCGCGCAGGTATTCCGGCACGAGGATGAGGATGATCGCTCCGGCGATGACGCCCCGGATGGAGCCCATGCCGCCGATGACCACGATGGACAGGATCATGGCCGACTCCCAGAAGGTGAAGGAGGCGGGGTTGATGAAGGTGGTCTTGGCCGCGAACACGACCCCGGCCATGCCCGCCCAGGTGGCACCCAGGGCAAAGGCGAGGAGCTTGGTCTTGACCTTGTCGATGCCCATGGCCTGACAGGCTATCTCGTCCTCGCGCAGGGCGAGCCAGGCGCGGCCAATGCGCGAGTTCTGGAGCCGGTTGACGCTGAAGATGGTCAGGATCAGCAGGCCGATCATGATATAATACATGTAAATGGTCGAGTCGCTGATGGTCATCTTCATGCCGAAGAAGCCGGGCCGGGAGATGTTCGATATGCCCGAAGGCCCCATGGTCACATCGCCCCAGTTCTCAAGCACCAGACGGATGATCTCGCCGAAACCCAGCGTGACGATGGCCAGATAGTCGCCGCGCAGGCGCAGCACGGGAAAGCCGAGGATCACACCAAGGATGGTGCCAAGCGCCGCGCCAATGGGCAGCATGAACCAGAAGCCGATGTCCCAGTGCATGTTGCACAGGGCGTAGGCGTAGGCACCGACAGCGTAGAAGGCCACATAGCCGAGATCAAGCAGCCCGGCCAGCCCCACCACGATGTTCAGGCCCAGCCCGAGCACGATGTAGACCAGGCAGGAGATCATGATGTTGGTCTGGTAGAGGTCGAAGACCTGGGGGTAGAGCCCTGCCAGCAGGGCGACGACTCCGAGGGCCGCGAACTTCAGGACGGGATGGGACTGGATTGTGGTCAAAAGCCGCGCCGACGGAGTTTCCTCGTGGTCCTTGTCCAGCTTGAGCTCCTTGCGGGCCAGCAGCCAGCGCCAGACAAAGGAGCCAAGGAAGATGGCCACGGCGATGTAGGCCATGTTCTCCCAGCGCCAGACAATGGTGTTCTCGATGGTGTTGACCCTGATGACCAGGATCGGAAAGGTCAGAAAGGCGAACCAGACCGCGGCGAGCGCCGATTTCCGCACGGCCTGGGCGATGCTGTCGCACCCGGCTGACAGGAAGAAGCGCCCCATCCCCTGCTGACCCGTTTCATTGATTGCGTTGCTCACGATATATTCCTTGTAAGGCAAGGCGGCATGCGCCGCAGTGAATGCTTGATTACACCTTCTGGGTCTTTTCCTTGCCCATGATGCCTGCGGGCCTGAATATCAGGATGAGCACGAGCAGGCAGAACGCGAACACGTCCTCGTAATCCGAGGAAACGTAGCCGGTGGCAAAGGCCTCGGTCAATCCGAGCACCAGCGCGCCGAGCATGGCACCGGGGATGGAGCCGATGCCGCCCAGCACTGCGGCGGTGAACGCCTTGATGCCCGCGATGAACCCGATGAAGTAGTTGATCTGTCCAACATGGGAGGCGATGAGCACCCCGCCGACCGCGGCCAGACTCGACCCGATGATGAAGGTGGCCGAGATGACCATATCGACGTTGACGCCGACCAGCATGGCCATCTTGCGGTTCTGGGCCGTGGCGCGCATGGCCTTGCCCAGCTTGGTGAACTTGATGAACAGGGTCAGCCCGATGCAGACCGTGACCGTGGCCACGACGATGACCAGCTCGGACGAGTTCATGATGGACCCAAAGGGTTTCATGAAGTCGAACTGGGGGGTGAGCGCGGGGAAGGGAAGAAAATCGGAGGTCTGGGAGAGCATGACATAGTTCTGCAGGAAGATGGACATGCCGATGGCCGAGATGAGCGGCGAGAGGCGCTGCGCGCCGCGCAGCGGCTTGTAGGCGACCTTCTCCACGGTGTAGCCGTAGGCGGCTGCCCAGAGAACGGCGCAGACAAGGGCTATGGCCAGGATGGAGGCTGCCGGGAACCCCAGAGCGGTGAGCACTCCGGCCACGATCAACCCGGTGAACGCGCCTATCATGTATATCTCGCCATGGGCGAAGTTGATAAGCTCGATGATCCCGTAGACCATGGTGTAGCCCAGGGCGATGAGCGCGTAGATGCTGCCCCGGGTCAGCCCACCGAAAAGCAGTTCCAGAAAATATTCCATTGGATACTGGTCCTATAGGTTAAATAACGCCAGGGGACAGGCGCTAGCCTGTCCCCTGGGCAAATGCAACTGGGTATCTCTAACTACTTGATTTCCACGTACTTGCCGCTCTGCACCTGGTAGACGGCAAAGCCCACGCCCTCGGCGTCGCCCTTGGCGTCGAACTTGACGGAGCCGACAGCGGTGTCCACATACTGGGTGCGCAGGGCTTCGGTGACCTTGTCGTAGTCGGTGGAACCGGCATTCTCGACAGCCTTGAGCAGGGCCAGGGCCGCAGAGTAGGCCTCGGGGAAGAACGGACCGGGATCAGTGCCGAACTCGGCCTTGTGAGCGGCCACGGCCTCCTGGTAGACCGGGTTGGTGGAGAAGTCCATGGGGCCGGTGGCGTAAACGCCTTCGGCGTACTCGCCGGCAACCTTGATGAAGGTGTCGTCCTTCACGCCGTCGTCAGACAGGAAGGGAATGGTGATCTCCTTCTTGCGCATGCCGGAGACGATCTTGGAGGCCTCGGGGTGGTAGCCGCCGAAGATGACGCCCTGGGCGCCGGAGCTCTTGATCTTCTGGACAACCGCGGAATAGTCCACAGCGCCGGGGGTCACGCCCTCGAACAGGACCACTTCCATGCCCTCTTCGGCCTCGATGAACTCCTTGCAGAAGGTGGCAAAACCCTTGCCGTAGTCGCCCTTGTCGTGAATGACGGCGAGCTTGGTCAGGCCCAACCCCTTGGCAAAGGCCACTTCAAGCGCGGCCTGCGCATCGTCCGGGGCGATGGTGCGGAAAAAGTTCGGGTACTCGCCGGACTGGGTCAGGGGCGGGTTGGTGGCCGAGGGGGACATGAGCACGATCTTGGATTCGAGGTAGATGGGCAGCGCAGCCTTGGTGGCACCGGAGCAGATGTGACCGAGCACGATCTTGACCCCGTCGGAAACCATCTTGGTGGCGGCGTTGGTGGCCAGCTCGGGCTTGCACTGGTCGTCCTGGGCGACCACTTCCACGGTCATGCCGTTGACGCCGCCAGCGGCGTTGACCTTGGCGGCCACCAGCTTGGCGGCGTTGACGCTGGGCAGGCCGTAGGAGGCCAGGTCGCCGGAGTGGGCACCGGCCACGCCGAGGACCAGCTTGGCAGCCGGGGCGACTTCGCCGGTCTGGACGTCAGCTTTTTCATCGGCCTTTTTCTCTTCGGCGCTGCAGGCCGCCAGCATGGCGGCCATGACCAGGCACAGCACGATCAGATGCAGTTTAGTGCGCATACTTCCTCTCCTCGATAGTATAAGTTTTCACAGCAACACACTGTTCCGTAACAACATTTTCAGCCAATGCAAGCGATCCCCCCGGATGACCGGCAGGGCTCTCGGCTGAATGTGACATTGTAGTTATTTCCCGAATCCTGTCAATAGGATAACGCTCCACTGGACGACTGACAACAGCCCGGTTTTCATGAATTTTTATTTTTCGAGTTCCTGTTTCGCCAGCCTGATCATCTCGGCATCATCGTGTTCCAGCTCCAGCACCTTTTCGAAGTATCTTCTGGCTTCGTCCGGTTTCTCAAAATAATGTTTAAAAATGACCCCCAGATTGAACAAGGCTAGCGTGTCGTCCGGTTTGACGGCCAGTATCTCGTCATAGGCCGCGGACGCCTTGACATAATCCTCCTGGCTGAACCGGGCGATACCAATGCCCTTGAGCACGTCCACATTGCCGGGGCTGAGTTGGTTGGCCCGCTCAAGCGGCTCCAGGGCGCGGTCCCAGGCGCGCATCATGAGAAACGAGTTGCCAAGGCCGATCAGGGCGTCCACATCGTCGGGATTGGCTTCGACCTGGGCCATGTACTCCTTGATCCGGGCCATGTTGCCGCCCATCTGCTCCATGCCGGGCGGCATGGTTCCCTCGCCGCTCCCGTCGTTCCCGGAGTTCATGGAAGCGGGCTGGCGGGCCATGACCACCAGATTCGGGTTGTTCAACCGGTAGGCAAAACTGGTGATGAACATGGCGGCCACGCCGACGAAAATCAGGGAAACGACCGCATTGCGGCCAAAGTCATGGTTAGCTGCGGTCATTGTCGCCACCTCCGAGCAGCTCCAGCTGGTGCATGCGTTTCTCCAGTTCGCCTGCCCGCAGGGACAGGAAGACAAGGTATCCGGTCACGCCGAGCCAGACCGCGCAGTTTGCCAGGAAGAGATATGTTGTTGCGGACATTGCGTCTCCTTTATCTATGTTTTTCAGTGTCAGCGCGGGGGAAGCGCCAAGGCCTAGGCCTCGTCGTCCCAGACGAGCATGGCCTCGAGCCGGGCCAGCAGGGACAATTGCCTGATCCGGGTCAGGAGCAGCCCCCCCCAAAGGAAGCCGAAAGCAATGAGCCCGGCAAAGACCGTGTGCCACATGCGCGGGGCCATGCCCGAACTCTCACGGGCCACCCCGTCGGGATGGGCGCTGCCCCAGAGCTTGGCCGCAAAGAAGACCAGCGGCACATCCAGAAAGGCCACTATACCGAGCACGGCGCAGACCAGCGCCTTGCGCTCGCGGCCCATGGGCGTGGACCTGAGCACCAGATACCCCGCGTAGACATACCACATGATCAGCGCGGTGGTCAGCTTGGGATCCCATATCCACCAATGGCCCCACTCGGCCCTGGCCCAGGTCGAACCCGTGACCAGGCTCAAGGTGGCGAACAGCACGCCCAGCTCGGCGGCGGCCCCGGCCACGCGGTCATACGCGGGGTCGCGTCTGAAGAGATAGAGCAGCGACGACGCGAAGACCACGAAGAAACTCGCCAGCGCCCACCAGGAACACGGCAGATGCATGTAGAATATCTTCTGCACCGGCCCGGACTGCGCCACAGGCGCGTAGAACCAGATCATGGACTGGTGCGCGAGCAGGGCCGCGACGGCCAGTGCGGCCAGGACTCTCACTTTCATTGGCAACTCCGATGGATCACGGACCAGGAACATTCTCGTGGCATGGCTACTCCTCCCCGCTGTAGACAAAGGGGAAGAGAAACAGCCCGGCCCCGGCAAACAGCGCGTCAAAGGCGAGGATCAGGCCGAGCCAGCTTCCGGGCTCACCCACAGGGTCTGGCGAAAAGCACATGGCGAACAGGGTGATGCCCGACAAAAGTACGGGCAGCAACAGCGGAAAGACGATGACCGAGAGCAGCGACTCCCTGGCCGCCTGCCCCTGCGAGAGCGCGCCGAGCAGCGCGCCGATGATGACCAGCCCGATGTCCGCGCCCACCAGAGTCACGCCCAGGAGCCACCACGGACCGTGGATGGCCTGACCCAGAAAGGCCACTGTGGCCGGGAGAAACACCAGTTGCGACACCAGCAGCAGACACAGCCCGGCCACGCCCTTGCCGATCCAGACGGCGTGGACCGGGGCGGGCGACGACAGGATGCCCACCCGCGCGCCGTTGGCCTCCTCGATGGCAAAAAGGTCGTTGAAGACCAGCACCAGCCCGAAGGCCGAGGCCAGCCAGAAGATGGCCCCGGCGGCCTGGGCTGAAATGACCCCGCCGACCGGCTTGGACAGGCTGAAGAGAAAGATGAGCAGCAGCCCGAGGAGCACGGCCTGCACCAGCCCCTGCCCGCCGGACACGGAGAGCTTCAGGTCCTTGGCGGCCATGGCTGCGGATCGTTTCAGCATGCCTCGGCCTCCATGGCGTAGTCGGCGGCGGGTCCGCAGTACTCGACCCTGCGCCCGCCCAGGGCGAGGACCGTGTCGGCCAGGGCCGTGTCCTCGCGTACATGGTGGCTGATCCAGACCACGCCCGTGCCCCGGTCGCGCAGCCCGGCGATCTCGCGCCGCAGCAGGGCCAGGGAGCGCGGGTCAAGCCCGGTGCCCGGCTCGTCCAGAAAGAGCAGCGACGGCTCCACCAGATAGACCCGGGCCAGATTGAGCCGCTGGGCCATGCCGCGCGAGAATGACCCGGCCTTTTCCTCTGCCGCCCGCTCCAGGCCCACCCGGGCCAGCAGGGCCAGCAGCGCGTCGCGCGACGGATTCAGGCCGTACATGGTCCCCCAGAAGCCAAGATTGGCCAGGGCGGTCATGCCGGGATAGATGAAGGTGGCGTGGCCGAGATAGGCCATGCGCTCCGGCTGAACGTGCAGGACCACCTCGCCCGCCGACGGCCTGGAAAGCCCGGCCATCATGCGCATGAGAGTGGATTTGCCCGCGCCGTTGGGCCCGGCCACCAGCATGATCTCGCCGGCGCGGACCTCGCAGGAAACCTCCTTGAAGACGAGCTTGCTGCCAAAGAACTTGGCCGCCCGCTTCACGGTCAGGAGCGTTTCGCCACCAGCCGGGACCATTACAGGGCCGCCCCCGGACGCCCTGCCCGCCTGAGCACCAGCAGGGGCATGAGGCACAGGATGGTGCCGCCGATCCAGATCCAGTTGACCAGCGGGTTGACGCTGATCTTGAAGCTCGCCTTGTGGTCCTCTGTGAAGCCGAGCAGCGTGGCGTACACCTCGTCGCCCAGGCTGAAGATGGTGGCCACCTCGGCGAACTGCTGCCGCTCGAAGTTGGTGTAGATGCGCTTGTCGGGCCGCATCTGTCCCAGCACTACCCCGTCTTTGGAGACCTCAAGCGTTGTCGTGGCCCGCGCCTTGAGCTCCGGGGTGGCATCCTCGAACACGCTCAGATACTTGACCTCGTACCCGTCGATGACCGCAGTCTCGCCCTCGGCCAGGACGATCTCGCTCTCCACCTTGTAGGGGCCGGAAAAGGCGATGCCCAGGGCCATGAGCACAAGGCCCAGGTGGATGCCGTAGGCTCCCCACGACTGACGCGAGGCCCGCATGGCCGGATTCAGGACAAAGAGGGTGACGATGCTGACCATGGCTGCCACGGATGCGGCGGCGGTAAAGGCCGCCAGCGGCTTGGTCACGCCCATGGCAAAGAATCCGGCCAGGGAGGCGACCAGGGCCACGGTCACCACGATGAACCCCTTGGTGTCGCGCAGGCCGCCCTTCCACCCCAGCCAGGGGCAGTAGCAGAACAGCAGCACCAGCACGGCCATGAAGGGCAGGCAGACGCGGTTGTAGAAGTTGGCGTCAAGCCCCATGGGCTGCTCGGTCCACAACCGGCTGACGACCGGCCACATGGTGCCCAGCATCACGACCATGCCCAGGGCCAGCAGAAACCAGGCCGTGATGACCAGCAGCCCCTGGCGGCTCAGGAAGTCCGACAGGGAGCGGTGGGTGTGCCGCTCGCTGACAAAGACCACCAGGATCGTCAGCGCGAACCAGAAGACCATGGACCAGAACAGGGGGACGGACACGCCCGACTCGCCAAAGGTGTGCAGGGATTCGATGACGCCCGAACGGGTCAGGTAGGTGGAGAAGATGCACAGCAGGAAGGTCAGCGACATCAGGAAGACGTTGGTCCGCTGCAGGGCGTTGCGCCGGGCCTCGATGATGGCCGTGTGCAGGACCGCGGTACCCGCGAACCAGGGGATGAGCGAGGCGTTCTCGACCGGATCCCAGGCCCAGTAGCCGCCCCAGCCGAGCTCCATGTACGACCACCAGCCGCCCAACACGATGCCAGCGGTCAGGAAGACCCAGGACAGGATGTTCCAGTTGCGACAGACCGAAACCCAGGATTTCTCCTCGCCCGCGATGCTGGCGGCCAGGGCGCAGGCGGCCGGGATGGTGTACCCGGCAAAGCCGAGGAACAGGAGCGGCGGATGGAATATCATGCCCGGGTTGCGCAGCAGCGGGTTGAGGCCGCGGCCATCGCCGGGCGCGGGAATGATCTCGATGAAGGGGTTGCTCCACCCGGTCAGCAGGAGCAGGAAGAACCCCTGCACGGTCAGGAAAAACATCCAGAAGAAGAGCCGCGTCCTCGGCGCCAGGGTCTTGTAGCCGGGCGTGTAGACAAAAACGACGCCCGACAGGGCGATAAGCAGTTCCCAGAAGAGCAGCGATCCCTCGCGGCCACCCCAGAAGGCGGTCAGGGTGTAGACAAAGGAGAGGGCGTTGTCCACGGTGTCGTAGACGTAGCTGAAGGAGTAGTCGCGGGTGACCAGGGCCACGAGCAGCAGCAGGGAGGAAAAAACCACACCCCCCGCGGCCAGGAGCTGGCCGCGCTCGATCAGGACCAGGGCCTCATCCTTCCTGTTCCAGGCGGCGAAACCGGCCCAGGCGGCGAGAAAGAGGAACGCCAGAAGGGAAAACAGCAGGGCCACGTAACCGGTCAGATGCATAAAGGCTCCTTGGCAGACGCATTGAAACGAAACGGCTCGCCCGGCGTCACCCGCGCGGGGTGTGCGCCTCTCTCGACCGTACCGTATTCACTAGTCTGCATACTCGACTTTTCACCGGGATGGTATGAATTTATTGGCAAAGGAAAGCTCCTGCCGCGAGTCGGGGCACGCGCCCCGGACCAGTGTTTCGTGGCGATAGGCCGCATCGACGGGCGTTGCAAGCATGTGAATAAAATTTCACAAAAAGGACAGAACGGCGACAAAAAAGGACGGAAACCGTCCGCCCATGGGCAGGACTCCCCCGCCCTTGCCCTGAAAAAACCCTGGCGCGCGATCCGCCGCGCGCACTCCTCCGGCCAGATGGACCAGGGAATGGATCACCCCTTGCGCTGCTCCATCTCCCGGCTCTCCTCCTCGTACTTGGACGGGCACTTGGTCACCAGCGTCCTGGCCTTGAAGACCGTGGAGTCCGGGTCGAGACCGCCCTCGACAATGACCTCCACGTCCTCCTTGAAGGTGTCGGGCAACGCGCCCCGATACTCCACGCGCAGGGTCTTGGTCGGATCAATCTTGTCGATGAGATCAAAAGATGCGCCGAGGTTGTCCGCGTCGAGCACCAGGCCGTCGGGCGAAACCTTGCCGAACAGGCGCGCCTGCCGGACCTCGCCGCTCTCCATGGCCAACGCCTCGGACACGTTGAGAAAGTACACGCTGTCCTGGGTCAGCCCGGAGACTATGAGATAGCTCAGCCCGCCCAGAAAGAGCGCCAGGGCCACCACATACACGCCCTTGTTCGTCTTTTTCGCCATCATTATCTCCTGGCGCGTCAGGCGCCTATGTATCCTTGGTCTCGTCGCCGCCCCCGGTCAGCTCACTTCGCTGGGTGCGCGCGAATTCCCGCATATCCACCACCCGGTCGGTCTCGTCAACTATTTCACTGCCGAGAATTTCCTCCAGCACGTCCTCCAGGGTCACCACGCCAGCCACCCCGCCGTATTCGTCGAGCACCACGCAAAGGTGGTTGCGGCTGCCCAGGAACTTCACCAGGAGCTTGTCCAGCGTGATGCTCTCAAGCACGAACCGCACCGGGCGCATCAGGTCAGAAAGCCGCATGTCGTCATGGTCGTCGGCCAGGGCCTCAAGCACCTGCCGGCGGTAGACCACGCCCACGATGTCCTCTGGGTTGTCGGCCCAGACCGGGATGCGGCTGTGCGGCCACTCCGGGTGCTGTTGCCGCGCCTGGGCCACGGTCAGCTCCGCCGGGAGCGAGAAGACCACGGTGCGCGGCGTCATGATTTCCTCCACCGTCTTCAAGTCCAGCAGCAGGATGTTGCGGATGGACTGCTCCTCATACGGCTTGATGGAACCGGACCGCCGGGTCAGCGAGACAATGGCCCGGATGTCGTCCTCGGTATGATCCGGCCCCTCCTTCTTGCGGCTCACGAACTTGGAGAGCAGCCGCATGACGGTGATGACCGGCCTGAACACCCAGACCATTGCCGTCAGCGGCCTGGCCAGGGGCGGAGCGATGCGGTCGCTGTACATGATGCCAAGGGTCTTGGGCAGTATCTCCGTAAAAACGAGAATAATTACTGTGAAGCCCAAAGTAAAGAGCCAAAGCGTCTCCTTGCCGTAGACATTGGCCCAGGCCCAGCCCGCCACAGCCGCGCCCGCCGTATGGGCGCATGTGTTCAGCGTCAGGATGGCCGTGATGGGCTCGTCCACCTTGGTCCGCAGCTTGTGCAATATCTTGGCCGACTTGCTGCCCGATGTCATGAGCTTTTCGATATCCGACCAGCTCATGGAATAGAGCGCGGCCTCGGCCACGGAACAAAACATGGAGACGAATACGGCCACGCCGACCGCGAGCACGAGTTCGATCATATGATGTCGTCACTTCCTGTCCAGTCCGGATCAGGCCGGAGTCTGGAGCGTGAAATATACCAGATCGATATCAACGGCGCAACAGACATCCGCCTTGACTTCCATGTGGCCTTGGCTGCCATGCGGCCTTGACTTCCATCCAGATTGAAGCGAACTGGAGGGCATGAGCCAACCCAGCAACGCCAGACCAAGAATCGTGTTCCGCCTGAGCCACCTCGGCGACGTGGCCCTGACCACCGGCGTCCTGACCCACTGGCACGCGACTCACGGCGAAACCTTCATTTTCATCACCCGCTCAGCCAGTGCGCCGCTGCTCGACCACCACCCGGCGGTGACGCGCGTCATCGGTCTGGACGATGCGGCCCTCAAGGAGCACTGGCCTGCCACGGCCCGCGCTCTGGCCGGAGAATTCGCCGGGCATGAACTCATCGACCTGCACGGCACCCTGCGCTCGCGCGTCCTCTCGCTGCTCTGGCGCGGCCCGGTGCGCCGCTCCCCAAAATTCGGGCTGGCCCGCCGCCTCTTCAGCCTCACCCGCTCGGCTTCGCTACGCCACACCCTCGAAGCCACCACCGTGCCCCAGCGCTACGCCATGGCCCGCGACCCGGAGCCGCCCGAGGCCGCGCTCCTTATCCCGCGCATCCACCTGACCGAGGCCGAACAAACCGGGGCCGCCGCCCGCCTGAAAGGCTTCAACACCCGCAAGCCGCGCATCGCCCTGCACCCCTACGCCACCCACCCGGCCAAGCAATGGCCGCGACAAAACTGGCTGGGGCTGACCGCGCTCCTGGCCGGGTCAGGTCTGGACTGGTTCGTGGTCGGGCGCGACCCGGCCCCGCTGCTGCCCGGCAACAAGCGCGACTTCACCAACGCCACGGATCTGCGCGAGACCTGCGCCCTGATGGAACAGGCGGACCTGCTGGTCACAGGAGATTCCGGCCCCATGCATCTGGCCAGCGGCGTGGGCACGCCCGTGGCCGCCCTGTTCGGCCCCACCACCCGCGCCTGGGGCTTCTACCCCGCCGGGCCGCTGGACCGCGTCATCGAAGCTGACCTCGACTGCCGCCCCTGCTCCCTGCACGGCGGCAAGGCCTGCGCCAAAACCCACCAATGCCTCGTCGCCACCGAACCCGAAGCGGTCATGACCGTGATCCGCGACATGCTCGCACGCATCCGGCCCGACAGGACCAACCCGGCCTGATCCCGACTCCGCCCCGTCAGCGGAAAAATCCGAATATCCAGTGACCCTCTGCAACTCGCCCGGTCAGACGCGTTTGCCCCAGTACTGCTCCACCATGTCGGCCCGCTCTTCGAGCAGGGTTTCCACGCCCGGCGGCACCAGATAGCGCAGCGAGCGGCTCTCCAGCCAGCGGCGGCGGATGTGCCCGCCCTTGATGTCGAGGCGGGGGATGTCCAGCACGCGGAGGGTGTGGCCGCCGGAAAAGGTCCAGGCGTCATCCCCCTCGCGCACTGCGTCGGGCCACTGGTCGGCGATGAACCCGGCCACCTTGTCGGCAGCCTCCCAGCGGTTGACCACGGCCAGGGAGGCCATGCCCGGAATCTCCGGCCCGCGCCGCCATTTGGCCAGATCGAGAAAGGTGGACGCGCCCACGATGAAAGTAATTTCAGATTCGGGCTGCTCCACGCGGTAGCAGTTGAGGGTGTCGCAGGTGAAGGACGGGCCTGGGCGCTCGCCCTCCAGCGGATTGGAGCCCAGGCCGGGCACGCCCTCGATGGCCGCGGCGATAAGCTCCATGCGCAGGTCAAAGGGCAGGATGTCCGCCCCGTCCTTGTGGGGCGGCTGCTTGGCCGGGACCAGCTCCACCCGGCTCAGCCCAAGCCGCTCCAGAACTTCAATGGCCGCGCGCACATGGCCCACATGCACAGGGTTGAAGCTGCCGCCGAGAATGCCGATCTTCATGGAGTCTCCTTGGGTGGTTTCCCAAGTAAAATATAGCGGAATGAGGGGAGAGGCAAGGGAAGGAGTGAAGAGGGAGGGAGAACCGAAGGTTCGACCGGCTCCCTTCCGCCCTTTCCTTCTCCGCCGCCCGGCCCCCTCCCATGAAACACCTTGCCCCATGCGGCCCTTACGTGGTAGCCGCTTCCAATGTTCGATCTCTTCTCCCCAGAACGGTTGCAGCAATACGCCATCCTTGCGCCCGGACTGCTCATTGCCCTGGTCTGCCACGAGGTGGCCCACGGGTATGTGGCCTATCTGCTGGGCGATCCCACGGCCAAATCCCAGGGGCGGCTGACCCTCAACCCGCTCAAGCACCTCGACCCGCTGGGCACCCTGGCCTTCTTTGTCGTCCATTTCGGCTGGGCCAAGCCGGTGCCGGTCAATGCGGGCTATTTCAAAAACCCGCGCCAGGGCATGCTGCTCACGGCCATTGCCGGGCCGCTCACCAATTTCATCCTGGCCGCGGCCTTTGCCACCATCATCCACATCCTGGTGAGCCTTGAATTCACCCCCGGCGGACTGTCCGAAAAGATCATCGTGCCCACCTACCTCATGGCCCAGGCGGGCGTGTTCGTGAACCTGATCCTCGGCATCTTCAACCTGCTGCCCATCCCGCCCCTGGACGGCAGCAACGTGGTGGCCTACTTTCTCCCGCCGCGCATGGCCAATACCTACATGTCCCTCAGCCGCTACGGATTCATCATCCTGATCGGCCTCATTCTTATGGGCAGGTTCTCCGGCTACAGCCTCGTCGGCCAAGTCATCCTCCCCATGGTCCACGCCGGGGTCCGAATCCTCGGCGTAACCATGTAACTCCAACCAACCACCCGACATCATGAGCGAAAGACAACGCATTCTCTCCGGCATGAGGCCCACCGGCCCCCTCCATCTCGGCCACTATTTCGGCGTCATCGCCAACTGGCTCAAGCTCCAGGAGGAGTACGACTGTTATTTCTTCGTGGCCGACTGGCACGCCCTGACCAGCGAATACGCCGACGCCAGACGGGTCAAGGGGTTCATCCCCGGACTGGTCAAGGACTGGATCGCCGCCGGGCTGGACCCGGACAAGTGCGTGATCTTCCAGCAGTCCATGATCAAGGAGCATGCCGAGCTGTACCTCTATCTTTCCATGTACACCCCGCTCGGCTGGCTGGAACGCTGCCCCACCTTCAAGGAAATGAACGCGGAGCTGAGCCAGAAGGACTTGAACACCCACGGATTCCTGGGCTATCCGGTGCTCATGGCCGCCGACATCCTGATGTACAAGCCGTGCGCCGTGCCCGTGGGCAGGGACCAACTGCCCCACCTGGAGCTGACGCGCGAGATCGCCCGCCGCTTCAACCACCTGACCGGCTCCGAGGCCCTGCCCGAACCCGCGGACCTGCTGACCGAGGAGGCCAAGCTGCCCGGCCTGGATGGCCGCAAGATGTCCAAGAGCTACGGCAACTCCATCATGCTCTCCGAACCCATCGAGGAGATCGCGCCCAAGGTGCGCGGCATGAAGACCGACGAACGCAGACAGCGCAAGTCCGACCCCGGCGACCCGGACGTGTGCAACCTCTACCCCTACCACAAGCTGCTGACCGACCCGGCCCGGCTGCCGGAGATTTGCGAGGGCTGCCGCAGCGCCACCTGGGGCTGTGTGGACTGCAAGAAGGTGCTCATGGAGTCCCTGGAGCGGTTCCTGACGCCCCTGCAGGAGCGGCGCGCCACCTGCACCGACGAGCGCGTGGCCGAGATACTGAGCGCTGGCAACGAGAAGGCGCGCGCCTTTGCGTCCAAAACCATGGATGAATTGCGCTCGATCCTGAACTACTAGCGCCGCCGTTTGCAATTCCCATGAATTTGGGTAGGCTTGGACTCTAGCCATCATACAAGCGACAAGGAGAGAGCGCATGACCGCCAAGAAAGGCAGCACCGTCAAGGTCCACTACACCGGCACCCTCAAAGAGGACGGCAGCCAGTTCGACTCCAGCCAGGGACGTGATCCCCTCCAGTTCACCCTGGGCCAGGGCATGGTCATCGCCGGATTCGAGAAGGCGGTCATCGGCAAGTCTGTCGGCGACACCGTGACCGTGGAAATCCCGCCCGAGGAAGGTTACGGCGAAGCCAACGACCAGCTGGTTTTCCAGGTGCGCCGCGAGCAGCTGCCGCCCCATGTGGAGCTTGAGGAAGGCGTCATGCTGGAAATCCGCACCGAGGACGGCAGCCCGGCCTATGTCCGGATCGCCAACTTCGACGACGCCCTGGTCACCCTCGACGGCAACCACCCGCTGGCCGGACAAACCCTGGTGTTTGAAATCGAGGTTGTTGAACTCACCTGATTTGTTGGCAATTGATTAAATCAACACCATCCCCGCCCTGCGCCCAACCGGCACGGGGCGGGGTTGTCCATTGAAGAGACGCCGGGGGCCGGAACGCCCGGCACAGGATGCAAGCGATGCACATATCCAAGCGCTGTTGCGGGATGACCCCGTTCCTGGTCATGGAAATTCTTGAGGCCGCCCAGGCCATGGAGCGGGCCGGGCGGTCGGTCATCCACCTGGAGGTGGGCGAGCCGGACTTTGACACGCCCGACTGCGTCAAGCGCGCCGCCTGCCGGGCGCTGGACAACGGCCACACCCACTACACCCACTCCCTGGGCCTGCTGGAGCTGCGCGAGGCCATCAGCGAGGACTACCGCAAGCGCTACGGCGTGACCGTGGACCCGGCCAACATCGCCATCACCCAGGGCACCAGCCCGGCCATGCTCGCAGTCTTCTCGGCCATCCTCGAAGCGGGCGACAAGGTGGTCACCTCAGACCCGTGCTATGCCTGCTACGACAACTTCATCACCTTTGCCGGGGCCGAGCCGGTCAAGGTTCCGGTCAGCGAGGACGACGCCTTCCAGTACCGCGTGTCGGCCATTCAGGCGGCTCTTGATGACAAGGTCCGGGCCATCCTGATCAACTCCCCGGCCAACCCCACAGGCTCCCTGCTCCCGGCGGAACGCATGCGCGCCATCGCCGAACTGGCCGAGGAGAAGAACCTGTGGATCGTCTCGGACGAGATCTACCACGGACTGGTCTACGAGGGGCAGGAGCACTCCATCCTCGAATACACGGACCGCGCCTTTGTCTTCAACGGGTTTTCCAAACTCTACGCCATGACCGGCTGGCGGCTGGGCTATGTCATTGCCCCGCCCGCCTTCATCCGCACCTTGCAGACCGTCTGCCAGAATTTCTTCATCTCGGCCAACGCCATGTCCCAGTGGGCCGGGCTGGCCGCGCTCAAGGAGGCCGGGCCGGACGTGGCCCGCATGGTGGCCACCTACGACAAACGGCGCATCTACATCCTTGACCGGCTCAAGGCTATGGGGTTCGTCATCAGGCACGATCCCACGGGCGCGTTCTACGTGCTCGTGAACATGCGCCGTCTGGCGGCAAAGTTCGACGGCTCGTCCCTCAAACTCGCCTATGACATCCTGGACAAGACCGGCGTGGGGGTGACGCCGGGCATCGACTTCGGCCAGAACGCCGAGGGATTCATCCGCTTCTCCTACGCCAATTCCCTGGCAAACATCGCCGAGGCAATGGACCGGCTGGAGCAATATCTCAAGGAACACCACGCGGGCTGATCGCCTTGACAAGGCCATGCGAAAAGGGCGTCCTTCCGTTGCCGGAGGACGCCCTTTTCGCGTGGAACCACGAATCAGCGCTGGATGTCCAGCTCTCGCTTCTTGGTGTAGACGTAGCGGACCATCTCGTACTCAAAGGGCGATCCGGTCTCGTGATAGCGGAAGGGGACACTGGCCCGGCGGTTGAGGGAGCGGATGACCAATTCGGCCACGGACACGTCCCAGGTGTTCTTGACCCCGGCCAGCCGGTAGATTTCCTTCATTTCAAGATACAGGAGCAGGAAATCGCCGCCGAACCCGACCGTGTCGCGCACATTGGACGGACCAAAGGCGGGCATGACGAAATACGGACCATTGCCCACGCCCCAGAAGCCCAGGGTCTGGCCCACGTCCTCTTCCTGCCGCTTGAGGTGCTCGGCCCCGGAGGCCACGTCCATGAGCCCGAGCACGCCAAAGGTGGAGTTGATGAAAAAGCGCGAGGTGGTGATGGCCCCCTTCTTCATTTTGCCTTGGAGCAGGCAGTTGAACAGGACCGGCAGTTCATTGAGATTGTTGATGACGTTGGAGACGCCCTTTCTGGCCGGGCCGGGGAGCACGGTCTTGTACACCTCCACCGCGGGCAGCAGCACATAGGCGTCGAGCCCGGCGTTGAAGTCGTAGATGTGCCGGTTCATCGGCTCCCAGGGATCGTAGACCTCCATGAAATCCAGGTCGTTGGCCTTGGGGTCGGGCCAGCGGTTGACCTCGGTGCGAAAATCCGTGGGCTCAAGGTTCAGGGACGGCTCCACCCGCTTGGTCGCGGTTGCGCCGCAGCCGCAAAGGAGCAGGGCCAGGGCCGAAACGGCCAGGAGGATCGCAAGGCGCCGCATGGTCACGGCTTCACCATCGCGACCATGGCCTCGACAAAGGGACCGTACATCATGTTGCCGCAGTGCCCGCCTGAAGGGTAGAGCGTGGCCCGCTGGCCGAAGACCGTCTTGATGAACGCCAGATCGTTGTCGTTGAGGATGACATCGTCGCTGTTGCCGATGAGCACGACCTTGTCGTTCTCCATGAGGTAGGAGCGGATGTCGTAGAGGCTGCACTGGCGCATCATGGTGTAGCGGTCCATGGTCGGATCAAGATGCTTCAGGTAAGGCAGCAGGAACTCGTCCATGTAGTTCTCGAAACTGATGTCAAAGGCGGCCTCGGCATAGGGCATGAGCGGCTTGCCGGTGGTCAGCGGGTAGTCGGCGGGCGGCACGAGATATCCGGCCCGAAGGCAGACATCCGAGGCAAAGATCATGGACGACGACGAGAGCCGGAAATCGACCCCAATCAGGGAGCGCAGGTCCACGCCGTCCATGTTCACGCGGGTGACCATTTCATAGAGAAAGTTGTCGTCAAGGTCGGTGACATCGGCGTCACGGTAGTAGTTCGAGAAGCGGTCGATGAGGCTCTCTATCTCCTCGCGTACCGTGACCTCACCGAGATTCTCGGCTGTCAGCCACGAGTCGAGCCGCTTGACCGAGTGGTACAGGCTGACCGGCGGGTTGATCATGAGCGCCTTGCGAAACCCGAACTCCCCGGCCACGGAATCCTTGTGGGCGAGAAAGGCGGCGTGCAGCGCGCCGAGGCTGTATCCGGTGACATAGTACCCGGACACCGCGCGCTCCTTCTCGACCGTTTCCTTGATCCAGCCCATCACCCGGTACAGATCGTCCACATCGTGGGGCACATAGCCCGGCGCGCCGAAGCGCGAGGCGCTGATGACGAAATTCATGTGGGTGGGCGACGACAGGGCGACCACGTGAAAGCCTGCTTCATGAAAGACCTGGGTCAGGAAGCCCATCTTGATCGAGTCGTGCTCCGCGCCGGTCCCGGCGATGATGAAGATGAGCGGGGCCTCGCCCTTTTGCAGGGCGGTGCTGTAGAGCATCTCGCCGCTGTAGGAGAACACCTCCGGGATGTTGCGGCCCTCGATGCGGATGGACCGCTGCTTGGGCTTCACCATCTGCTGCGTCCGGTATATCTGATCCGGGGGCGTGCCATAGACCGTGGCCTGATAGGGATCACTGTAGGGATAGCTGTAGTCCGCCGCAAACGCTGTCGCGAGCGGGCACAACACTATGGCGAGACACAAGAAGACCACTGGGCGCATGGGGTGGATTCCGGGTTGAATTTTCCTCTGGCGGCTCGGATGCAATGCTCATACCTACCCGCATTGCCCCGCCATGGCAACATCCGTGAGCAAAACGTCCAGGTGATATGCTGCTACGCCACCCTGGCCGGGCCGCCGCCCGCCTCCCTGCTATTTGAAAAGGTCCGCGTATTCCCCGTAGCCCTCGGCGGCCAGGGACTGGGCGGGCACAAAGCGCAAGGCTGCCGAATTGATGCAGTAGCGCAAGCCTCCGGGCTTTGGTCCGTCGTCAAAGACATGCCCCAGGTGGGAGTCGGCCAGCCTGCTGCGCACCTCGGTGCGCACGGCAAGCAGGCTGGCATCGCGCCGCGTCACCACGGCGTCTTCGGCCAGCGGCCTGGTGAAGCTCGGCCAGCCGGAGCCGGAGTCGAACTTGTCCGCAGACGAGAAAAGCGGCTCGCCGGAGACCGCATCCACATAGATGCCGTCGCGGTGATTGTCCCAGTATTCGTTGTCAAAGGGAGGCTCGGTCCCCTCCCGCCGGGTGACCTCGAATTGCAGCGGGGTCAGGCTGCGGCGCAGGGTCGCATCATCAGGCCGGACAAACCCCCGCCAGCCGTCAGATCCGGCCTTGACAGGCGCGTGGACATCCCTGCCCCAGGTGTCGCGCACAAACCGGTCCCTGCCTGACATGGTGCGGTACGCCTTGTAGCGCAGGGGGCATTGGCGCGAGTAATCCTGGTGGTACGCCTCGGCCTCGTAAAACGTGGTAAAGGGGAGAATGGGCGTAACCACCGGGCTGTCGAACCGGCCCGACTCCTCCAGCGCCCGCTTCGACGCCTCGGCCATCACCCGCTGTTCCTCGTCGTGCACGAATATGGCAGACTCGTATTGCGGCCCCCGGTCGCCAAAGGAGCCGTCCTCGTCCGTGGGGTCAAAACACTTCCAGTAATGATCCAGCACCTCGGCATAGCTCACCTTCTCCGGATCGAAAAAGACCTGCACCGCCTCCCGGTGTCCGGTCCTGCCAGTGGAGACCGCTTCATACGTCGCCTCGGCCCCGGTCCCGCCCGCATAGCCGGAGACCGCCCGGACCACGCCGGGCAACCGGGCCATGTCGGACTCCACGCACCAGAAGCAGCCGCCCGCCAGGGTGGCCACTTCGACTTTTTCCGCATTGCTCATGCTATTCTCCCTCGAAGCCTCGCCCCAGGCCGACAGCCCGGCCAGCGCCATGACCAACGACGCGGCCAGTGCCGCCGCACTCAGGATGATTCGTTTTCCGGCCATGGCTGGACTCGATTCTGCTAAAAGATACTATTCCCAACTTTGCAGAGATAGGCATGGCTGCGTTGGCTGTCAACGGGCCAGGGCCGCCGCTGGCCGCGCACGCGAAAGAGCCGGGCTGCCCGCAGGCGGTCCGGCTCTTGTGTTTCGATGGCTGGCTTGAAACCTGGCGGGCAGGCCGGAGCTACACCCGCAGGTCCAGGCTGGCGTAGGTTGCGCCTGTTTGGTTGTGTACCATGCCGCCGCCCATGAGCAGGGACGAGGCGGACGAATTGGACTCGAACCAGATGGACATGCTCTGGGCGCTCAGGCTCCGGCGCAGCTGGCTGGGCGTCAGCTTGCGCTCCGCCGTGCTGTTCAGCTTGCTCAGCTGCACGCCCTCCTCGAATTTTTCCGCCATTTCGGGATTGTCGAGAAAATACTTGTCGATGGCCGCCTTGTCCGGATGCCCCTTCTGGGCCGTGACAACGCCGGTGGACGAGTCCACACTGAGCTTGATGTCGATGGAGGTGTCCACGCCAAGCTTGGTCATGTCAGCCTCGAACTGCTCGGACCACTCCTTTTCCAGGTTCTCCTTGTAATCGGCCAGATCCTTGAAGGTCAGCTTGTTGCCGTTTGACTTCGGAATGTTCGCCAGCAGCGACTCGATCTGCTCCCGCACCTGGGACATGGACGAGGTCTGGCTGGTGGAGCTCGTCGAGGACTGCTGGATCTGAGCCTTCAGGGCCGCCTCGGCCTCCTGGCGGGCCTTGGCCGCCTGCTGCGCAGTGGACCCGTATGTTGTGTCAATGGCTGTCGTCATCCCACTCTCCTTCTTCCTGCGCTTGCACAGGGAAATTTTTGCATTCCCCTCCAGCACAGCACGAATCGTACCACCCAGCCAATTGCACAGACGCGGCCGTGTGTGCTATCGTCATGACAATCAATCCGCTGCGATCCAAAAGGGAGAGGACCATGGCTGATACCGAACTCACGGTCAGGGGAGTTGATCTGAACAAAATCCGCAACCGCAATGAAAAACGGGTTGCAAAATTCATGGTCGAAATTCTCGACCAGTATTACGAGGACTACCTCTTCGAGCAACTCGACCTGGAAGACATCTACGCCCTGACCCTCAACCTGTTGCCCGCCCGCTACGTCCAGCGCGGCTCCATCATCCTCTCCGACCGACTCTCCGACTTCGTCATCAAAAGCAAAATCCGCGAAGCCACCGAACGCGTCCTCGAAAACCCCACCCGATCGGATTAGGATTTCGCCTGCGGCGACCAGAGAGGGGCGGGAGAGGGGAAACCCCTTTTGAGAAAAAGTGGTTTCCCCTCTCCCGCCCCTCTCTGGACTCTCCCCACCCTCTCCCCTTCCCCCAAACTTTTTATGGGGGGGATATCTGAATGGAAAGGCGAGAGCGAAGAGGAGGAAGAAAGGTTCGACTGCGAGGCGCGAAAAGAGGCCTAAAGTGAATCGCGGACTACCCGACGAGACTCTCTACCTCCCGACCCGTGCCGCGACCCCGGCTGGGAAGTGAGAAAGGTTCGAGTGCCAGGCGCGGCAAGGGGATCAAGCTCGACGCGTAGATTACCTACGCGAGGGTTTGGGCTTCTTGTCGCAACGACGCAATCGGGCCTTTATCGCTTCCCAGGCTTTTCCATGGGGATGGCGAACATGAGGAGCGCGGGAATGACGAAGATGGTGAACACCGTGGACAGCGCAAGGCCGCCAAGCACGACCGAGCCGAGGCCGCGGTAGAGCTCCGAGCCGGGGCCGGGGGCCACGGCCAGGGGCAGCATGCCGAACAGCGAGGTGGTGGCCGACATGTAGATGGGCCGCAGCCGGGTGCGCGTGGCGTCGAGGATCGCCTCCTTGTAGTCCATGCCATGCTCGCGGACGTTGCCCAGCGACTGGTGGACGATGAGGATGGCATTGTTGACCACCACGCCGATGAGGATGACAAAACCGAGCATGGTCAGGATATCCAGCGGCTGGGCCGCGATGAACCAGTTCTCGAGCTTGAGTCCCAGAAACCCGCCCGCGCTCGCGAGCGGGATGGTGAACAGGATGATCAGCGGGTAGACAAAGTTGCCGAACAGGGCGGACATGAGCAGATAGGTGATGATGATGGCCAGCAGGAAGTTCCACTGCAAGGCCTCGCGGGTCACGGTCAGCTTGTCTGCCGCACCGGCAAGACGCACGGTCAGGCCGTCGAGCAGCCCCATCTCGCGCACCTTGGGGATCATGGAGTTCTCGATGATCTCCATGGCCTGTTGCAGGGGCATGTCGGTCGGCGGCGTCACCTGGAGCGAGACCGTGCGCTGGCGTTCCAGGTGCCTGATCTGGTTCATGGAATAGGTGCGCTCGACATTGACCAGGGAGCTGACCGGCACGGCCCAGCCGTTGGGCACCGCCACCAGGGCGTCGAGCAGATCCTCAGGAGTGGCAATGTCCGTGACCGACCCCTTGAGCACGAGGTCCACCTTCTTCTTCCCGTCCTCCTTGAAGTCGCCGATCTTGCGGCCATCGAGGATGACATCCACGGCCACGCCCAGGTCCTCGGTGGACATGCCCGCAGCCCGGACCCGGTCGCGCTCCGGCATCAGGCGGATTTCCGGATACAGCAGCTCAAGGGAAGGCACCGGGCGCACCTGCGCACCGGGAATCTCCTGCATGGTCATGCCGAACATGGTCCCGGCGGCGGCCACGAGGCGCTCCAGGCTCGGGCCGGAAAAATCCACGTCGATGACGCGGCCCTTGCCAAGCCCCTGCTCGAAGATGGACGCCTGGATGGACACGCCGTACATGCCCGGAATGGAATTGATAATGCGCGTAAACAGCGGCGTCAACTCGCCGCCCCGCTGCTCGTCCGTGGACACCGCGCCAAACAGGTTGATGGTGGGCGCGGACACGAAGAACATGTCCTGAATCCCAGGCATACCGTTGACATCGGTCATGAAATGCGGCTCGCTCTGCTCCCAGACATATTCGCCCATGCCCAGCCGCTCCTCATAGGAGAGGCCCGGCGGGGGGATAAGGATGGAGATGACCAGGTTGCGGTTGCCCTGGGGCAGGTACTCCATCTTGGGGAAGAACGACCAGGCGATGAATACCGAGGCGGCGGTCAGAGCCGCTACGGTGATGATGCGGTTGCGCGGCAGGGTGATGGCCTTGTCGAGCAGGTTGATGATCATGTCCGAGGCCCGACCACCCAGTTTCGTCAGCGGAATCAGCGCCCGCTTAATTCTCGAGAGCCTGGGCGCGGCAGCCTCGCCGCCCGGTCCCGCGGCCAGGGCCCGCCGCTCGGCCACGCCGTAAAGCTGGCGCGCCAGCATGGGGATGACCAGCACGGACACGAACAGAGACAGGGTGATGGCGCAGGTGACCGCGATGGCGATGTCCTTGAAGAGCTGCCCGGCCTCCTGCTCCATGAAGACCACGGGCAGGAACACGGCCACGGTGGTCAGGGTCGAGGCCACGACAGCCCCCCAGACCTCCCTGGTGCCATCGTAGGCCGCGGCCACGGCTCCCTTGCCCAGCCGCCGGTGCCGGTCGATGTTCTCCAGCACCACGATGGCGTTGTCCACGAGCATGCCCACCGCAAAGCTGATGCCCGCCATGGACACGACGTTGAGCGAGCGGCCCGCCGCCGAAAAGATGATGAACGAGCCGATGATGGAAATGGGGATGGACAGGGCCACGATGAGGGTGGACGAGAACGACTGCAAAAAGACGAACAGGACCACGATGGCCAGGACCGAGCCGATCATGATGTTCTGCTGGACCAGATCGATGGCGCCGTTGATGTAGGGCCGCTGATCGTAGACCCACTGGAGGGTGACGCCGTTGTCCTTGAGGATTTTCTCATTGAGGTCGTCCACCACCGTCTTGACCGAGTCGGTCATGGCAATGACGTTGGTGCCCGGCTCGGGCTTGACGCCGACAGCCATGCCCGGCACGCCGTTGTGGAGCATGGCCACGGAGTGCTTCTCGTTGCCGTGCCTGACCTTGGCCACGTCGCTCAGCATGACCCTGTGCTGGCCCGAAGAGGAGATGACGATGCGCTCGATGTCCTCCGGGGTCTTGAACTCGGCAGGGGTGCGGATGCGGTAGTCGCGCCGCCCCACGCCGAGGTTGCCCGCCGAGATGGAGACGTTCTCCTTCTGGAGGATGCCGGAGAGCTGGGGAATGGTCAGGTTGTAGGCGGCCAGCTGGACCGGATCGAGGATGATCTGCATCTCGTTGTCCCGCCCGCCGCCCACGAAGAGGTCGGCCACGCCGGGCACGCGCTCGATGTACTGGCGCACCTCGTCCTCGAAGAAGGTCCGGTAGGTCTGCACGTCGCGTTCATTGCCCGGCAGGGTGCGCATGACCATCCAGATGACCGGCGAGGTGGACGCGCCCGTGGCCGAGACCACCGGGCGGTCTGTGTTGTCCGGGTATTCCGGCACCTCGTCGAGCTTGTTGGAGACGCGCAGCAGCGCGGTGTCCACGTTGACGCCGATCTCGAAGGTCAGGGTCAGCTCGGCCTGCCCGTTGTAGCTTGAGCTTTCCATCTCGGTCAGGCCGGGGATGCCCTTGAGCACCTTTTCCTGCTCCTCGATGATGTCGCGCTCGATCTCGTAGGGCGTGGCGCCAGGCCAGGTGGTGGTGACGGTGATGACCGGCTCGGTCACGTCCGGCGACAACTGGTAGGGCAGCGTGCGCAGGGAGATATAGCCGAACATGACGATGAGAATGACGCCCACGAGGACGGCGACCGGCTTCTCGATGGCGGCTTTGACGATATCCACGGATGCCTCCGGCTAGTTCTGCGGGGTGGCGGCCACGGGCTGTCCCGGCATGAGCCGCTCGTTGCCCTTGATGACCACGTCCATGCCTTCCGCGAGCTTCGGGGACTTGACGCCAGCCATCAGCCCCTTGAAGCCCACCACGTAGACGGGAAAAGCCTCGGCCTTGCCGTCCACCACAGCCCAGACCACCTGTTCGCCACGCGCCGCAATGATGGCGTCGCGGGGGACCACCAGGGTGGCGCCGCCCAGCCCGCGCGGCAGGCTGACACGCGCCTCCATGCCCTCGGCCAGGGTGCTGTTGCCCGACACCCGGATCTTGACCGGAAAGGTGCGGGTGGCCACATCCCCCTTGGGAATGACGGCAAAGACCTCGCCGGTCATCTCGGTCCCTGCGGTGCGCACCTGGACCGAAAGGCCGGGTTTGACCACGCCGTAGGCCTCGCCGGGCGCGTTGACCACCACGTCGAAGTGGTCGTCGCGGGCCACCACCGCCACGGTGGAGCCCACGGACATCCATTCGCCTCGGGCCACGGGCACGTCGATGACAACGCCGTCAAAGGGGGCGCGGATGGTCTTCTTTTCCAGCTCTTCCAGCAGCTGGGCCATCTCGGCCTGCACGGCCTCGTACTTGTTCAAAAGCCCTTCCGCGGTCAGCCGCTTGGAGTCGAACTCGCCCTCGGCCACGGACTGGCTCTTGAACAGGGTGCGCACCCGCTCATGCTCCAGGCGCGCGAACTCGTACTCGGCGCGGGCCTGCTGGGCCAGGGCGCGGGCGCGGCGAATCTGCTTCTCCAGCAGGGTCGCGGAGAGCACCACCATGACATCGCCCTGTTTGACGCGCTGGCCGTCATCAACCTTGAGGTCCACCACCTTGCCCAGCACCTCGCTGGCCACATCGGATATCTCGGTGAAATACACGGTGCCGATGAACTCGGACTGGGGGACCATGTCGCCTGCGGTCACCTTGGCCGTGACCACGGGAGACGGGGGACGGCCCGTCTGGGCATGCGCCGGAACAACAAGAGTGGCCGTCAGGAACAGGGCCGTTGCGAGCATCAATATGAGACGCATAACACCATCACTTATTTGCTTGAATTTTTCCAAGGCTTGAAAATTGAAAGCCAGATCATCAAGACCAAGCCCCCCACCTGAACCGAACCCCAGACGAAATCGAGCCGCTGGCTGGCGAAATAGGCCGCGTTGTCCAGGGCCGCGATGCCAAGTTGACCGAAATCTCCATCATGGTGGTCTTTGCGACCAGGATTCACTCCGTCCCACGGAGCAGGCAGGCGTGATCGAACGACGGCTCGACGATCTTCCACAAGACCCGCATGCAGACTTCCAAATCCTCGGGCGAAATGTCGGCGCAACACCCCCGGCTGTTCTCAAGGGCCATTTGGATGGTCGCGTCCACCAGCCCGCGCCCCTGGTCGGTGATGAACAGGTGCTTGACCCTGCGGTCGCCGTCGCCGGACTCCCGGCGCACCAGCCCGCGCCGCTCCAATGCGGCCAGCAGACGGCTCACGCCGGTCTTCTCCTGCGAGAGCACCTCGCACAGCCTGCCCTGGCTCATCCCGTCGCACTTGTACAGGGGGAGCAGCGCACGCCACTGCTCCACGGTGATCCGGATGCCCTCTGCCGCGAACCGGGCCGCCAGACTGTTGGTAAGCAAACGGGACACCTTCCAGGTGAGAAACCCCAGGGAATCCTTCGGATTGAGTCGGTCAATGGTCATGGCGAAGGTTGTATATGCAACAAACACACAGGTCAACCGGTTTTTCGCAGGCATGCTGGTTGCAATAATGGGCGTATGCCTTTACTGTCCGGCCATGGAAAGATTCACCGCCGACCTCCACGTCCACTCCCGGTTTTCGCGGGCCACAAGCAAGAGCCTGACCATCAGGAATCTGGCCGCCTGGGGCCGTCTCAAGGGTATTTCCGTGCTCGGAACCGGCGACTTCACCCACCCCGAATGGCTGGCCGAGATCGAGGAGCAGCTCGTGGACGGCGGCCAGGGGCTCTTCGCCCTGCGGCATCCCGGCGGGCTCGAAGCCGAGATCCCGGAATTCGAAGGGCCGATACCGGGCCGCACCCGGTTCATGCTCCAGGCGGAGATCAGCTCCATCTACAAGCGCGGCGGCAAGGTGCGCAAGGTGCACAACCTCGTCTACATGCCCGACCTCGCCGCGGCCAAGCGGTTCAACGAGCGGCTGGCCCAGGTGGGCAACCTCGCCTCGGATGGCCGCCCCATCCTCGGCCTGGACTGCCGCAACCTGATGGACATGGTCCTCGAATGCCACCCCCAGGCCTTCCTGGTCCCGGCCCACATCTGGACCCCGTGGTTCTCCCTGTTCGGCTCCAAGTCCGGTTTCGACTCCATCCGCGAATGCTTCGGCGACTACGCGCCAGAGGTCTTTGCCATGGAGACCGGCCTCTCCTCGGACCCGGAGATGAACTGGACCTGGAGCGAGCTGGACCGCATCAAGCTCATCTCCAACTCCGACGCCCACTCGGGCGAGAAGCTGGGCCGCGAGGTCAACATGTTCCGGGGCGAGATGTCCTATGAGGGCATCTACCGCGCCCTGCGCGGCGAGGGGCTGGGCCACCGCTTCCTCGGCACGGTGGAGTTCTTCCCGGAAGAAGGCAAATATCACATGGACGGCCACCGCAAGTGCGGCGTGGTCATGGACCCGCACGAGACCATTGCGCGCGGGGCCATCTGCCCGGTCTGCGGCAAGCCCGTCACCGTGGGCGTCTACAACCGCATCCTTGAACTGGCGGACCGCCAGGAGCCTGTCAGGCCCCAGGGAGCGCCAGATTTCGTCTCGCTCATCCCGCTGCGCGAGGTGCTCTCCGAAGTGGTCGGCACCGGCTCCGGCTCCAAAAAGGTGACTGCCCTGTACATGCGCCTGATCCGCGAGTTCGGCAGCGAGCTGGACATCCTCCAGCGCGTGCCGCCCGAGGATCTGTCGCGCCACTCCTGCCACCTGGGCGAGGGCATCAAGCGCATGCGCGAGGGCAACGTCATCCGCAAGCCCGGCTTTGACGGCGAGTTCGGCGTCATCCAGGTGTTCAACGACAAGGAGCGCGCCCAGATCAGAAACGGGGCCACCCTGATCCCCATGGACGCCCCGAAAAAGGACACGACCGGCCCCGCCCCAGTCAGCGAGCCGGTCTGCCAGCCCCTGTCCATGCCCCAGGCCGCGCCCATCGCGCCCAACCCGGCCCAGCAGGCGGCCATCGACGCCGGTCCCGGACCGGTGCTGGTCCTGGCCGGACCCGGCACAGGCAAGACCCAGACCCTCATGGGCCGGGTGGCCCGACTCATCAAACAGGGCGAACCGGCCCGGCGCATCCTGGCCCTGACCTTCACCCGCCGCGCCGCCCAGGAGCTGCGCGACCGCCTCAAGACCCTGCGCGGGGAAAACGCCGAACTGCCCCAGGCCGGAACCCTGCATTCCCTGTGCTTCGACTACTGGAAGCACGCCTACAGCGAGACCCCCATCGTCCTGCCAGAGGCTGCGGCCAAGAAACTTTTCGCCGAGGTCAACCCGGAGTTCGCGGGCAAGAACCTCGACCACCACTGGACCCGGTACAACCTGGGCCGCGAGCGCCTCACGGACCTGCCCGCCGATCTGGCCGAGGCCCACATCAGCTACGGCAACCAGAAAAACCACTGGGATCTGGTGGACTACACCGACCTCCTGGAATTCATGCTGGAGCAGGCGGGCGCGCCCACCTTCCGCATGCCCTACACCCAGGTGCTGGTGGACGAGGTGCAGGATCTGACCCCGCTCCAGTTGGCCGTGATCCGGGGCATTGCCGGGCCGTCGGGCGAGGGCGTGTTCCTCATCGGCGATCCCAACCAGTCCATCTACGGGTTCCGGGGGGCCGCGGGCGACATCCAGGCCCGCCTGACAGAGCTGTGGCCCGCCATCCAGTCCGTCACCCTGACCGAGAACTACCGCTCGGCCCAGAACATCCTCGACTGCGCGGGCGCGCTCTTTCCGGAAGCGCCCAAGTTGCATTCCCATGTCCGGGCCGCCGCCTCCATCCACCTCTTCGAGGGGCCGGACGACATCCGCGAGGCCACCTGGATCAGCGACCGCATCAAGGGGCTGATCGGCACCACCAGCCACTCCCTGGCCGACGCCGGGGAACACGGCGAGCTCGCGCCCGGCGACATCGCGGTGCTGGTGCGTTTCAAGGCGCTCATCCCGATCATCCACAAGACCCTCAAGCGGGCGGGCATCCCCTGCTCCACGCCCGAACTCGAAGGGTTCTGGCAGGAGCCCCGCGTGGCCTCCATCCTGCACGCAGCCGAGCGGTTCCTGGGCATGGCCCTGGGCGGCGTCGAGGATGTCATCGACGTGCCAGACCACATCCTGGCCAAGGGACCGGTGGGGCTGGCTGCCTACTTGAGCGAGACCCCGCCCTTTGATCAGTTTTTCTGGGAGAGCCGACAGTTCAAGGAATTGAAGCACGAATTCGAGCTGCGCGGCGGCTGGCAGGGGCTGGTCAACTGGGTCAGCCTGCAATCCGAACTCGAGCTGGTCCGCCGCTCGGCGGAAAAGGTCCAGATCATGAGCCTGCACGCGGCCAAGGGGCTGGAGTTCGAGGCCGTGTTCATGCCCGCCTGCGAGGAGGGCATCCTGCCCTTTGCGGGCATGGACCTCCTGACCGCCAAGATCACGCTCACGCCGGGCCGGGGCCAGCGGTTCCCCGAGGAGCGCCGCCTGATGTACGTGGGCATGACCCGCGCCAAACAGAGCCTCTACCTCAGCCGGGCCGCCAGACGGCAGCTCTACGGCAAGACCCTCAGCCTGCCGCCCTCGCGCTACCTGCGCGAGATCCCGGAGGCCCTCCTGATACGCTCCACCCTGACCGCCCGCAAGGTGACCAGGGAGAAGCAGCTCGGTCTGCTCGACTAGCCGGGCCGGGACCGGGGGGCAGCCCTCGCCTCCCGCTAGAGAATGAATCGATAAAGCCCCCGCTCGTAGACGCGGCAGACGCCCCTGGCAAAGCCCAGGGACACGCCCGCCTGCCGGAGACGGCAATAGACATGGAGTGGGTTGAAGACATGCTGGCAGAACTGACGAAACGGTTTCATGGGCGTACCCCCCGGACTGGCTGTTTCCTCTGGAACCGTGTCGTGCAAGGCCCATGCCCGGAGAGAATAATCCAACAATGACCAATTGCCCCCACCGACCAGCCGACCCTGCCAGGGAAATATCTGCGCACACGCGGCACGAAACCGGCGCAGCCAGGCTCCCCTTCACCCTGGCCGCGCCCTCCTTTGTCATCCCGGCAGGCGTGGCTGAAAACGCCCGGTTCCTGGCCCGGCACTTTGCCGAGATCGGCCTGCTCTTTTTCGAGACCCGCGCCTGCCTCGACTACACCGCAGCGGACCTGCCGCCCGACCTGGCCGGGCTGCCCGTCTCCTGGCATGTCCACCTGCCGCTCGACCTGCCGTGGCATCAGGGGATGGACGCGGCCTGGGAGGCCATGGCCCGGCTCATGGACAAGGGTGCCTTTCTGCGGCCACACGCCTGGGTCCTGCACCCGCCCGGTGCGCCGGGCCAGCTGGCCGGGCTGGCCGCGCGGCTGCGCGACGCGGGCGTGGACCCGGCGGACATCCTGCTCGAAAACGTGGAGGAGTCGGACCTGTGCGCCCTCTGGGACGAGGCGCGCGCGGGCGGCTTTTCCACCTGCCTGGACCTCGGCCATATCCTGGCCTACGGGCAGGACGCGGTCCTGGATCTGCCCGGCCTGTGGCAGACGGTCAAGATGCTCCATGTCTACGCACCCGGCCAGGGCGGACGGCACGCCCCGCTCGACCGGCTCGACGCAGCGGGCCAGTCCCTGCTGCGCACCATGCTCGACCGGTTCCAGGGGAGCACCGTGACCATCGAGGTGTTTGACAAAACGGGCCTCTTCGAGTCCATTGCCCTGATTGGCTCATGGCTGGAACGCTGGGAGGCAAAAAAATGATCACCCTGATTCTCGGCGGCAACAAATCCGGAAAATCCGACTTTGCGCTCGATCTGGTGGCAAAAGGACCGGGTCCGGCCCTGTTCATCGCCACAGGCAAGGCCAAAGACCTCGAATTTCGCGAGCAGATCCGGCTCCACAGGCAAAGTCGCGGTCCCGGCCTGGAGGTCGCGGAGGTGGACAAGGGGTTGCCTCAAAAGCTCGGACAGGTTAAATTGTCCTTTCCGACCGTGGCGGTTGACAGCCTGGACTATTGGCTCTTCGCCTGCCGCGAGGCGGGGTGTGAAGATGACAAGGTGCGGGAATTTCTAGAAGTTCTCAGGGATTGGAGCGATAGTGAACTGGTGCTGGTCTCCTGCGAGGCCGGGCTTGGGCCTCTGCCGGTAGGCAGCGGGGTCCGGGCGTTCATCCGGAGCCTGGGCGCGCTCAACCAGAGCGTTGCCAGGGCGGCGGACAGGGTTGTCCTGATCGCCGCCGGGCTGCCGTTAACCCTGAAACAGGGATAGGTTGTGGCACTCTTCAGACAGCTGGACGAACAGGTGGAGCAGCTGCTGCGCCTCTTCAACAAGGATGAGAGCTGGCTCATCATCATCAACGCCGACCCGGACGCTCTGGGCTCGGCGCAGGCGCTACGCCGTATCATGGCCCGCAAGGTGAAAGCCGTGGGCATCGGCCAGATCAACGAGATCAAACGGCCCGACAACCTTTCCATGATCCGCTACCTGCGCATCCCCACCAGAAAACTCATCCCCAACCTCGCTGCCCAATACGACAAATTCGCCCTGGTGGACTCGCAACCCCATCACAGCCCGGAGTTCGCCTCCTACACCTTCTCCATCGTCATCGACCACCATCCCGTGGTCAAGGAGAACCCGGTCGAGGCCGCCTTTGTGGACATCCGGCCCAAATACGGCGCGGTCTGCACCATGATGACCGAGTATCTCTACAACATGAAGATCAGGCCGGGCAAACTGCTGGCCACGGCCCTGCTCTACGGCATCCGCTGCGACACGCGCACCTTTGAGCGCGAGTTCATCGACGCGGACATGTCCGCCTTCAAGTACCTGAACAAATTCTCGGACTCCAAGCTGCTCAACCGCATCAGCCGCAGCGAGTTCCACCTGGACTGGATGCGCTATTTCTCCCGCGCCTTCTACAACCTGCGCCGCATCGGCCACGGCCTCTACGCCCACTGCGGCACCGTGGACAACCCGGACATCCTGGTCATCGTCACCGACTTCTTCACCCGAGTGCACAACGTCCCCTGGGTGGTGGTCTCCGGCGTGGCCGACGACAAGCTGGTCTGCATCCTGCGCGGCGACGGCCTGCGCCGCGACATGGGCAAGATGGCCCAGAACCTGATGAACGGGCTGGGCAGCGCGGGCGGCCACAAGCAGGCCGCACGGGCCGAGGTGGACCTGGCAGCCCTGGACGGTGAAGACCCGGAAATCTTCATGCTCAAGCGGCTGGGCCAGGGCAGAAAATCGACCATCCACCGGCTGTGACGGCCAAGGGCCCAGCCTTGCTGACCGCCATCCGCCACTCCATCCACAGCGGCTGAAACAGCCCGACAACCAGCCGAGAGTTCGCCATGTCCCTCAAAGACCGCCTGCGCTTCGACAAGGAACCCGTCTATCTCATCGACGGCACCGCCCTCTTCTACCGCGCCTTCTACGCCAGGACCGACCTCGCGCGCGCCGACGGGTTCCCCACCAACGCCATCAACACCACCCTGCGCGTGCTCCTGAACATGCTGCGCGACGAGAACCCCCGGTACGTGGCCTTCATGATGGACGGCAAAGGCCCCACCTTCCGCCACCAGCTCTATGACCGCTACAAGGCGCAGCGCCCGGCCATGCCCGAGCCGCTGGCCATGCAGATCGAGCCGGTACGCCGGGGCGTGGAGCTGCTCGGGGTCAGGCTCCTGGTCTCTGACGGCGTGGAGGCGGACGACTGCATCTGCGCCCTGGCCAAGCGCTACAAGCAGGAGCGGCCCGTGGTGGTCGTGGCCTCGGACAAGGACCTCAAGCAATGCCTGGACCACAACGTGGTCATCCTCAATCAGGCAGGCAAGACCGAGAAGATCATCACCCTGGAGAGCTTTCGCGAGGAAGAGGGCATGGAGCCGTCCCAGTGGCCGGATTTCCAGGCCATCATCGGCGACTCGGCGGACAACATCCCCGGCATCCCCAAGGTCGGCCCGGTCACGGCCCGCAAGATCATGGAGACCTGCCCCACCCTGGAAGCCCTGCGCGACAACTGCGCCGCCCTGCCCGCCAAACTGCGCGAAAAGGTCGAGCCAGAGCTTGAAAACGTCTTTCTCTATCGCGAACTGACGCGCATGAAGACCGACTGCTGCGACCAGCCCCTCGATCACTTCGCCCTGCAACCCATGGACCTCGACGGCCTGCGCGCCTTCCTGGACGAATACGAGCTGCGCGGCCTCAAGCAGGCGTTGCCCAAAACCTCTGCCCCTTCGGGCAAGCCCGGTGCGTCAGGCAGCGCATCGTCCAAAACGTCGGGCGGGGCATCGCCCCAGGCAGGGGGCCAGTTCTCCCTGTTCGGCGCGCCCATGCCCGCCCCGGCCCAGGACGACGAACCGCCTATGACCGAGGCGACTAGCACGGACGCCCTGCCCTCGCTGGCCGGGGAGGACGTGGGCCTCGTCTTTGAGGACAACGCCTTTTTCATCGGCATGGAAGGCCGGGAATACCGCTACACAGGCCCGGCGGACGCGCTGGCCCGCGCTCTGGAGCACGCCTCTGTCATCGCCACGCCCAGCGTGCAGGATTTGCTGCGGGCAGACGCGGCCTGGGGATATCTGCTCTCGTCCCAGTGGTTCGACCTCAGCCTGGCCGCCTACCTGCTCGACCCCGAGGCGCGCAACTACACCTGGCCGCGCCTGCGCCAATCCCTGTTCCAGGATGGCCGCTCCGAGTTCGCCGAGCTGGCAGCCACCCTGCACCCCAAGGCCAGGGGACTGGCCGCCCTGGCCTACATGCGCGGCATCCGGGGGCAGGTGGAGTCGGCCCACCTCTCGACCCTCATGCGCGATCTGGAAATCCCGCTCATCCCGGTGCTGGTCTCCATGGAGCAGGCAGGCATCGGCGTTGACCTCGACGCCTTTGCCGGGTTCCTCGACGATGTCAGCACACAGCTCGACGAGCTGACCCGCTCCATCATCCGCCACGCAGGCGAGCCGTTCAACATCCGCTCCAGCCAGCAGCTGGCCGCCATCCTCTTTGACAAGCTCGACATCAAGGAGGGCAACAAGACCGCCACCGGGCAACGCTCCACCGCCAACCAGGTGCTGGAGGCGATCCGCAGCCGCCACCCCATCGTGGAGGACATCCTCGAATACCGCATGCTGGAGAAGCTGCGCTCCACCTACCTTGAGCCGCTGCCCAAGCTGGTGGGGGAGGACTCGCGCCTGCACACCCATTTCAACCAATTGGCCACGGCCACCGGGCGGCTCTCCAGCTCCCAGCCCAATCTGCAGAACATCCCCATCCGGGGCAAGCACGGCCCGCGCATGCGCGCCTGCTTCATCGCCGGGCCAGGGGCCATGCTGGCCGCCGCCGACTACTCGCAGATCGAACTTCGGGTGCTGGCTCATTTCTCCGGCGATCCGGCCCTTATCGACGCCTTCCGCAACGACGAGGACATCCACACCCGCACCGCGGCCCTGCTGACCGACAAGCAGCCGCAGGACGTGCTGGCCGACGAGCGGCGCAACGCCAAGACCATCAACTTCGGCCTCATCTACGGCATGGGCCCGCAGAAACTCGCCCGCGAGCTGGACATCACGGTCAACCAGGCCAAGGAATTCATCGAGCGGTACTTCGACAAGCTGGCCACCCTCAAGGCTTACTACGACACCATTGTCAAGGACGCGGAATCGCACGGTTTTGTCACCACCCTGGCCGGTCGGCGCAGGCTCCTGCCCGAGCTGCACTCGCGCAACACCCAGCTGGTGTCCCAGGCCCGGCGGCAGGCCGTGAACACGGTCATCCAGGGCTCGGCTGCGGACATCATCAAGATGGCCATGGTCGCGGCCCACAAGGACAAGGACCTGGCCGCCCTTGGCGCGCACGTCATCCTCCAGGTGCATGACGAACTCATCATCGAGGCCCCGGAGGCCAGCATCCGCCCGGCAGGCGAACGGCTCAAGACCATCATGCAATCCGTGGCCGACCTCGCCGTCCCCCTCAAGGTGGACCTCGGCCTTGGCCGCACCTGGGCCGAGGCGCATTGATCGGGTTGAACGCTTTTCGCAATGACAAAGGCCGCCCCCTTTCCGGGAGCGGCCTTTTCATTTCATGCGGTGCAGCAACCCGCTACATGAACACCGTCCAGAGCATCCTGCTCCCCACGAGGATGAGCAAAACGGCGAAGATACGCTTGAGCTTGTCCACGGGCAGGCTGTGGGCCAGCTTGGCACCCAGGGGGGCGGTGAGCACGCTCATGGCGATGATGCCGAGGAAGGCCGGGATGTAGACATAGCCGATGTGCGGGCCGGGAATGCCGTCCACGTTCCAGCCGCCGATGACGTAGCCCGTGGTGCCTGCCAGGGCGATGGGCAAGCCCACGGCTGCGGCGGTGGCGATGCATACGTGCATGGTCTGGTTGCACCAGGAGAGAAAAGGCACGGTCAGCGTACCGCCGCCGATGCCAACCAAAGCCGAGAAGATGCCGATGCCCGTACCCGCAGCAGAGGTGCCGACCACGCCGGGCAGCTCACGATGCGGTTTGGGCTTGATGTTGAGCAGCATCTGGATGGCCACATAGTAGAGGAAGAAGCCGAAGAACGCCTTGAGAAACCCGGTGGGCAGGGCCGAGGCGAGCATGGCCCCGAGGTAGGTGCCGATCACGATGCCCGGAGCCAGCCGCCAGAACGCGGGGTAGTTGATGGCCCCGCGCCTGTGGTGGGCGTACATGCTGGAGAGGGAGGTGAAGATGATGGTCGCCATGGAGGTGCCCAGCGCGATGTGCTGGATGTGCATCTCGGGGAAGTTCTGCAACTCGAATGCGATGTTGAGCATGGGTACGATGACCAGCCCGCCGCCGATGCCGAGCAGCCCGGCCAGGATTCCGGCCACGGCACCAAGCACGATATAGAGGATGTATGTCGTCAGCATTTATTCTCCGGCCCGTGCCGATGCCGGGCAAAAGGTCTGCTAGAGGTTGCCGCGCGCTAGCCGTTCCAGATGACGCGGGGGGTGACCGAGGCAATGTCTGCCGAGCCGGTCAGGACCATGGCCTGGATCAGCTGCCCCTTGAGAGCGGCCAGATACTTGACCACGCCCTCGCGCAATCCGCCCACCGCGGCCACGGACACCGGGCGGCCGATCATGACCGCGTCCGCGCCCAGGGCGAGCATCTTGAGCACGTCCGCGCCGTCGCGCACGCCGCCGTCCACAAGTATCGCCAGCCTGCCCCTGACCGCCGCCGCCACCTCGGGCAGCACCTCCACCGTGCCGGGGGTGTGGTCGAGCACACGCCCGCCGTGGTTGGAGACCACGATGGCGTCCGCGCCCACCCGCGCGGCCAGGAGCGCCTCGTCCGGGGTCATGATCCCCTTGAGGATGAACTTGCCGCCCCAGCCGTGGACTTCCTCGATGATCTTTTCCAGTTCAGCCGGAGTCTTGGGCGACACGGGCCGGCCCATCTGACGCAGGGTGACCAGCCCGGCGGCGTCCACGTCCATGCCGAAAATCGAGCAGCCCGTGGTCCGCGCCTTGTCCAGCTTCTCGGCCAGTTCCGGGCCTTCCCAGGGCTTGATGAACGGGATGCCATGGCCGTCGCTGGCGCTGATGGCCGCGTAGCCGGACTCGTGGATGACCGGGGGCACGCCGTCGCCGGTACAGCCGATGACGCCGCTGTCGCGGCAGCCGCCGACCACGGCCTCGATGTACTCCTCCTCGCTCACCCCGCCGCCCATGTTGAAGGACACGCCGCCGATGGGCGCGGCCAGCACGGGCATGGCCAGATCAAGGCCGAGCAGGGATACGGACGTGTCCGGCGCGCTGACATCATGCACCAGACGCATGTTCAGCCTGACCCCGGCCAGGGCCGTGACATTGTTCTTGAATGAAGCTGCGGTGCCGAGCCCGCCCATGCCGGGCACCTCGCCCGCGCACGCCTTGCCGTCGCAGACCTTGCACACGCGGCAATATCCCTTCATCAGTTCTCTCGCCCTTTCGCGCGTTTCCTTCATGATACCTCCGATGGTGTTTGATGCCCGGAGTAGCGGCTCCCGGCAAAGACAATGGCTTCGATTTCCTCAAGATGATCGCGCATGGCTTTTTCGGCCTGCATGACGTGACCGCCCCGGACCGCCTCGACAATGGCCCGGTGCGCGGCCAGCGACGCCTCCTGCCGCTCGCGCGACTGGAGTCCCTCCACCCGGCTCTGATTGAAATCCTCGTGCAAGACCTTGACCATCTCGCACAGGATCACGTTGCCCGCTGCCTCGGCCAAAAGCCCGTGCAGCAGCAAGTCATGATCCGCAGTCGGCTCCCCGGCGCGCACGGCCCGCTCCTGGTCGGCAAAAGCCGCCTCAATGCGGGCGATGTCGCGCGGGGCCGCGTGGCGCGCAGCCAGGGCCGCAATCTCCGGCTCGATGAGCCTGCGCACCTCAAAAATATCGCGCAGGGCCGGACGCCCGCGCATGATGATCCCGGCCAGGGTGGAGACAAACCGCTCGCCGTCCACCTCCCGGACGTAGGTGCCCGCGCCCTGGCGGCTCTCGACCATATCCTTTTCGGCCAGGGCCTTGATCGCCTCGCGCACGGTGTTGCGCGAGACCTCGAACATCCCGGCCAGGGTCCGCTCAGGCGGCAGCCTGTCACCGGGCCGCAGTTCGCCCCGGTCGATCATGCCCTGGATCTGGAGCACTATGTCTCCGTAGATGCCCTTTCTGCTCACCGGCCTGACTTCCATGCTCCTCCCCTCATCTTGCCGGGACCCCGTGTCCCGATCTCCTCCGGCGCCACTCTCGGACACCACTCACCGCCGCCCCGCAAGAGCAGCCGAAAACCCCAGGCCAGCCACTCTCCACAGCTCTTGAATTGGTTGGACCAGTGATCCTGTTAGACCAATTGTCAACCCTCGTCAACCCCGCCCAGCCAAGCATACGCCACCTCCGCCGATTCGGAAAGGCCGGGTGCGCACAGAGCGGAACCGCCCCTTGACATTGCCGCCACACTCTTTGATTCTCATGATGAGCCACCTTTGGCGCGCGAACCGAACCATCCCGGCATGAGGTCGGCCATGTCACCAGATATCCTTGTCGTTTCCCTGATCCTTGCCGCCGCCATCATCCTGCTGGTCACCAAGAGGCTGCCGATCGATGTCACGGCGCTTGGCATCATGGTGGCCCTCATGGCCGCAGGGCTGCTCGCCCCTGCCGAGGCCGTGGCCGGGTTCGCCAACCCCGCGCCCCTGGCCGTGGGCGCGCTGTTCGTGGTCAGCCGCGGGCTGGTGCGCACCGGTGCGCTCGCCTTTGTCACCCCGCTGACCATCAAATACACGGACGGCAGCGCGTCGCGCCTGCTCCTGCTGACCCTGGCCAAAGACCAGAAATGACAAGGCCCGAATCCGTTGCGGACGGATTCGGGCTCTTTTGACGAGGGGCAGGGGTCTTCAGAAATGGGCGATCAGACGATCTGCCGCAAGGTGTGCAGCGTGATCTCCGGGGCCGTGCCAAGGCGCATGGGCGGCCCCCAGTAGCCGGTGCCGGTATTGACATAGAGCAGGGTGTTCTCGTGCCAGTGCAGGCCGCGCACATAGGGTTGGAAGAGATGGATGGCCAGGGTCCACGGGAAGAACTGCCCGCCGTGGGTGTGGCCAGAAAGCTGGATGTCGAACCCGGCCCGGCTGGCCTCGTAGATCGACATGGGCTGGTGGGCCAGGAGGATGGACACGTCGTGGTCGGGGGCGGCGGCCATGGCCGCTGCCGGGGACGATGCGTGGGCCGGATGGATGATCGGGGCGCGGTAGTCGGCCACTCCGGCCAGGAGGATGCGGCCCTGACCGGTATCGATCAGGGTGTGCTCGTCCACCAGAGGGCGCATGCCCAGCCGGGCCGACTCCTCAAGCCACGCCTCGACCCCGGAATAGTACTCGTGGTTGCCGGTGCACAGCCAGACCCCGTGCCGGGCCTTGAGCTCGGCCAGGGGGGCCACCTCCCGGCGCAAGGCGGACACGGAGCCGTCCACCATGTCACCGGTGTGGACAACCATGTCCGCGCCCAGGGCGTTGACCTCGTCCACCACCATGCGCATCCAGCCGCCCCGCAGGGTGGGGCCGATGTGGGTGTCTGATATCTGGGCAATGGTGAAGCCGTCGAGCCCGGGCGGCAGGCCGGGCACGGACAGATCGTTTTGGACCACCACGGGATTTCGCCGCGCCTCGAAGATGGAATAGCCGGTCAGGGGCATGGACACGGCCAGGATGGCCGCGTTGGAGGCGTTGAGTACGAAGCGCCGCCGCCCCATGTCCGGGGCGCACGAGGCGCGCACCGCACTCCGGCGAGCGACGCGCCGCGCCCGCTCGCTCAGGGCGCATTTCACCCCGGTCGCCAACCGGCTGGCGAGGATGGGCAGGTCGCGCAGGAGCATGAACATCACGACCATGGAGACCAGTCCGAGAAAGACGAAGACCACCCAGTTCAGGCCCTCGAAAAGCATGCTTTCCGCGCCGTCGGTGCGCAGGCTCCTGGCCAGGCGCTGGCCATACAGAAGCGCGGCCACGGCCAGCCAGGCCGCGAACCGTCGGCCCCGGCTCACGGGCAGGGGCATGATCATCCGCCAGCCCAGGTACAGGGTCAGCAGCGTGGCGACGGCAAGAACGATGTAGGACCACATGGCCATGTGTTTCAGCTCCGGTTGGATTGGGATGATTTTTATATGATGGGGACCGGGACGGGCCTTGTCAATGCACTGCACAAGACTGCACGCCCGGCCTGGAACCGGACCGCCCCCGGCGCAGCAAGTCCCATGCCGCAAAACCAGCGGGAAATCGGCCCGCCCCGGACACGCGCCCACCCGCCCTAGGGGTTCCTGGACTGACAGGCAAACCGGGAAAATGTCACGATTTCATTGTTCCTTGCGCTGTGGAATGGAGCCAAAAAATTGTTCCCAACCCGTACCCCTTGTGGTAAGTCAGTTTCACCCGCGCGACACCCCGCTTTTCCATACCATCCACCCTGCCCGCTGTCGAAAACCGATCACATCGGAATCAGCGACTTTTTTTTCTAAACTTGTTCTAGAAAAAAGTTAAATATATGGGCAAGCAGAGATTGATCACATCTGTTGATAACTTTTTGTGAATTCTAATAAACGCCAATAATCGCCTGTAATCGCCAGCCACGGCTTGGCTGGTCATTTTTTTCTCAAAATCCCCCTGTACAAAAAACACCGTGTGAGATATCTATGCAGACATGTTCCGGCAGCTTCTGCGGCCTTTGGGAAGAGACTCCGGAACCGCGAGCGACACTGTGCAGGGGGAGCATTCGTGCCGTTCGAGCCGACACCCTCCCGGCGTTGCGACCGGGCATATTTTTTTTCGAGCATGAGGAGAAAGGGGAGAATGATGCGGATAAACGAACCCGCCGAGGCCTGGAAATACGTGCGCGGTTTCGAGAACCTGAGCCTATGCGACTGGCCCGGTCTCCACTCCTGCATCATCTTTCTGGGCGGCTGCAACCTGCGCTGCCCCACCTGCCACAACGGACAGCTCGCCTGGGACATGCACACCCTGCCTATCATCGAACCCCCGCGCATCAAGGCCTATCTGCGTGATCGGGCCGGATGGCTGGACGGCGTCACCGTCACAGGCGGGGAGCCCACCACGGTGCCCGGTCTTGCCGGGCTGCTCTTCGAAATCAGGCAGTCGGGCCTGCCCGTCAAGCTCGACACCAACGGCATGCGGCCTGACATGGTCCGCGAGCTCTTGAGCCTGGGGCTGGTCGATGTCTTTGCCGTGGATGTCAAGGGCCCCTTTGCCAAATATCCCGCCCTGACCGGCCACGCCGTGTCCGAGATCGCGGCCAGGGCCAACCTTGAGCGCATCTTCGGCCTGGCCGCTGCCCGGCCCGAAGCCTTCTACTTCCGCACCACCCAGGTGCCGGGCCTGACCGAGGACGACCTCGCCACCGCGCGTGGCTATCTGCCGCCGGATTTCACACTGACGATTCAAAAGTATGTACCCCCTCATACCCATGTGCCCCCAAGGAGGACGCAGGAGAATGCCCAGCCAAATCATGAAGAGAGACGGCCGGTTGGAAACGTGGTCAACTGACCGCATCGCCCAGGCCATTTTCAAGGCGCTCGCCGCCAGCGGGATCAAGGACCCTCTCCTCGCCAAACGCCTCGCCAGAAAAGTCGAGAAGAAACTCGACGGGATGGAGATTCCCGAGCAGGAACACGTCCAGAACACGGTCGAACAGATTCTCATGGAGTCGCGCCAATACGACATCGCCAAGAAATACATCCTCTACCGGGAGAAGCGCCGCCAATTGCGCTCCCAGAAGGCGGCTTACCTCGACATCAAGGATGTCATCGACACCTACCTTGATCAGGCCGACTGGCGCGTCAATGAAAACGCCAACATGACCCACTCCTTCCAGGGCCTCATGCTCCACCTGTCAGGCACGGTCCAGGCGCGCTACGCCCTGGAGAAGTATCCCGAGGAGATCCGGCAGGCCCACGAGCACGGATATTTCCATATCCACGATCTTTCCTTCGGCCTGGCGGGCTATTGCGCCGGATGGTCCCTGCGCGACCTGCTCCTTGAGGGCTTCAACCTTGAGGGCCGCGCCTCGGCGGGTCCGGCCAAGCATTTTGACACCGCGCTGGGGCAGATGAACAACTTCCTGGGCACCCTGCAAAACGAATGGGCCGGGGCCCAGGCCTTCAACAACGTGGACACCTACCTCGCCCCCTTCATCCGCCACGACAAGCTGTCCTATGATCAGGTGCGCCAGTGCATGCAGAAATTCGTGTTCAACCTGAACACCACCTCGCGCTGGGGCGGCCAGTCGCCCTTCACCAACCTCTCCTTCGACCTCGTGGCCCCCAAGCACATCGCCAGCGAACCGGTCATCATCGGCGGCAGGCTCGACGACACGCTGACCTACGGCGACTACGCGGTGGAAATGGCCATGATCAACAAGGCCTACATCGAGGTCATGCTTGAGGGCGACCACCACTCGCGCATTTTCTCGTTCCCCATCCCCACCTACAACGTCACCGAGGACTTTCCCTGGGAATCCGAGATCGGCGAACTGCTCATGCAGCTGACCGCCAAGTACGGCGTGCCCTATTTCCAGAATTTCATCAGCTCGGACCTCAAGCCCGAGGACGTGCGCTCCATGTGCTGCCGCCTCCAGATGGACCTGCGCGAGCTGCGCAACAAGACCGGCGGTCTGTTTGGCGCGGGCGACCTGACCGGCTCAATCGGCGTGGTCACCCTGAACCTGCCCAAGCTCGCCTACCTCGCCCAAAGCGAGGACGACTTCCTTGAGCTGATCACCGAATACGCCGGGCTGGCCAAGGATTCGCTGGAGTACAAGCGCAAGGTCATCAACAACAACCTCGACGCAGGCATGTTCCCCTGGTCCAGGCGCTATCTCAAGAACGGCTACAAGGGCCATTTCTCCACCATCGGCCTGCTCGGCGGCCACGACGCCTGCCTCAACCTGATCGGCAAGGGCATCGAGACCGAGGGCGGCGTGCGCCTCATGCGCCGGGTGCTCAACCATCTGCGCCGCCTGACTGCAGCCTTTCAGGAGGAGACCGGCAACCTCTACAACCTCGAAGCCACACCCGCCGAAGGCACCAGCTACCGCCTGGCCAAGATCGACAAGGAACTCTACGCGGACATCAAGACCCAGGGCAACGGCACCCCGTACTACACCAACTCCACCGCCCTGCCCGTGGGCATCTCCAACGACGTGCTCTACGCCCTGGAACACCAGAACCAGCTCCAGCCGCTCTACACCGGGGGCACGGTGTTCCACACCTTCCTCGGCGAGGCGGTGACAGACCCCAAATCGCTCAAGAACTTCATTCTCAAGGCGTTCACCAAGACCAAGATACCCTACATCTCCATCACGCCGACCTTCTCCATCTGCAAGGAACACGGCTACATTCTTGGCGAGCACTTCGATTGCCCCACCTGCGGCCAGGAGGCCGAGGTGTACACCCGCATCGTGGGCTACTACCGCCCGGTGAGCCGCTGGAACAAGGGCAAGCAGGAAGAATACACCGACCGCGTGGTCTTCAGCGACTGCCTGTGCAGCTAAAGGAACAGAATTTCCCCAAGCCCCATTGAGGAGTGGGGTTTGAGGATAGTGGAATGTGAGGCCTTTGACGCGCATGCGTCAAAGGCCTCGCGCATTTCCTGCCCCCCGAACGACTGTTATAAATTCCCCGTTCTCATTGACACGTCGTCTCCTCAGTGTATGTGTGAGATACTTTGGGGGATGCCCTGACTCGCTCTTTTATTACGATTCCGCACGAGGCGCGACCAACTGCGAACACCGCAGTGCGACCTCATGTCATTTCGGCCGAATGGGCGCCTCTGCAAATGCAACACACGGGGGGAGTGGATTATGACATGCAGACATATCATTGTTGTGGGCACGGTCCTGATCATGTCCGCGCTGCTTTCGGCCTGCGGGCGCGAACCGTCGGTGGACATCAAAGCCGTGAAGGCCCAGCCGAAGACCTTCATCGGCTCGGACACATGCCGCAACTGCCACCTTGAGCACTACGACTCGTGGAAGACGACCCTGCACAGCCGGATGCTGATCGACGTGAAGGAAAATCCTCACGCGATTGTTGCGGACATGAACCCGGAGTTGATCCGGGCCGATCTCGAAAAGATCAAGGACAAGCTGAAGGTGCCCGTGGAGGACATCTACATTCCCGACCCGGCTGAGATTCTCTACGTCATCGGAACCCAGTGGAAGCAGCGGTATGTGATCAAGAAGGGCGAAACCTTCCATGTGGCGCCGGTGCAATACAACGTGGCATCCAAGCGCTGGGTCAACTACTATGAGGACGCTTGGGACAAGCGCGACTGGCTGGTGCGTTGCGGCGGCTGCCACGCCACCGGCGTGGACCTGAAGAACAACACATTCTCGGAGTCGTCCATTGGCTGCGAGGCCTGCCATGGCCCCGGCTCGCAGCACACCGCCCTGCCCAGAACGGCCCTGTTTGAAAAGCGGGAAACCATCATCAACCCGGCCAAGCTCACGGCTGGCGTGGCCGTGCAAATCTGCGGCTCATGCCATACCCGCGGCAACTCCAAGGATCCCGACTTCAAGGAAGCGGGCTGGCCTGTCGGCTTCACACCGGGCATGGTGCTTGAGCCCATCTATGAAAACTCATACGACAAGGCAGACATGCGCCGACTCTATCCCGATTTCGCGTCCCGTTCCCATCATCAGCAGTACATCGACTGGATGCAGTCCAAGCATGCGGAGCAAGGGGTAACGTGTACATCCTGCCACTCCGTGCATCGCATGGGCATCGCTCCCACCCGCTTCCAGACCAAGGAGGCTGGCTCAAGTCAGTGCCTGAGCTGCCACACCATGGTCAACGCCAACCGGGCGCACTCCATCCATTCATTCGCCAACTGCCTGGGCTGCCACATGCCGCGCATCGCCAGCACCGCAGAGCCCAACGACATCCGCAGCCACACCTTCAACGCCAGGGCGCCCATGGACGCCATCGCCAACCCGGCCCTGCCGAACTCCTGCCAGATCTGCCACTACCACAAGGAAGACAGTCTGCAGGAACTGCAGCGCAAGTACGAGATACTGACTCAGCTGCCCCAACCGCAAGGGATGAGCATTCCTGCGGTGACCCGCGACACCTTCGCCCTGCCGGATTCCGATGGCAACACGGCGAATACCCAGTAGGCCCGGAGGCTGATCGCAACCCAGGGGGGAACCATGTTGAAGACAAGCTTGCCACCCCTGCTGATCCTGCTGACACTCCTCCTGCCCCTGCCTGCGGCGGGTCAGGAGGAGATGTCCTCCCGATACTATCGGTATCGCAGCACGGAGATGAGCACGGGGGTCTACGAGGAATATGAAGTCCGTCCGCGCGGAGCCCAGGGACGCGCCGACGGGGCGCGACAACAGGGGCGTGGCCTGAACAGAATTGCCGACGAGGAAGGCCGGGCGTTGAACCGGATATTCCTCAACGACGCCCACCGCGGACTCGCCTACTATGAGCAACGCCGGTGCGTGGATTGCCACGCCCGGGAGGCGGAAAACAACCGGCACTATGTGCGTTACGGCATCACCTGCAGGCAGTGCCACGGCGACGAGCCCATCGCCAGCAGCAACCACTTCTTCTCGCGGCTCAACAGTCTGCGCAGGCACACCCACGTCTGCGCCAAGTGCCATGAGGGGGCTGGTGTCTCATTCGCCCTTTACGTCGTGCACGAGCCCAACCCGGCCAGCGCTTCCACCCTGGAGGTCATGCCCGTGCTCTCCTACGCCTTCTGGATCATGATCGCCGTGGCAGTAGGGACATTGGCCCTGTTCCTCCCCCACACCGTCTTGTGGGGGGTCCGCGAACTCCTGGCCCGAAAGGAGGGAAGAAAGTGACGACAGCTGCCAAGACCCGGATACTGCGCTTCACACCGACGCAGCGCCTGTTCCATCTGACGCTCATGCTGACCTTTTTGATCCAGTCCGCCACCGGGCTGGCCAGAATGTATCATGAGACCAGCTGGGGGCAAGGGCTGGCGAACCTTTTCGGCGGGTTCTCCAGTGCCCTGACCATCCATATCGCCGTGGGGATATTCATGGTCTGCGCCTTTGTGATCCATCTGGCCTACGCCATTTTCCTGATCACCAAGCGCGGAATTGCCGCGGGCCTCAGAGGCCCGGACTCCCTAGTCCCCGGCCCGGGCGACATCAGGGAATTCATCAGCCATCTGCAATGGATTCTCGGACGGTCCGATCATCCGCGCCTCGACCGCTGGGGATATTGGGAAAAATTCGACTACTGGGCCGTGTTCTGGGGCATGATCCTCCTCGGCGGCACCGGATTGTTGCTGGCCAGCCCGCTGGCCTCCAGCCAGGTCGTTCCAGGATGGGGACTCAATGTCGCCTTCTGGGTGCATCGGATTGAAGCAATCCTGGCCATGGCCCACATATTCATCATTCACTTCTTTGTCGCCCATCTCAGGAGGAGCCATTTTCCCATGGATTCAGCCATGTTTGATGGCAGTGCAGACCTGGAGACCGCTCGAAGCGAAAGGTCCGCATGGATTGATCGGCTGAGTGCATCGGGTGAACTTGAGGAGCGGCTGACGGTGGCCCCGCCCGCTCACAGGAAGATTCTCCACCTGATCGCGGGACTCGGCGCCGTTGCGGTTGGCCTCTTCCTGCTCGTGGGAAGCCTGGTGCACGCGACCCGCATAACTTGGTAGGCAGGAGCAGGCCAGCCCTTTGGTGCACAGCGAGAATAGGCCGTTCCCTCCCCATACGATGCAATCCGATTCCGATGCCTCCGGCGCGCCCGCGTCGGAGGCATCGCGCATTGCAGAGGAATAATTGGCTGGCGTTGGACATTTCTCCCCTTCAGGGGACTGTTCCGCCATGTTTATTTTTGATAGAGTAACGTCATGAAGTGTCCACGTTGCGGCAAGATCATCACGGCGGCGGCCGCCGCCTGCAGACACTGCGGGGCGCGCATCGCCAAGCCCTGCGAAAAGCTCACGCGCAGGATGACGGCCAATGGCCGCATCGCCCTGGCCTGCGGCGGATTGCTCATCCTCATGGCCGTCGCCGCGCTGCTCGCCGGAGCCTACCCTCTGGGGCTGTTCCTGGCCGTCATCGGAGCCACCTTCACCGGCATCGGCAAGATGATGAGCTGATCAGGGGCGTACGCCGACAAAAGAGCAGACATTCCAACGGATCATTCAGGCCGTTGCCCGCTGCAATCGCACTCCCGAAAACCCAGCTTGCGCAGCACGGCCATGCCGGGGCACCAACTGGTAAAGGCCGACTGGAACAGGTTGACGCCCACAATGGCGGCCAGCAGCAGCCACAGGCGCGAATAGCCGAAGGCCAGGACCAGACTCAGCAGCACCAGGAACCCGGCCAGGGCGCGGGTGATTCTCTCCACCGTCATTTCCCCATCCTCCTTGCTTGTTCGAAACAGAGACACACTGCCAACCATAGCACCCCTGCCCGGCCAAGGGAAGCAGGGCTGCGGAAAATGACGCCGATCCCCGGCGAGACACAGGGAGCGGGCCTCGACAGCCGTCAGCAGGGCGCAGGGGGCTTAGTTGGTTGAGGCTGGCGTCCGGCTGGCGAGCCCGCCGGCAGTGAAGGTCATGGTCCCCAGGCCGCCGAATGTGGTTGCCTGACGCATGGTCAGCTCCAGGGGCTGGGAATACTTGACGGTGAAGGGCGTGGCCGTGCCCAGCGGACGGGTGCCGGTGGTGGCCATGAGCTTGTCGCCGGGGCCGTTGCTCCAGGCATCCTCAAGCACGTACTCCCCTTCGGGCAGGAAATAGCTGCCTCCCGCATTCCACGGGATGAGCAGGGACTGCCCGCGGGTGTCGGCCAGACGCAGGGCGAACACGGTCCGCGGCTCGATATCGATCATGAAGGAGGCCGAGGGAGCGCCCGGAGTCTCGCGCACCACGCGGTAGCGGTCAATGCCGGGAACGCCCGATTCAACGCGGTAGTTGCGCAGAAAGTTGTCGGGATCAAGGACGATCTCCCATCCCATGTCCTGCCCGTTGTTGGCCCAGGGGATGGCCACGAATCCCTTGAGATTGATGATCTCCTGCTTGTCGCTGCCCCACACTCCCTCAAGGATGATCTGGTCGCCGAGCACGGTGTGCAGCACCTCGCCGTCGCGCACGAACACGGGATTGCCGTTGAGCCAGCAAACGAACACGGTCTTGTCGTCGCTCCCGGCACCCGGCATCCTGCCGGACCAGTTGACGCGGGTGGTGGCCACGGCCTTGCCGTCGCTGCGCAGCTCAAGCTCGGAGAAGGGCTCAAGGGCCATGCGCCGGGCATTGATCAGGTTGACTCCCGGACGGTCCGAGGCGAACAGGGCCAGTTCAGGCGCAAACTCCCTGGGGCCGGATGACAACTCCTTGACCGCCAGGGTCGAACCGGGGGTGAGGTTGATGACGCTGCCGCCAGTCATGACACGCCCGTTGACGCTGACGCTGACGCCCGTGGCCGCATAGGCGCGGACCTCCTCGTCAGTGAAGGCGGGCGGAGTTATCTGGACGCCGAGATGGCGCAGGAGCATGACCGTGGCCGCGAGCTGCTGCCGCACCTTCCATTCGATCTGCCGGATGCTCTTGCTGACCTCGACAGCCATGGCCGGAATGCCGTGCTCGGACAGGGCGTAGCAGGTCAGGGACTTGCGCATGTCGGGATAGTCCGTTCCCTGTTCGAAGGTCCGGGTGTTGAAGAGCTTGAACTGGTAGTCGCTGGTGGGGATGGTGTCGTTGAGTTCCTTGAGCACGGTGTTGACGGTCCGGGCGAGATCGACCTTGCCGTAGGACAGCGCATCGACAATGATGGACTGGCCGTACCGCTTGGGATTGCGCAGGGGGTCGATGTAGACGGGATTGTAGAACCCGCTGCCCTCGTGCAGATGGATGAACGCGTCGCTCTGGGCCAGCAGGAACCGGATGACGCGGGCCACGCGGTCCTCGTAGAAGCGGTTGTAGTCCTGATCGAAGCGGCGGTTCATGTCCACGTTGATCTGCCGCTTGCCCTGGTGGATGGAGGGCACGTTGGCCCTGGGCAGGACCAGCAGATTGCCCCGGACGGCCTTGGCCTGGGTCAGGAGCTGGGCAGTGATGAATCCGGCGGTCTCATCGCCCTGGATGCCGCCCTGGACCATGACTGTGGGGCCGGGCAGCTCCCCCTGGATGAAGACGGCACGCAGCGGATATTGGGTGCCAGAAAAAAAGGAATGCTCCCATGTCCCTGCCATGGCGGAAAGGGCCAGGGCGGGGAAAGCCAGGAACGTCAGGGGCAGGCTAAGCCAGGATAAGATACAAAGGATACGTTTCAGCGAAAATGACATCCCCGTCCTTCCCCTTGATTTCCAACCTGAGCCCGAACATGTCCTTCTGCTCCAGCCCGTCCGGCATGATGAAGGAGGTTTGGATGCGCTTGAAACGCTGAATCTGGAAACTCAGGTCACTGGTGTCGGTCTTGGCCACCTGGGTGGACCCGTCCTTCTTGACAAAGGCGATGGCCGCCTGTCCCACCACGGCCCTGGCCGATTGGAGGTTGTTCAGGTCGAAACTGACGGTCATTTTGCGGCTGGTCACCTTGGCCTGAAGATTTTCCACACTCACCAGTTGGGTGTCCACGCGGGTGAATATCCGGTTGAGGTCGACTATCTCCTGGGGTTTTTCCCGCTCCAGCTCGCCGGTGCCAGCCGAAACCAGGGATTGCAACTCGGCGGGATCATACGACTGGAGTATCTTCTCCATGTTCCCAAGCCGCTCGAGACGGACCTCGGCATCGACCAGCCGCTGTTCCAGACTCTTGTTTTCAGAACGCAGCTCAACATTTCGCTTGACCCCGCGCACCCCCGTGTAGATGCCGCCCGCAGCGCACAACAGCAGAAATATCTGACTGAAGGCAAAGACCTTGAGCCAGAAGGGGCTGATGCGGTACCGGGTCACATCCCGGTCATCCCGCATGAAGAGTACGCTGTATTTGGAGTTGCTCATCGTGCCCGTTTCCACTCCTCGCTGTCGATCTTCCAGGTGCTGCCATTGGGGGTCAGGATCAGTGTCTTGAGGCCGATATCAGAATACCCGCCTTCATCGGCGAAGGTTTGCAAAAAGGCGACTTCAAAGCCGCTCGGATGCGGTTTCACCCGAAAATCATCAACATCAAGAGTAACAGGCGCGGTCCTGGCCCACAACGTCTTTTTGTGCTCGGCGATGAGGGTCGCGCCCTTGCGTTCGTCCTGCACGGCCTGCTCGGCATAGAACGCCCTGTAGGCCTTGAGGTCCATGCCCAGCCACGCCGTCCTCCACGCATCGACCAGAACCCGCAGCTCCCCGGTCTTGGCGGCCACGTATTTATCGGTCAGGTCTTCGCTGGCCGGGGTGTACTCCCGCCCGACGATGCGCCAGCGGCCTTCGGCGTCCTGCTTCCAGTAAAACCGCTTGCCCGTGTTGGTGGCCAGTCCTGGCGTGCGGTAGTACTGATCGAACCAGGTCACCCAGTAGTCCGGCCCCGGCACGGCATGGATGTTGTCCACCATGACGTGTATCCAAGGCTTTTTGCTGAAGACGGTACGTTTGTGAGCCGCAAAGGTGCTGAAGCCGTACTGCTCGGACAGGCTCATGAGGACCGGGTCGTAGTGGGAGAAAAATGCCTCGCCGCGCCCCTCCCAGTCACTGGCCCACTGCCTGAGCTGGCTGGCCAGGGTCTCGGCCACCGCGTCCTGCCCGCCCGGATCCTGTGTCCAGGACAGGCCATCGGCAATGACCACCGGGGTGCCGTAGGCGATCTCGCGGGCCACGTCGCGCATGTCGGGCACCTTGAGCGCCACGCAGCCCTGGGTGTCGCGCGGCACAAATTCCTTGCCCCGGCCATGTATCCAGATGCCGCCGCCGGTCTTGCCCTTAATGCGGTCCACAGGATTGGGATAATTGAGCGCATAGGCGATGTCGCCATAGAGGCCCCATTCGAGCTTGCGCTTGATCCGGTGGCCGACAAAATACACACCCTCCGGGGTGCGCAGGTCGCCCTCCACCCGCTTGTCGCCGTCCGCCTGCCCCGTGGTGCAGGGAAAGCGGCGGATCTCCCGAAGCGGGCTTTGCCGCTCAAGCATGATCAGGGTCTGGGCCGTCTTGTCCACGGCCACGAGCCGGGGCGGCCCATAGGCGTGGGATGTGAGGGTGGGCACCCATCCCTCGGCTTGAGCCGGGATGGAACACAGGATATATGCTAGGACAATGACAAGTACTCTCATGCTGTTCAGACAGCTCCTTGCCCTCAGGCTTCCTTCCCCGAACCACAACCGCCTTTCGGCGGCTACCGCCCCCCGGCGGACAACAACGCCTTGCGCGTGAAAATAGCTTCCAGTTCCAGGCCTGCCGCCTTGAGCCGCTCGCGCCCGCCTTCCTCGCGGTCGAGCACGGCCAGGACGCCCGCGATCTCAAGCCCGGCCTCGCGCACCCGCTCCGCCGCAGTGAGCAGCGTGCCGCCGGTGGTGCAGACATCCTCCAGCAGCACGACCCGGTCGCCCCGACTGAAGTTGGCCAGCCCCTCAAGGTACTGGTCGGTCCCGTGGCCTTTGGCCTGCTTGCGGATGATGAAGCCGGGCATGGGCCGCCCCTCAAGGTGCGAGACCACGGTCACTCCAGTGACCAGGGGATCGGCCCCAAGGGTCATCCCGCCAACGCCCTTCACCTCGTAATTCTTGAGCATCTCTACAAAGAGACGCCCGATGAGGTAGCCCCCTTCAGGGTGCAGGGCCGTCTGCTTGCAATCGAAATAATAATCGCTTTTTTTGCCCGAGGTCAACGTGAAGTCCCCTTCCTTGTAGGAAAGGGCCAGGAGCAGGCCCGCCAGTCTGGTCTTCAATTCGTTCATATATCCCTACCCCTTGAACACGCGCGCAAAAATATCGTCTTCGTAGCGTTTGTAATACGAGGCGTCGAAGGCTTCGTCAAGGTCGTTTGCCTGAAGCAGGGCCGCCATCGCCGGGTCGTTGCGGATTTCGTCCTCAAACTGGACGCGCTCGGCCCAGCAGCGCATGGCCACCTTCTGGACCATCTCGTAGGCCTCCTGGCGCTTGAGCCCGGCGGCGATGAGCTTGTTGAGCACCCGTTGCGAGTAGAACAGGCCGAATGATCCCATCAGGTTGCGCCGGATGTTGTCCTCTTTGACCACCAGCCGTTCGAGCACGCCGCTCAGGCGGTGCAGCATGTAGTCGATGAGCGCCGTGGTGTCGGGCATGATCACGCGCTCCACCGAGGAGTGGCTGATGTCGCGCTCATGCCACAGGGCCTGGTTCTCCATGGCGGCCAGGGAGTTGGAGCGGATGAGCCGGGCCAGTCCGCAGAGGTTTTCGGCAGAGATGGGATTCTTCTTGTGGGGCATGGCCGACGAGCCCTTCTGGCCGGGCGTGAACCCCTCCTCCACCTCCAACACCTCGGTGCGTTGCAGATGGCGCAGCTCTAGGCCGACGCGCTCGATGCCCCCGGCCAGCAGGGCCAGGGCGGTGAAGAACTGGGCATAGCGGTCGCGCTGGACGATCTGGGTGGAGTGCGGGTCCGCCTCAAGGCCGAGAATGGCGCAGGCGCGCTCCTCAAGCTCCGGGCTCAGGTGGGCGAAGGTGCCGACCGCGCCCGAAAACTTGCCCACACGGACCGCCTCGCGGGCGGCCTCGAACCGCACCTTGTGGCGCATGAACTCGGCGTAAAATCCGGCGAATTTGAGCCCGTAGGTGGTCGGCTCGGCGTGAATGCCGTGGGTGCGCCCCATGCACAAGAGCCCCTTGTGCTTGTGGGCCATGTCCCTGAGCACCGCCAGGACGCGGTCGATGCCCTCGGCGATGATGGCCCCGGAACGGGTGAGCAGCACGCCGTTGGCCGTGTCCACGATGTCCGACGAGGTGCAGCCGAGATGGATGTAGCGCGAACTTGGGCCGACCTTCTCCTCCACCGCCGTCAGAAAGGCGATGACATCATGCTTGGTGGTCTCCTCGATCTCAAGGATGCGCTCCAGGTCGAAGTCCGCCTTGGCGTGGATCTCGTCGCAGGCATCGGCAGGCACCTGTCCCATGTCGGTCCAGGCCCTGGTCACGGCCAACTCCACCTCAAGCCAGACCCGGAACTTGTTCTCCAGGGTCCACAACTCTCTCATGATCGGGCGGGAATATCTTTCAAGCATGCTCTCTCTCGCTCGTAGAATTTCTGTGCGGCGGAACCGCCATCAAAAAAAAGGCAGCCATGGCTGCCTTTTCCGCTCTTCGTCAGGATGCGGAGCCTGCGGACGGAGAGTCCGAGACCTCTTTCTTGGCCACGGGAGCTGTCTCCGTGTCGGAGGCCTTGCTGGCACCGGCCTCACAGCCTTTGCCAGTTCCGTTGTCGGCTCCGCTGGTTGCGTCACCGTCTGTTTTCACAGGGGGCTTCTTGCCCGCGTAGTCGGTGACATACCAGCCGGACCCCTTCAACTGGAAAGACGTGTGCGAGATGAGCCGGGTGGCGGGTTCGCCGCACTGCGGGCACTGCATCTCCCGCTCCTCAAACCCCGACTGCCATTCCTCGAACACGGATTGGCAACCCCCGCATTGATATTCATAGATGGGCATCGGCAAGCCCCCTAGGACTTCAATGGTTAAATGTTTGAAAGCCGAAACCCTTAGGACTTGGCTTCAGCCTTGGCTTCACGGATGCGGGCCTTGATCGCCTTCTTGCGACGCTGACGCCTGCGGTCCAACTCTTTCATGCGCTCATGCTTCTTGTGACGTGCCATTTCGGTCTCCTTGATATTTCTGCCCTGACGGGCTTTCTTCCATGCGAGCCGCATCTGATATAACAACTGCCACCACTTTGTCCAGCCCCGCGAGAAAGGATTTCCCCTTGACGCGGCCACTCAGGATGACCATATTCCCTTTTCCAACGCCATCGCCCGTGAGGAAGTGAGACCATGATCAAAAGTGTCAGTTTGAAGAGCGCCATCAAGGACGCCATCGAGATATTCCAGTTCGACCTGTGGATGCGGTTCCACTTTGTCACCGAAAAAGATGACCAGTTGTGGATCGCCATCCCCGAGGATGTCATGGCCCGCATTCAGGACGAGCACCCGGCCCTGCACCGTCTGGCCGACATGGTCAACGACACGGCCATCGACTACAAGCGCGCCCAGGAAAACGTCTGCGCCTATGTCAGCGCGCGCCTGGACGGGCAGAAGTACGACCCCTCGGTCCTGCCCCAGGTCTTTGACAACGCCGCCTTCAAGATCGAGATGTATATCTTCAATCTCTGGATGAAGATGCACGAGAGCCACCTGGACGAGGAATACATGGGCTTTGCCGAATGGCTCGAAATGTATGAGGGCTGGAACTCGCTTGACGAGGTCAAGGAGTACCGGGCCAAGCTCGTGAACAGCGGTGCCGATCCCGGCGACCCGACCTGCACCACCACCCAGTAGCATCCGCCGGAACCCAGACGCGAAAGCCCCCGCGACCACATGGTCGCGGGGGCTTTCGCGTCTTTGTCGGCCCGCACGGTCACTGGCGGGGCGGAGCTCCGGTGTCCCGTTCGTTGCCTGGGGCGGGCTTGCGCTCCACCCCGGTCACCTTGCCGCCCTTGCCCTTGATGACCACCCGATCGCCCCGGCCCGACGGATCGCCCTGGTCGGCCCCATTTTGGTCAGTCCGGTCATCCTGCCTTGCCGTATCGGCCTGCTCGCCCCGGTTCTCCTGGCCGGAGAACGCCACCAGCACGGCCCCCTGCGCGTTGGGCGCGGCCTGGGATGCTGCCTGGGATGCTGAAAGAGGGGCGGCCAGGACCGGCGCAGCCATCAAGACCAGCAGCAGTCCCGCGACGGAAATTTTCATGCAATGCCTCCAATACGTCATCCACACACATCCAAGGGTCAGCAAGCGCCATGCCGGGCAGGCCTGGACCAACCCCCATCGCCACGGACAGCGCGCCATGGGACCACGCGCCCAGCCCAATGGTCCGGAACCGCACGCCCTGTGCGCAAAAAATGCGCTGTTACAGACGCCTTGTGCCCACCGGGCCAAACGCTACCCGCGCCGCCGCGTCCATGTCAATGACCCTGGCGCAGCCCGTAGTCGAGGTACAGGGTGGAAACCGCCTCGTCCACTGCCCGAAGGCCCGGCCCGTCGCCCGGCTGGACAAGACCCACGAACCTGAGCATCCCGATGCTGGTGTAGACGATGTAGACCACGGTGACCACCTCGCGGCCCTGGGAGTCGACGCCGTCCAGTTCCAGGCGCAGCATGTTCCTGGGCTCGTGGAAGCTGGCCTTCCTGAGCCGCGGCCCTGGCCCGGCCCCCTGGCTGGCATGCCCGCCGCCCGTATCGGCCTGCTTGAGCCCCCGGATCACGAACCGGTTGAAGTTGGCGATGTGATCCTTGGACACCACCCGTCCGGGCAGCCTGGACACCAGCAGGCAGACCGGGGCCGGGGCTTCCATGACATACCCCGCCTCCCAGCCCACGGGCAGCGGTGCCACGCCGTCGCTCAAGGGGCGAAACCGGTCCAGCGCCGGACCAGGCACCTCTGCCCAGCCGCCGGACAGCCAGATGGTGTATCCGAGGGTCTGATTGTAGTACGGCAGTCCGGCCACAGCCGGGCCCGACCACAGGATCAGAATCGCAGCCGCCGCGACAACATATTGAAAACGCATGAGATTACCCTGCTTCACGGTTGTGAGGCAGTCAGAGCAGACCCCCTTCATACGCCGATCCCGGAACCCTTGCAAGTCACAACCGGGCCGCGCATCGGGCGGGATTGCACCAAAGTCGCAGCCACCCCTTTTCATTCCCGTTTTTTTTCCGTATACAAAAGACACGATGGAATCACCTATCTTTACGGGAGAAACACCATGAAGAGCTACACCTGCATTGTCGAAGGCAAGGTCACCGGCGGAAAATTCCAGTCATGGGTGCTCAGCACGGCCCAGCGGCTCGAACTCAAGGGCTGGGTGCGCAACATAAACGATGGCAAGGCTGAAATCCTCGTCCAGGGCAACCCTGATTCCTACGCGGTCCTTCAGGCAGCGCTGAAGACCGAGGCGCCGGTGCCGGACCTCAAAGCCGTCACCTGCACGGTCATCGAATACGACAAGGTCCACGAGCGGTTCGAGGTGCGGGGCTAGCGCCCCGCGATCCACCGGGCCACACCCATGGCCGCCAGCGCGTTGCGGCGGAGTCCGCGACGCTGGCGGTCTTTGCCGCCCGGAAAGCAACGGGAACCACGATGGCCAAGGCCCAAGGCCTGAACATAGCGGCCAAGCTCCTGCTCTGGTCATGCGCCCTGGTGGTGGTCTTTGCCGCCACCACGGCCTATCTGCTGCGCCAGGTCCGGCACGACGCCGAGGTCTCGAGCCGCATCATCAGCGTCAACCACGACGTGGACTCAGCCATCCAGCGCATGCTTGAGCGGCTCTACAGCGTGCAGGACAACATCCGCCGCTACCGGCTCATCGGCAGCCAGGAGGCCGTGCGCTTCGTGGTCGAGGATCTGACCCGGTTCGGCGAAATCCTGGACGACACGCTGAAGAAACACCCCGGCTACGCTGACCAGTGGCGCGACCTGAACCAGGAATTCGAGATCACCCTGACCCCTGGCGAGGCTCCAGGCGACACCCTGACCCCGGACGCCACGATCCTTGAATGGACAGACACCCTCGGGCACAGCCTGCTCGAAAACCAGATCGACACAGAACGCGCCCTGATCCGGCTCCACGAATCGGGCAGGCGGGCGGCGAATATCGGCCTGTACGGCCTGATCCTGAGCCTGACCCTCGGCATCGGCGGCAGCCTGATCCTGGCCTGGCACCTGAACCGGTCCCTGTCCGAGGTCCGGCGCGGGCTGCGCGACCTGGGCCAGGGCGGAACCGTGCGCGACGTGCGCGTGCTCTCAGGCGACGAACTGGGCGAGTTGGCCCGCGCCTTCAACGCCATGGCCGGGCGCCTGAGGCGCGAGGAGCGCATGCGCGCCGATTTTGTGGCCATGCTCAGTCACGAAATACGCACCCCGCTGACCAGCATCCGCGAGGCCGTGGATCTCGTGGGGTCCGGCGCCTTGGGCGAGGTCAACGAGCGCCAGGAGCGTTTTCTGGCCATCGCCGGGCAGGAATCCATCCGCCTCTCGGACCTGCTGGCCCGGCTCATGACCGTCTCGCGCATGGAGTCCCAGGCCCTGGACCTGTCGCCCGAGCCGACCGATTGCGCCGGGCTCGTGACCTCGGCCCTGGAGCGGCTCGCCCCCACGGCGCAGGCCAGGCGGGTCGCCCTCTCGGCCCGGCTGCCCGACGCTCCTGTCAGCTGCGTCTGCGACCCGGCCCATGTGCAGCAGGTGCTGCTCAACCTGATCGGCAACGGCATCAAGTTCAGCCCCGAGGGCTCGACTGTGACCATCGAACTCCTGGCCGACGAGTCCGCGGCCACCTTCCGCGTCAGCGACACCGGCCCGGGGATTGCGCAGCAGGAGCAGGAACTGGTGTTCCACAAATACTACCGCGAGCCGGGCATGCGCCACAGCGTGGACGGCGCCGGACTCGGACTGGCCATCGCCCGGCGCATCGTCGAGGCCCACGGCGGACGCATGGCCCTTGACAGCGAGCCGGGCCTCGGCTCCACCTTCAGCTTCACCCTGCCCCTCAAGGGGGCGGCACCCCGCAAGGACACCCCATGACCAAGGCGCACATCCCGACCATCCTGGTGGTGGACGACGACGAGAACATCCTCCAGGTGCTTGAGGCCCGGCTCCTCTCGACCGGGCTCAATCCGCTCATGGCCGACCGGGCCGAGACCGCGCTGGAGATGCTGGCCTGCGAGCCGGTGGACCTCGTGGTCTCGGATGTCAAAATGCCCGGCATGGGCGGCCACGGGCTGCTGCGCGAGATTCTCGAACACTGGCCGCACATCCCGGTCATCATGCTCACGGCCCACGGCACCATCCCGGACGCTGTGGGGTCCATCCAGGCCGGGGCCGCCGACTACCTGACCAAGCCCTTTGACGGCAAGGAGCTGGTCCGCCGCATCCGGGCCATCCTCGAGGCCGGACCGCCGGACCGGGGCGCGCCACCGTGCGCCAGGGACGCGTCCGCAGCCACGGCCAGCCTCTGGGGCGGCGAGGCCCCGGCCATGGCCCGCTTCCTCTCCCTGCTCGACCGCGTGGCCCGGTCCACGGCGGGCGTGCTGCTCTTTGGCGAGTCCGGCACGGGCAAGGAGCTGGCCGCGCGCATCCTCCACGAGGCAAGCCCCAGGGCGGGCGGCCCCTTCGTGGTCGTGGACTGCGGCTCGACCCAGCCCACCCTGCTCGAAAGCGAACTCTTCGGCCACGTCAAGGGGGCGTTCACCCACGCCCTGAAGGACAAGAAGGGGCTTATCGAGGAGGCGGACGGCGGCACCTTGTTCCTGGACGAGATAGGCAACATCTCGCCGGAGATGCAGACCCGGCTGTTGCGCTTTTTGCAGGAGGGGACCATCCGCCGCGTGGGCGACACCCGCGAGCGCAGCGTGGCCTGCCGCGTGGTGGCGGCCACCAACGCCAACCTGCCGGAAAAGGTCCGGGCCGGACAATTTCGCGAAGACCTCTACTACCGGCTCAAGGTGGTCACCCTGACCATCCCGCCCCTGCGCGAACGGGCCGAGGACATCCCGGTCCTGGCCCGCGGCTTCGTGCGCACCATGTGCAACGAGCAGGGCCGTCCCGAGGCGCGCCTCTCGGCCAAGGGGCTGGAGCGGCTCAAGGCCCACCCCTGGCCGGGCAACGTGCGCGAACTCAAGCACGCCCTGGAGGCCGCCCTGGTCTTCTGCCAGTGCAACACCCTCGAGGCGGATGACATCCAGCTCGACCCGATCCCGGAGGGATCTCCGGCCTCCAATGCCCCTCTGTCGCTGGACGAAAGCGAGAAACAGGCCATTATCCGCGCTCTGGCCCTGCACGGCGGGGTCAGAAAGGACGCCGCCGACGCCCTGGGCATCAGCCGCCGCGCCATCCACTACAAGATCAGGAAATACGGCATCGGCTCGGATCACGACTGATATCCGTAATTATTTGCCGCTTAGTGGAACCCGCGCACTTGCAAGGGCCAAGGTCCATGGTATAAGGATGGTGCCCGGCTTGTGCCGCACCCGCGCCAATCGCACTGGAGACAGCGTTCATGGTCGAAAACAACATCCTGCTCGAATCCGGCACAAACGAGGTCGAGATCGTCGAATTCTACCTCGACGAGGCCCGTGCCTCCGGGCAGTACCGGGGCTACTACGGCATCAATGTGGCCAAGGTGCTGGAGATTCTCCAGATGCCGGAGCTGACCGACATGCCCGAAGTCTCCCACCCCGCAGTGCTGGGCGCGTTCAACCTGCGCCACGAGATCATCCCCCTGGTCGATCTGGCGGGCTGGCTCGGCAAGATCCGTGCGAAAAACGAACCGCCCAAGATCATCGTGACCGAGTTCAACAGGACCAAGAGCGCCTTCCTGGTCTCGGGCGTCACCCGCATCCACCGCATCAGCTGGAACCAGGTGGAGGCCCCCACGGGCTACGTCTCGTCCCTGTCTGTCAATTCCATCACCGGCGTGGTCAAGTTCTCGGGCCGCATCGTCTTCATCCTCGACATGGAGAAGATATGCATGGCCCTCAACCCGGACGCGCCGCCCGTGCAGGAGGCCAGTGAGCAGGTCAGGCAGGATATCCTGAGCCGACACGTCAAGGCCCTGGTGGCCGACGATTCCGTCATGGCGCGCAAGATGATCTCCGGCATCCTCGAAAAGGCCGGGTTCACCGTCCATCCCGTGGAAAACGGAGAGCTGGCCTGGCGCTACCTCTCCAACGCACGCCGCATGGCCGCCGAGCACCACCGCCCCCTGACCGATTTTGTGGACATCGTGGTCACCGACATCGAGATGCCTGTCATGGACGGCCACACCCTGACCCGCTCCATCAAGGAAGAGCCTGAACTGCGGAACCTCCCCGTTGTCCTGTGCTCGTCTATCATCACCGAGACCCTCCACCACAAGGGCGTGGCCGTGGGCGCCGACGACCAGGTGTCCAAGGCGGAACTCGGCGACCTCGTCCCGAAAATCCACAGCCTGCTCAAACGCGCGGCAACTGCCAAGACATAGCCCCCCCCAAAGCCGGAACCCCTCCATGAAAATCAAATCAGCGGATTCTTTTTTTTCCTATCTTGGCAAACATTTTCCGGTCATGTGCGCGTCCGGGGCCTTTCCCCACCTGCCGCCGGTCATGGCCTCGGCCAAGTGGCTCGACCGGCTCGACGACCTCTCGCGCCGGGGCATCGCCAAGCATGTGGCCCGGCTGGTGTCCTTCAGGAAGGAGTTCGAGACCGGGGCGGCCAAGGCGAGCGGCCCGGAACGCTGGATCATGCAGGCGCTGGCCCGGTGCGCGGCCTGCGCCATCGCCGAGCTCGATGGCGCGAAAGCCTGGGGGAAAAGCCCAGAGCTGTACCTCCAGGTGGCCTTCACCGGACTGGAGCAGGCCGTGGACATGCCCGCCAAAAACCAGGCCGCACGCGAAAAACGCTTCATCAAACGGCTCAAAGCCATCCCGGCCCTGCTGGCCCACGGGCCGGACAACATCGAGACCGTGAGCACCGCCTCCCGTTCCCGCACCCAGACCATGATCCGCGACTGCGCCCGGTTCCTGACCGGCCTTGGCGAGACGGACCTGGGCCGGGCGGGCAAGGGTCCGCGCCTGCTCGGCGACAGCCTGAACGCCCTCCGGGACTACGACCGGTTCGTGGCGGCCCGGCCCGAAACCCGCGAGACCGAAGGCGCGCCCTTTGCCCTCATGGCCGCCGGGCTGCTCGGCACTGACCGGTCCGCCGCCGAGATGTTCGCCATCGCCGAGGCCGAATTCGTCCTGCGCGCCCATGGGCTGCGCAAGCTCGAACCTGAGCTTGGGACAAAGTGGCGCGATGCCCTGGCCGGATACAGGGGCCCGGCAGAGGAGACCCTCGAGCCCATGGACGCCGTGGTCCGCGAGATTCACCGGCTACGCGCCTTTGTCTACGAGACCGCCCTGCCCGGCGTCTTCAACGACTCCGGACTGCGCATCGACCCGCAGCCCCTGCATATGGCCTCCACCCTGCGGCCCATCCACTACGATCCGGCCCTGGGAGCCTGGCCCGACGAACCCTCGCGCTGCTATGTCAGCCCGCAGATGTTCAGCGGACGCGGCTTCCGCGACGACCCGGCCCGGCTGGCACGGATGCGCCGCGAATACGTGTTCATGACCGCCCGGCAGACCTATCCGGGCCGCCACCTGCTCAACTCCGAGCGGCGCGCGTTGGGCGACTCGCCCCTCTCCCAGATCATCAGCCCCCTGTTCATTGCAGGCTGGCTCGCCTTTGCCGAAAACCTGCTCGACGAACTCGGCTACCTCGAAAACCCCCTGGACCGCCTTGTCCATCACCATCGCGGCCTGCGTCGGGCCGGGCTGGCCATGATCGACGCCGGACTGGCCGCAGGCTCCCTGACCCAGGACCGCTGCCTGTCCATCCTGGCCGACTCCGGCTTCTCGCACGAGGAATCCCTGGAGCAGGTGCGCGCCATCCGGCTCGCCCCCACCAGCCGGATCACACCCGTGCTCGGCCTGCACGAGTTCGACACCCTGCGCCGGGAATCGGGCCTGGAGCTTGGCCCGTTCTGCGCGGCGGTGTTCGCCCAGGGCCAGATCCCCTTCCCGGCCCTGGCCGAGAGCCTCAAGACATAACCCGCACGGGACGCGCAAAAAAACCGCCCAGAACCCTGACAGGAGGGGACTGGGGGGAACACGCGCCGCGCCGCACAAGTGGCGGCATCAGAGCGCGGAAAAACTGCCTATTTCCGAAAGATGGGTGACCCGGGCCAGCTTGACGCGGCCCGACAGGGTCTCGATCCTGGCTACGTTGGCGCGGAAGAAGGCCACCAGTTGGCGGTCGAGCTTGCCCTGCCCGGCCTCGCCGTCGAGAATCCGGATGGCCTCGCTGCGGGTGAAGGCGGGCTTGTAATGCCGTTCCTGGGTCACGGCGTCGTAGATGTCCACAATGGCCATGATCCGGCTCTGGATCAGGATATCGTCGCCCATGAGCCGATCGGGATAGCCGCTGCCGTCCATGCGCTCGTGGTGCTGGCGGATGATGGTCAGCATGTTGGCATACCCCTCCTGCAACGGAATATGCTGGAGGATGCGCTCACTCTCTGCCGGGTGCCGCTGGATCTCCCTGCGCTCGTCCTGGGTCAGGTTGCCGTATTCGAGCAGCAGCGCGTCCAGCTCGTCCTCATACAAGAGGGGCAGCCTCTCCCCGCCCACGGCCCAGTAGACCGAGCCGAGCCGCCGGACGTAATCCAGGTCCTCGGAGTCCGGGTTCATGGCCGTGTTGAGGGCTCGCACCCGCTCAAATGCCTCGACCCAGTCGAAGTCCGACGACAGGCCGTGAAACTGGAACCTGGCCCGCACCACCTGCATGCGCCGCTCTGGCAGCCGCGAATCCTTGGTCAGCACGTCTTCCTTGATACCGATCTTGCCGACATCGTGCAGGATACCCGCGTAGTATATTTCGCGCAGCTCCTGATCCGTGAAATGCGCCCTGGTAAATCCTGCGTCCTCGTTGAGGAGATGGGCAAAGGCCACGCCCAGATGGGCCACCCGCTCGGAATGACCCGCGGTGAAGGGATCGCGGGAATCAATGGCCTCGGCCAGCGCCTTGAGGATGGCGTTCATCAGGGTCTGCACGCCCTCGAAATTGAAGGCGTTGCTCACCGAGATGCCGGTCACCGAGGCCAGGGTGGCCAGGCTCTTGCGGTGCGCGGCCTCGAACACGCCTGTGGCTGCCGAAGCCAGGACGAGCATGCCCTCGCACCGGTTGGGCGACAGGATGGGAATGACGATCATGGCCTTGATCCCGGCCAGTTCGCCGTGCCAGCGGCTGTCTGCCGCCAGATCGTTGATGATCTCGCCGTGGCCGGACCGGGTCATCCGGGCGAACAGCTCGCTGTCGGCCAGGGGCTGGAGATCGCAGCCGGACGGGAAACCGAACTGGGCCGCCAGCCGCAGCCGGGCGCAGCCGGGCTCGGCAAGAAAGACCATGCCAAACTCGCCGGGATAATTCTCGCGGCGGCACTCGTTGATCAGGGCGTCCACCACGTCGCGCATGCGCAGGGAGGTGTTGATGACCGGCACCGAACGATGGAGCAGGGCCAGCTCGCGATACTTGGCCAGGGCCTCGTCCGCGATGGAGCGCCGGGCGCGCTCCATGTCGATGAACTCCTGGATGGCGTAGGCGGCAAAGGCGAGCAGCCGGTCGCCAGCTTCACGCCGCTCGGACGCATCGGCCCCGAAGAGGCGCATCCGGAGCTGGCCGCCGTGGAGCAGGTCGAACTGAAGCGGGGTGGAGAGGATGTCCGGCCTGTTCTCGGCGAAATAGGCCTGGGGGTCGAGATCCGTCAGGGCGTCGCACCCTTCGGTCAGGACCACCTCGCCCTCGTAGACAATGGCAAGGGGACAGGCGCCACCGGTCAGGTCAAAGGCCTTGCGCAGCAGGTTGCGCAGGGCCACGGGGCGGATGAATTTCTTGAGCGGGGTCATGCAGATTGAAAAACAGGCCTATAATCCCAACATGTCCTTGGAGACCTTGAGAATCTCGTCCGGGTCAAAGGGCTTGGTCATGTACATCTTCGCGCCCAGCTCCAGGCCCTGTTTGCGGTCCACCTCCTGCCCCTTGGCCGTGAGCAGGACGATCTTGACCTCGTTCAGACTCTGGTCGCCCATGACGATCCGGCAGACCTCGTAGCCGTTCATTTTGGGCATCATGATGTCGAGAAAGACGAGATCGGGCCTCTCGCTCCTGATGAAGGCAAGGCCCTCCTCGCCGTCCGAGGCGGTGAACAGCTCGACGCCGTACTCGTCCTCAAGCTCTTCGAGGGTCTGCTCCAGAAGCATCTTGATGTGGACCTCGTCATCGACAATGAGGATTTTTCTGCCCATTTCGCAAACTCCTTCAAACCGAAATGAAAAACGCTCCGAGCATGCACCACGGCGGGCCCGTCAGGATTCATGCCACACAATAGACTCTCTGCGCAACGGCGGCAACCCCGTTATACCGCTTTTTCCCGTCCGCCACGCACGGGCAGGATGATCACGGTCAGGTCCGGCACGCGGGAGAGCAGGTCCAGGTCCAGCCTGTCGGCCATTTCGGCGGGGATGAAGATCATGCCCTTGAACCCCTTCTCCACATGCCGCCAGATGTCTCCGGGCGGGCACAACGTCATGTCACTGGGGCAGAACACGGTCAACCCCTCAAAGGTGACATCGTCGAGATCGCCCAGCACGAGACAGGAGCGGCGCACGTCCTGTTTGAGAAGCAGGGCGCGGACCACCTCCACGAGCCGCTGGTCGTTGACCGGCTTGGTCAGGGCCAGGTCGCCGCCTGCGGACATGTCCTCACTCAGGGCCGAGAGGACAAGAATGGGAATGTGCCGGGTGAACGGATTGTGGCGCAGGCACCGGATGGCCGTGCGCCCGTCCATGTCGGGCATCATCAGGTCCATGGTGATCAGGCCCGGCATGTGGTCCCTGGCCATGACCACGGCCTGCTCGCCGTTGGCAGCCAGCATGACCCGGAAGCCGCACCCCTCGAACAGCTCCGTGAAATAGAGGCCCAGGATCGGGTCGTCGTCGACCACCAGGATGAGCGGCGGCAGATGACGCTCGTCCGCCAGACGCATGAGCATGGCCGAATCCGGCTCGGGCAGGATTCCCCGGCACGCCTCGTCCACCGCGTCTTCGCGGGGACGGGTCATGAGGGCCGGGATGGTGAAAATGAAGTCGCTGCCCTTCCCAGGCTCGGTCTCAAGCCAGATCCTGCCGCCGTGATGCTCGACGATCTGCCGACAGATGGGCAGCCCAAGCCCGGTGCCCGAAGGCTTTTCGGTCAGGGTGTCGCCCACCTGCTTGAACTTGTCGAAAATCTCGTGGATGAATTTCTCCGGGATACCCGGCCCATGGTCGGCCACGGACACAAGCACTGCGTTGCGGTCCAGGTGCGCCCGGCATGTGACCGGACCTCGGCTGGAGAACTTCACGGCGTTGGAGATGAGGTTGACCATGACCTGGACCAGCCGGGAATGGTCGCCGCGCAACGGCGGCAGCCCCTCCTCGACGTCGAGGACCACCTCGATCCCCTTGGCGCTCCACAGCCCGCGCGTGGCCTCGATGGCCTGGCGCATGACATCGCCCATGAAGACAGCCTTGTCGCGCCAGACCACCTGCCCGGCCTCCATCTTGGCGATATCGAGCACGTCGTTGATCATCTCGGTCAGCCGCTCGGCCTCGGTCACGATGATGCCCACGTTGTCAAGCACCTGGGCCGCAATCCGGCTCGCGTCCGCATCCCCCCCCAGAGAGGGCAGCACGCCTGCCCTGATCTTCCTGCCGATGATCTTGGCAAAGCCGAGGACAGAGGTCATGGGCGTCCTCAACTCGTGGGACACGGTGGAGATGAAGTCCGTCTTGAGCTGGTCCAGGGCTTTCTCGCGGGTGATGTCGCGCACCAGCACAACCCCGCCCAGACATCGGCTGACCGGCTCAGCCACCATGATGGATGAGCCCACGGCCTTGCCCGTGCGCCCGTCGGACAGGGGGATCTCGGCGGACTGGATGACCCCGCCGCAGCTGCGGATGGCCAGCGCCAGTTCCGAGACCTCCACCGGAAACACGTCGGCGGCGGCAAAGCCCACATAGTCCTTGTCGCCCAGGGCGAAGAACTCCCGCATGGCCGGGTTGATGACCGATACCGAGCCGCTGGGGCTGACCACCAGCAGCCCGTCGACCAGGTTGTCGATGATGGCCGAGAGATAGACCATGTGCTCGCGCAGCTCGCCCGTGGCCTTGTTGACCTCGGATTCCATGTCCGAGAAGAGCCGGGCCAGCTCCCCGGCCATGGTGCGCATGGTCCTGGCCAGGTGCCCCACCTCGTCGCTCGAGGTGATCTCGATATCCGCCGTAAAATCGTGGGAGGCGAGTCTGTCCGCGTACTCGGTCAGTTGCAGCAGTGGCCGGGAGATGCGGCGGGTGATGACAAAGAGCACGCCCACGCAGACCAGCAGGATGACAAAGAGCAGCGCCTGGACCTGGATCACTGCGGCCCAGAAGTACTTCATGATCAGTTCCTTGCTCATGCCCACATGGACATATCCGGCCACCCCGGCCAGGATGGGCACCCCCACGTCGATGATCCGGCCCAGGGGCGCGGCGACCACCTCTGTCACCAGCGGCGCGTCCTGCGGCTCGGCCAGAGTGGTCAGCCGGGGCGGCATTTCGGGCACAAAGGTGTGGGAGACCACGATGCGATCGCTGTCCATGACAAAGACGTAGGCCACGCCGTCGATTTCCAGGTACTGGTCGATCATGGCCTGGACCGTGGCCGCGTCGCGGTTGAGCAGGATATCCTGGCTCGCGCCCGCGATGGACTGGGCGATGGCAGTTCCCTTGCTGACGTACTCCTCCACCATCCGGTCGTAGAGCATGTACGCGGCCAGGACCGATGTCAGCATGGCGATGACGCCGAAGAGGACCACAGCGAGAATCCCGGTCTTCTTGAAGATGGAGAGACTTCTTACCTGCGCCATGCTTCCCACTGCTCATCGCGCACCGGCACGAACGCGCCCTGCTCCACGGTGGTGAAATACACGCGGCTGAGGC